>NZ_JBDQZI010000016.1:0-93454 GCF_042920265.1 Lysinibacillus sp. KU-BSD001 | reverse complement strand
CTCCATAAAAGAATTTGAGTAAGCTCAAATTTGCTGGCATCATGTTTGATGTCCAAAATTTTGTTTCTTATTCAGAAACGTTTATTGTTAACGTTTTGCTTGTTCAGTTTTCAAAGTTCATGTTCGCCTCATTTTTATCGGCGACTGTTTTATACTTTAACATCATTGTTTTCGTTTGTCAACAACTTCGTTTAAGTTTTTTGTTTCGTTGTTTTGTTGTTTCCGTTTGTTTCGTAACAACGTTTTTAACTATACACCCCCTCTCCCTGTTTTGGCAACCCTTTATTTGAAATAAAATTATTCTGACTTCTTACGCAACTACACTCACTCATTATATCTAGAGTTTCTTCCTATTAATATATCACCTCAAAAACCCGTAAAGCTTTTTTACTTGTCACAATTCTCAATCGGGCTAGATTAACTATGGAACACGCTTAGATTATTAATTTAATAACGTTTCATTCAACCATACCGATTCCCTTGCGACATTAAATTCCTCCGAACAAACTCAAAAAAAACAACCTCGTCCAATAATAGACGAGGTTGCTTATTGTTTTTATAAGAAGATAAAGTAACAAAGGAAGATCACGAACAGACCATACATAATTGAATGAATTTCTTTCCCGCGACCTGCTACAAGCATTGTAACTGGGTAGAATAAGAAACCAATCGCAATACCTGTTGCAATCGAGTAGCCAAGTGGCATACAAAGGACAACAAGGAATGCCGGGATGGCAATTTCGATTTTATCCCACTCAATCAGTTTCAGTGAAGAAACCATTAACGCCCCTACAATGATTAAGACCGGCGCTGTCACGGCTGACGTTACAACGGCAAGTACCGGTGAGAAGAATAACGCTAGTAAGAATAATACCCCTGTTACAACGGAAGCAAAACCAGTACGAGCACCAGCTGCCACACCTGCTGTCGATTCAATGTAAGAAGTCGTTGTGGATGTACCGAAGATAGCACCTGTTACTGTTGCTAATGCATCGGCAAGTAACGCTTTCCCTGCACGAGGTAATTTATTGTCTTTTACTAAACCAGCTTGCCCTGCCACAGCCATTAATGTACCGGCTGTATCAAAGAAGTCAACGAATAAAAATGTTAATACAACGATTAAGAAATCTGTATTGAAAATTAACTCCACATTTCCAAACGCTTCGAACGCTTTCCCAAATGTCGGGGATACGTCTGGAATGGATGAAACGATTTTTTCCGGTAAATCGACTAAACCAAAAATCATCCCGGTTACAGCTGTAATGATCATACCGTAGAAAATGCCACCGTTAATTTTCTTTGCCATAAAGATCGCTGTAACAAACACACCAAATACCGCAAGCAATGCATTACCTGATGTTACATCACCAAGTTTTACTAACGTTGCATCATCATTGATGATAATGCCTGAACCTTGGAAGCCGACAAATGTAATAAATAAACCAATCCCTGCACCTACTGCATATTTCAATTGTGCTGGAATCGCATTAATCACTGTTTCACGGAAACCTGTTACAGAAAGGATAATGAAAATAAGCCCTGAGAATAATACACCTGTTAACGCCGTTTCCCAAGCCATCCCCATACCAATGACTACCGAGAAGGCAAAGAATGCATTCAGACCCATACCGGGTGCTAAGGCGATTGGGTACTTTGCAATTAACCCCATAAATAAACTGCCGACAGCCGCTGCTAATGCTGTTGCGACGAATACCGCATTCGCATCCATACCTGCTGCTGCAAGCATCCCTGGATTAACTGCTAAAATATAAGCCATTGACAAGAACGTTGTTAATCCACCGAGAATCTCGCGTTTATAATTCGTGCCGAGTTCATCAAACTGGAAATATTTTTTCATGCTGAAATGTTCCTCCGTTTATCGTCTGTACGGATGTCTATTGGACATTTGTTTCAAATAAAAAAGCACACGATTAGTATTGGTCGCATGCTTCGTTTCATTCGTTAACAGAAAATACGATATTACTAGATTCATAGCAATAACGATTTTCCATCTCGTAGTCAAATCATTTACGGTGATTTGGTAGAAACTTACGGGCCCTATTCCCGACATTATACGACGACGTATTTAATTATTTTACGTTTTGTACTATATCACTTCATTTTTCACATTTCAAGCTATTTCCGAACATTAACGAAAAAAAAATAAATAAAGTTCGTAAATTTTCCAACAAATTATATTACTGTAACGTTTTTAATCCAAAATGAATCGGTTGTTCTTCACACCAGCACTGCACTACTTCTGCAAACAACAAAGGGTTTTCATAGCTCCATGCATGTCCTACACTTGGTACAATAGCTGCTTTACTGCGCTTTACGTAGGAGAGAATATTATATTGGGAATTTTTCACTAACCTATTTTCTTTTCCTCCTGCTAGGACTAACAACGGCACTTGATTCAACATCGGCAGTTGCACTTTAGACAGCAACGTATACATCGCACGTACTTGTTCGACACTAGCAGATTTGGTAGCGTGCTGAATATCCTTCTGAAATCGCGGTGGTATGTTAAAGCCTTTCATCGTTAACGTTGTAACCCATTCAGGCTTCAACAAACGATACATAGGCGCTATATATTTATTGAGGCGCGTCGCATTTTTCTCACTTAATAGCGTCGTCGTGCCGCTAATGACCGCGCTCTTTATAAATTGCGGGAAGCGGGATAAGGCGGTTAATACAATCGCGCCACCTAGTGATAATCCGACAAGATGGACTTGCCCGTATTGCCGACATACATCTTCTAATCTATGTAATACCCCGTCCATCGTTAATGGGATATGCGTACTTTGTCCATGCATCGGCAAATCCACTGCAACACAATGAAATTCAGGCGATAAATGATGCATTACTTCTTTCCACTGGGTATGATCTAGCCCACCTCCATGTAAAAAAATGATTGTCTGATTTACTGGATTGCCCACTTCTACTTTGAACATGTCCCTCACTCCTTTTCCTTATTGTAATGAATTAAGTTTAAAAACAGATAAAAATACGCAAACCTATGATTTGCGTATTTCCTAACAATTATTTATAAAAAATGGCTGTACCATCTGCGAATAGATCATATTTGTTCCCTTGCTTTTGTACTTGTTGTAATGGCGGTAGTATGAGCTGCGCCTCTTCCTGACCATTTAAAAATGCAAATACCTCTTCTGCGATTCCAAATTGTGCACGCTTAAATTGTTTATCCCACCCCTGTATCGTCTTGAAGAACAGGGAATCCTTTGTATCCAATACATAATACGCTTGTTTTTTTATAGCGGTCTTCTTTTTTGGTTTTTTCATCATCATCGGTTCTCCGTTTGCTAAGCGCTCCGCTATTTCTTGGAAGCCAAGCAGCATAAACCAGCTCGCATAGTGCTTATAAATAAGCGGGCGATTATCGTTTACACTCCGTTCCCCCTCGTGTAACGTGCACGTATAATGAATAGCCGCTGGGTAATCTGCATCTGCTTTTGGAATCGAAACAAATACCCCATAAAAGTCTTGCGCCGTATAATCCATCAGTGTTGCGGCATTTTCACTTTGACATAAGGCATCCCGCAACTTCCCCTTATTGCGCATATCTTTTGACCCCTTCGATTCGATAAAGGACCATTCTCCTGTCGGTGAAGAGACAATTAAATCAGGAGCTGCTCCTTTCGCTGACTCATCCGTTAATAAACTCGCAAAATCGACAACGAATGGTTTGTTTAACTGTTCCTGCGCAAACAAATACCCTATCGCTGGTGCAAGCTCACCTGTGCGAGTAGATAAAATATAATCACGAATTTTAAAGTCGACATCTGCTTTGAAGCGGAACTCTTGATCGTCACTTATCAGCGGATAGAGCGCACTGTAAGAGCTAATCGCTTGGTACACTAACTCTCCATCTTTCGGGTTCATGGATATAATCGTTCTTGCAAGTGCTACAATGAGTTTCTGTGCTGAAAATAAAACACTTTGTACATCCCCTGCTTCTGTCAGTCGCACCCCTGCTTTTTTCACTGAATCTGGTACATACTCGATAATTTGAATTTCCTTTTTTCCTTTCAACATAGCCTCTCCCCCTTCATTTTATGTATGATACATAGTAGTAGCGATATACCTTTTTCCGTAAAACAAAATACGGTAAAACGTCATTTCTTCTTTTCGCCTCACGTTTTATGTTGCTAAAGCATCTATATATGCCCCCTTATAACACCCCTATCGAAAAGCAAAATAATAGACAAACGAAAATTACCTTTATACACTTAGTGACATATTGTAAGTTTTTTTTAAGAATGATATGAGAAAATATATAACAAGGGTGTTATGTACACGCATTTGAAGTAGAAATTTTAGATCTCCCCCTCCCATGTACATTTAAAATAGTGTGCTAGCGGCATTATCCGTAACACGAGAGGGACCATTTCGGTGTAGAAAGCAACACTATCAAGTAGCTACATCATTCAAGAAAATAAAGGATTAAATGGTGATGAAAATGCAAAAGAAACTAGACGTTTTACTTAATAAACTACAACTTATCTCGCGAAATGAGAGAGAAAATTTAAGTGTAGTCGGCCCTGTTCGTCTACCTGTGAAACAAGGTGATTTTGAAGCGGTGTTTCAATGGTACTCGTGGTTACCTGTCAGCAATACGCTGTCAAAAGAGGAAGTCATTGATCACATTCCTTCTATGAATCTATCATTTGGTCAGCAGTCTTCCGTTTTAGTGTACGGTGACTTTGCTCATGCAGATGACGCACTCATTCGTATGCATAGCATTTGTCATACAGGAGATATTTTCGGTAGCCAACGCTGTGATTGTGGCTATCAATTGCACGAATCCATGAAAATGATTGTGGAGCATGGCTGTGGGGCTATCTTTTATTTAGCGGATCATGAAGGGCGCGGGATTGGGTTATTCTCAAAATCCCTTGCTTATTTATTACAAGAAGAAGGCTTAGATACGGTCGAGGCCAATCATGCACTCGGCTTTGAGGATGATACACGTTCCTATGAGGATGCCATTAAAGTGTTAGCAACACTACGCGACAAGCCTGTCACACTCATTACGAATAACCCGAATAAACTCGCGGCACTAGAAGCACATGGTTTACTAGCTGATGGACATATCCCGCTATGGGGTGGTGTCACAGAGACGAACCGCTTCTACTTACAAACGAAAGTCGAAAAAGCGGGACATATTGTCAATGGAGGAACAGGTAATGAAGAACGATCAGTACTATATGCAACTCGCGCTTGATTTAGCGGCAAGTGCAACAGGTAAAACAAACCCGAACCCACTTGTAGGCTCCGTGATTGTGAAGGACGGCGCCATCGTTGGTACCGGGCTTCACCGAAAAGCTGGGGAGCCCCATGCGGAAGTACATGCCGTGCGGATGGCTGGTGAGCATGCAAAAGATGCAACGATTTATGTCACACTTGAACCTTGCTCACATTTCGGCAAAACACCCCCTTGCGCTAATTTAGTAAAAGAAGCGGGAGTCAAACGAGTGGTCATCGCGATGGAAGACCCGAATCCAGCAGTGGCAGGACGCGGCATTCAGCTGCTACGTGACGCAGGCATTGAAGTAGAAGTTGGGGTATTAGAAATAGAGGCGCGTCGTTTAAATGAGCGCTTTATTCACAACATGATTACTGCTCGCCCATTTGTCATCTCAAAGTTTGCGATGACACTAGACGGAAAAATCGCAGCGTATAACGGCCATTCGCAGTGGATTACAGGGGAAGAAGCCCGCGCAGATGTACACGAGCTACGCGATCAAGTAGACGCTATTTTAGTTGGCATTGGTACGGTGTTAACAGACAACCCGTCTCTCACAACACGTCTCCCTGATCGTGTCGGCAAAAATCCGATCCGTATCGTATTAGATCGTCAATTACGGACGCCACTGGATGCGACGGTTTGTCAAACATCTACAGCTAGAACAATTATTGTGACAGCGGAAGAACAGCAACATAAAGCCCCCGCATTTGAAAAACTAGGGGTAGAACTACTGTATGTCCCTGTCGTCAATGACCAACTCGATTTAAATACGATGCTAGATGAACTGTATAAACGCGGGATTACCGATATTTTAGTAGAGGGTGGCGGCGAGGTGAACGCTTCCTTCCTACGTGCGGGGCTGATTCAAAAGTTCCTTGTGTATGTCGCGCCAAAAGTACTTGGTGGACGTAACTCCATTACACCGTTTACCGGCACAGATGTGGAAACCGTTGAGGCAGCGATGCTTCTTGATTTTGCAGAAGTTGAAAAAGTCGGGGCAGATTTACGTATTACAGCCTATCCGAAAGAAGGATAATGTATATGCACCAAAAAGTAGATGTTTGCATTGTTGGCGCGGGTCCTGGCGGGGCATTACTCGCTTATTTATTAGCAAAGAAAAACATTTCGGTCTTGCTACTCGAACGAACAAATGAAATCGCCAAAGCATTTCGCGGGGAGCATATTAACGAAGAAGGCGAAGCGATTTTAAAAAAGTACGGCTTATTTGATCAAGTTGAGGCACTAGGCATGTTGAAAATGGAACGTCTCGAATACTGGTTAAATGGCCAGCAAACAAAAACCATCACGCCAGCCCCTGCTGTTGGTCATTTAGGCATTCATGTCCCACAAGCGCATTTACTGCAAGCTATTTTAGAGGCAGCCGCGCCTTATGACACCTTTCAATACTGCTTAAATTCAAGAGTAACAGCGCTTTTACAAGATGAAGAAGGTCGTTATGGTGGTGTTCGGGTAATGCGTGACGGGGAAGAATTCGTCATTGACTGTAGGCTAATCGTTGGGGCGGATGGTCGCTATTCGACCGTGCGTAAAAATGCACACATTGAGACGTCTATTCGCAAACACGGGTACGACCTACTATGGGCGCGTATTCCTACCCCAGACAATTGGTCGCCTGTCATTAAAATGGCTCTTGTGGATGGCATGCAAATTTCCCTATTCACACAAGTCAAAGGCTTTGTGCAAATTGGTTGGCATATTACGCAAGGCAGCTACCCTACTTTACGCAAGCAGCCTTTTGAGCCGTTTATCGAGAAGCTCATCAAAGCATTTCCTGAGTTAGGGAAGACCGTGCAACAAAACATTACCTCCTGGCAAGATTTTGTGCTACTCGATGTATTTAGTAGCCAAACAGAAAATTGGGGACGTGATGGACTAGCACTAATTGGCGATGCCGTACACGCGATGACACCGACAGGAGCATTCGGCTTAAACAGTGCGCTGAAAGATGCGGATGTACTAGCCTCATTGATTGAAAAACAAACAATTGAAACACTAGACTATGTAACATGTGCGACAAAGCGTAAACAAGAAATTGAAAAAATTCAAGCGCTGCAAATCGAAAAAGAACAAGGCTTTGCTTCACAATTTACTTTAATCGTCTAATGGAGGACTTTATGAAATTTGGCTTTGATATCGACGACACGCTCATTAACTTACGTGAGCACGCATTTCATTTATACAATAAAAAGTTAAACAAAGATTTAGGCATCGATGTATTTCAAACCATTCCGACTGTAGAAATCCATGCCCCGTTCGGCTTAACGAAAGAACAAGGGGGACAAATGTGGATCGAGTCGATGGAGGACATTTATTTTACGGATTGCCCCGCTTACGCAGATGCTATCGAAACATTGCAGGCACTTGTTGCAGAAGGGCACGATGTTTTTTATATTACCTCTCGTCCGAAGCACTACTGCCAGCAAACACGCGACTGGGTAAAAGCACAAGGCTTCCCTGTCAAGGACGAACACTTCTTTTGCGGTATGGCCGATCACGAAAAAATCGACATTATCCAATCGCTGCATCTCGATTACTATGTCGATGACAAACCTGCCGTCTTGCAAACATTAGCTAACATCGGCACCAAAGTGATTGTAAAGGATCAATCGTATAACAAAGACGTCAATTTCCCACGCTTAGTGAACTGGGCAGAGTTTAGACGTTTGCTGTAGTATTCGAAACGATAAGACTTAAAAACGCAACTCCTTCCAAGAGTTGCGTTTTATCATTCAAATTTCACCGGCAATACATAGGATACGTGACCTTGCGGGTAATAAGCGACGATCTCAATCGCCACGGACTGTTCCCCTACGATATACTGTAAATGACTAAATAACTTGGATGGGCCCTCCTCGTACCAACCAAAAACGCGGTAACGATCTGGCTGTACCTCAAACTGTAGCTCCATTTGTGCATCTTTCGCTAACGTGATTAGTCCCCGTTTTAGCGACTCATTCGGTGCCACTGCATCAGCGATTGTTGTTTCCTCGCGTCCAAAAGTACGCTTAATCGTCCACTCATATCCACCGCGCTGCATCATATAAGTCGTTTCATCTGCTACCAAATGGACATTGGGCGGTTCTTTTAATTGTCCAGAGGGCTCTTTGGTCACTTCACCTGCTACTAAATCCACATTAGGCAGTTGTTCAGATGGCTCTCTCTCCGCACAAGCCATCAATAATACGATAATCATAGCCAATAAAAACAAACGAACACCCTTCACCCCGTATCACCCCTTTTACTATTAGACGGATCCATATGGAAATTGTTTCAATATTTCGGTTGCGAATATATCCTTTTTTGAACTGTCATTTCGATAGTAGTAGTAAAAGGAGGATGACAAGATGACTTTACTTGTACAAGGTAAGCCTTTAATTTTAATTCCGCAATTAGCATCGAAAATTGGTGTGTACGAAGCGCTTTTCTTACAGCAGCTGCACTACCTTCTGACACAACGAGGGACAAGCATAGACGGGGGAATATGGTATTACCACAGTAGTGACCAGTGGCTGCAACACTTTCCATTTCTATCTAAACGCACTCTTTCTCGCATCACAAGCTCCCTCGAAAAGCAGGGGCTTATTCGAAAACGACAAGATTTAAATGCCTACAGAACTGACCGAACGCTTTGGTATACCATTTCTACCCCAATGTTGAAAAACTATTTCAGTAAAATACTTGCCAATCTCATCTCTCCGCTCCCAAGGAGACAGTTTGGCATGTTCGAAGTAGCAAACTGAGTACACCAGTGTGTCCATTTTGAACAGGGCATGTGTTCACTTTGAGCACATCCTTCTGTTCGTTTTGAACAGGCCACGTGTTCATTCTGAGCATACGGATAAAGCCAAACTGACACGCTCATATAAAAAGAAAGAATAAATAAAAGAAAGAATAAAAGAAAAAAACAAGTATGATATACGGCTATAAGTATAGAACGAGTAAAGTTGCATGATGGAAAGCATATTTCACGAACAGATAAATGAATATGTTACAATCGGGGCACTACTAGTGAAAAAAGATAGGAGGGAAACTATGCGGCCATTGTTTTATATAAGCGTCATAATAGCTGGACTGATCACCGCTTTCGCATTTTTCTTTACAAACTTACTCACCGTATCATTTGATCCTGCTAACGATATGCTCGGTAGTGGTAACGGTAACCCTGGTCTCTTTTTCGTTGTTGCTCCTTGTTTGATTATTTTATATTTCTATTTTTCTATGCTCTTTGTGTTTGAACAATTTCATCAAAGATTCAACTCCAACCAACAAAAGTGGTTAAAATATAGCTATTTGTTTGTTTTTCTTACCTTGACCCTTTACACGTTTTATCGAGCAACACTATACCGAAATTATATCAATGCAAACCATCCATATAGGGAGGTGGGCTTATTAAGTCCGTTTTCGAATCATTTATTTTTTAATGTGTGGACGTTTATCGCTCTACTATGCCTTATCGCATTTTTATCGTTTTTTGTGCAAAAGAAGGCGTAGTTTTAACGATATGAAAACGCCCTTCTTATGTAATCGAAAGGCTTTTGGATTTTACCTTCTAATTTAGCAAATGTGATTGTATCAAAAAAACACACAAACCTTTTCAGATTCATGTGCTTACTATACTTAATTCATTTGAATAATTTCGTCAACCTTATCGGATATATCACTAGCTGTTGTTTGCAATGTTGTTGCCAGTTCTTCATATAAAATGGCGGTCACATTTTGTAAAATTTGCGTATCTTGAGCAGGCAATTTTTTATCGATTGCCTCTAATTCTAGCTTCTTTCGCAGTAATGTGTTCGTCATTTGCGCAATCTCTAAATGACCCGCTGTTTTGATGATGGATTGATACGACTGATGACGTGTCGTCGTGCGATCGTTCCACGAATCAGCTGCATTTTCAAAGCACTGTAAAACTGCCTGTGCTTTTTCTTTTGTCATGAGTTTTTTGAGCTTAGAATTCACGGCATTTACAGGATAATATAAAGTAAGACTCGTGCTATGATGCGAACGCAATATATAATAAGACTGCGCTTCACCACCAAATTTTTGCTCTTGAATATCCTCAATGGAACAAATTCCATGCGCACCGTAGAAAACTGTATCCCCTATTGAAAACAATATCTCACCCCCTAAGGTCAACATAGTTTACCATAATCCATTGTACCCTATAAAAGTTTTTTGGTCAACTCAATTGACCTTGAAGATCAAATTGTATATAGTGGATGGCAAAGGAGGCTTTATGAGCGAGACGATTGAATTATTACACAAACATTACAAGCAATTGCGTGATGCAGTCGCTTCTACGTGGAATCGCCAAAACACTATTCAAATTACGACTTCCGAATGGTATATTCTAAATTGTATATTCGAAGGCGCATCAACGATTCCAGATATATTAAAGAAAGTAGAGATTTCAAAACAAGCCGTACATAAATTTGTGAAAGCATTGGAAGAAAAACAATTAGTACAAACAGAGCTAGTGAAAGCACCCAAAACCCAAAAACGAGTAGAGCTGACACCTTTAGGCGAAGAAATATATTACAACAGCTTAGAAATCAAAAAAGAAATCGACAAAACCATCGAACAAAATATAGGGTCCGAAAATTTCAAGCAGCTACAAGCAATCTTGCAAATGAAATGGATGTAATATATGTAAAGACATCCACTGGCGTCACAAACGCGGGTGGATGTCTTTTTAATATTAGTGTCACTTACAACGGACATACCACAGATGGAAAGCCCCCTAGTAAATCATCTATATAAGTGCATTTTAATGTTCCAGCATAACGATTGATTTTAAACATCAGCCTACATATCGCCAACTTACCATGCTGGGGCCGAGGATTTTGATCGGATACGGCGACTTTTTGCTCGGATACGGTAGCTTTTTGACCGGATACCTCGGGCTTTTGCTCGGATACGGCAAGGTTTTGCTCGGACCAGGGGGGTTGACCGGATACAGGGACGTTTATATATTCCCCTGCATTTTAGCTAAAAAAAGCCTGTTTTCATTGAAAAACAGATCGCTCTACTAACAACAAACAAGAGAAATTTACTAAAAAAACAGTGAGCATGCATCCTATTTTTTGAACAGACAAGCGCCGATTCGGATAAAAAGCGAAGAAAATCGAACGCTTTTCAGAAAAATAAGACGCCACTACAAACGGTTAACCTACGTCTTTCGCATATCATGATCTATAAAAACAATAATTTCTTATCGATTATGATAAATAAAAATTCCACTCGCTATTTTTTTAATACGGAATAATAAAGCGTTCATTTCAAAATCGAAAAAACCTTCCCTCCCCCGATTTTGGTATACAACTTAAATGAAAATAAGTGCAAATTAGGTAAATAAAATCACTTTGACACTTATTGATAAATAAGTTGTATATCGATTTCAACATACGGCATCATCTCAGCATTAAAAATTATCGATTCCAATACAATAAAGTAAAAAACTTTCCTCCCTTCGAAACGTATGTGTTCGCTTTTTAGACATCTAGCAAAATCTTTTTACCGATGCATCGATTGTGGGAGGAACATAAGAAAAGCACCCCCTTCGTACTAGGAGATGCTGATCATGAATATGCATTATTTGATTATAGGGTTATGATATTCCCGCTGATTTACCTTTATTAGCGGATCGTGAAATTCATTTTAACAGATTTCTTTAGGCCTTGACCGTTTGCGCTTGTAATTTCTTTGCCAATATATAATGTGTATTGTGCCCCAGCTTTATAAGCTTGTGTCGGCGTAATGATGATTGATTTCTTCTCTGCATTATAAGTCATCGTTGTTTCGACTAGGTTCTGTTGTTCATCATACACAACGACTGCTAGCTCAGATAACGCTTTTTCGTCCAGGTGTTTGTTGAACTGGACTGTCCATTCTTTTTTAGGGTCTTTTGCTTCTTTTGCTGGTTTTACTTCAATCGCAGAATCGTTTTTAATTTTTTCAATTACTTGATCTTGCACTTGTGTAATTTTAGCAACCGCTGCATCCAACTTTTCTTGAAGGGCAGCTACTCGGTCATAACGTTCAGTTACCAGCGCACTATCTACCCCTTTTTTATTCAGCGCGTCTAATTGATGAACGACAGCGTTCAATCTGTTATGTAGAGCTTTAAACTTGCCAAGGTAATCGTTATATTCTTCAACAGCCTCTTCAATTTCTTCTTCGAGATCTTCTGTTTCCTCTTCAGCACCTTCTTCTTCCGTTGCTTCTGTTTCTTCTTCAGTACCTTCTTCTTCTGTTGCTTCAGTTTCCTCTTCAGCATCGTCTTCTTCCGTTGCTTCTGTTTCTTCTTCAGCATCGTCTTCTTCCGTTGCTTCTGTTTCTTCAGCGTTAGCGTTTTCCTCATTCACTTCTTCGGAATCTGTTTCTCCTGTATTTTCATCCGGATTTGTAGTAGGCTCCTGATCGTCTTCCTTTATTTCATCCTCATCGTTGTCATCCAGGTCAGCAAACTTCACTTCATACTTCGTGATTTTTTCTTCTATCTTGTTTAGCTGCTTATCAATGGATTCAAGCTTCTTCTCTTGACCTTTTAGGTTCTTTTCATGCTCTTTTTGTTTCTTTTCCTCTAACTTTTTATCGTGCTCGATTTTCTTTTCAAGTTCTTGTTGTTTTTTTGAATTGTGCTGCTCTGCATTTTGACCAACATTTACTTCCTTATGTACATTGTCATTTGGCGCAGCAAAAGATGTATTGACTAAAATTGTGCTCGATGCAAAAAGCGCTGCGATTGTGGCTGTGCTTTTCTTTAACATAGTTCTTCCCCCTCAATAGATAAATACCCATACTAAAAACCTATGTACTTACAATGAAATTTTATAGCTAATAGTCCTATTCAACAATAGGGAGGATGAACGATTTACTAGTAGTGACAATATTCACATTAATTATTCAGGAGTAGCTTCACCTATCCATCCGATCGTTTACTAATGTACAGGCTGGTGTTCCTCAACAGTTCATTACAACTTTTTGAATTTAAGACAACTCATTTATAAGGACACCCCTAACGAATAGAACTACAATTCGCCCCCAGCTATGAAGAGAACAGTTTTCTTCAGTGTTAATCCAATGTTAAAATTTCATCTAAAAATCCATCATGGAGTCCTCCGCTTTTTAATTAAGAACACATTAGGGTATTAAACCAAAAAATGAATTCATTCACTAAATAATTACCCAATATTTTAGATATTCACAAAAGGAATCTGTATCAAATTCGATACTATCAATAAAGTAATCCACACTGACCTTATTACTTTTGGAAAAACTGATGCTTTTTTGAATACTAGTCATTTGCTATCGTTATGCTATATATAAATCGATTTAAAAAAGGACGATGAACATGAAATTTCAACCAAACTATGCACCCGGACCAACAGACATACGCGAAAATGTGCGACTGGCATTGGCGAAAAAAACGAATAACCCTGATTTTGATAAAGAATTCATACACTATTATCACGAAGTAAGCAAAAAAATGGGTACAGTTATGGGCACTACAAATGACGTACTTCTGCTTGCTGGTGAAGGGATTTTAGGCTTGGAGGCAGCTTGTGCTAGCTTAACGGAGCCTGGTGACCGTGTGCTTGTACTCGATAATGGTATTTATGGTGAAGGCTTTAAATATTTTGTCGAAATGTATGGTGGAGAGCCTGTCGTGCTGAGCTTTGATGATCGTCAAGGTATCCCTGTTGAAGAAGTACGTAACTATTTAGAGCAAGATCATCATTTCAAATATGCTACACTCGTTCATTGCGATACACCGACATCTGTCTTAAATGACGTGAGCCAGCTGTGTCCATTATTAAAGGAATTCGGTATTTTAACAGTGGTGGATTCAGTCGCTGGCATGGTTGGTGAGCCTATTGATGTCGATCAAAATCAAATTGATATTTGCTGTGGCGGTACGCAAAAAGCCATCTCTGCTCCAGTTGGTTTAGCCATTGTATCCATAAGTGAACATGCAAAAAAAGCGATGGCTACTAGACAAACACCTATCGCTTCGTTCTATGCAAACCTCCGAATTTTCGAGGACTATGTTGAAAAGCAAAACTTGCCTTATACGATGCCTGCTGATCAAATTGCAGCATTAGATGTCGCTTTAGATAACATTTTACAAGAAGGACTAGAGGCCGTTTACGAACGTCATGCCAAAATCGCAAATGCCGTACGAAAAGCTGTCGAAGCATATGGATTATCGTTATTTTTAACATCTGATGCGTCTAATACGGTAACTGCTGTTAGTATTCCAGCAGAGATTGGGGCATTGCAATTACAGGAGCATATTAAAGAAGCCTATAACTTATATATCGCTACTTCCCTAGCACAGTATGCAGATGTCATCCTCCGTATCGGTCATATGGGCGAAAATGCCTTCCCGGAAAAAGTGCTAGCCGTTCTTACAATGATTGACCACGGCTTATGCGATTTAGGCTTTAAAGGTACGGGGAATCTCGGACAGCTATTCCTAGATGCTTATCGGATGGAAAATGAATACTAAATTATTCTCCACAGCCATCTTTCACACGCTTTCACACACAAGGACTGCGCCATTGGTTTCATCAATGACATCCACATATTTGTATAAGAAAAAACATAGGGAGATTTGTCTTCCTATGTTTTCATTCATATTATTTATTTGTTTGTTCTTGCTTTTTTTTCAAATACTCTGCACGTATTTTTTCAAGTTGCTGCTTTTTATCAAATTGGGCAGGCTTGTTTTTTTCATGATACTTTGTCACAGCCATCTTTCCTTTAGTATCCAATTGATATTTCCCCACTTTGTTCACCTACTTTTCTTGTCTTTAAAGAGAATCTATTCAACAAATATAATATACCCTATTTTACTGAAGTAAACCTTTTGACTTTATTAGTATACTGCCTAATATCTCATATATTAGTGAAAAATTCATAGCCAAACTTATCTTTACGACCTTAAATTTGCTGATTCATTTTAAAGACATCAATCAAGTCGCTAACTTTAACTAAAAAATATTCTAGTTATTTTTTATGAATAGCTAAAAGAGCGTTTAATTTTTAAATTATAATACTTAACGAAGCTGTTATAGTCTGCTGTAATTTTTATAAACATAAAAAAGTCGATTCCCCAGTTTGAGAATCAACTCTAATTTTTTCCATTATTCTACATTACCTGATTCTTTAATGAAAAGATGGGGTGTTAATTACGAATTAATCGCCTTCTTAAATAACAAATTCAAAACCTGTTGGCTTCTGGAACGGCATTTTATATTCTTTAAAGACTAATTTATATGTAGAGATATCATCGGGTAAAGCAGGCGAAACAATGAAAGTAAAGGTTTCATGACCAACAGTTCCTCCTCCCCCTTCATTCCGACAATCATAATGAGTTTCTTCGCCTTCTACTGAGAGTTCAAAATGGGTATGTTCTTTCTGATGCCATTCAGACACGTCACTAGTAGAAATACTGTCAATATTCAAATGAACTACACTTGCGTTTTCGAACTGACGAATAAAGGTTACCGAATAAAATATATCATTATTTTCAAATGACTTTAATATCGGTATATTTTTAAGATATCCTATCGGCTCTACAACAGGTTTATACATATCTTCATTTAAGAAATGCGCAAAAACACTATTTAGAAAATCCTCATAAAAATTATATTTTATTGACCAATCCGTTATAAGTTGTTTAGTAGGAAAGCCAGGATTATTATTTGAGAGTTCTTTTCGTTTTTTAATTAAATTACATATTTGTTCATCTATTTCTTCAATATGCTTATTATAATGTTCTGTTGGCGGTTCAAATGGCATTCGCTTCATATTTTTCACTCCCCAAGGTAATAATAGGATTATTTTAACATACAGGGGTACAGGCCGAAAAATACGGATTTATAACGCTAAGAAATATGCATAATTTTATGCACACTAAACGGTAAGCTATACACGTGTAAATATTGATATATCAAGTATTTGCGCTTCTTGCATAAAAAGCTGTATAAAGAATGTTCATACAAAAAGCCACGAAAACCGTTTATTGTAACAACATTCGTGGCTTCTTGGGGTATGTCCAAACTTTTGTTTGGGAACGTTTATTAGATTCATTTATGTATACGTTATAAATCTTTTTTGCACTAAAGCCCTCTGAATCTCGATAAACATTTTAATAAGGATTTTTTTTCATTTTAGTTTTAATGAATGATAGACTTTGCATTACTTTGTATGTAATCCATAAAGATGCCATCACTAGAGCAGCTGATACTCCAGAGCGAACAAATGGTGATAATTCATATAGCGGATAATGAGTTGGATATACCTGGTCTGATGTTGAAAACACATAATAAATCATTCCACGTTCTGCAATTATAATAGCTAATGCAATCATTATAAAAAATACAAAAACCTTAAATATTTTCATCATTTTCACTCCTTCAACAATTTTCTATTTCTAAGAGTAACGAAATTAATTGTTATAAGTTTCTAAAATAAAGGCATAATCTTCCCGAAGCGTCCTTTGGTAACATTTCATTGAGAGTCTATTTATATGTTACGGCCATTTAGAACAAGTGAATCGAACAGTCCTCTTTAAAATAATCTCTCACAGCGTCTCAGAGTGTTATTTTCTAATAAAAACAGCGACAAACACTGTTAAATCAGTGTTTGTCGCTGTTTGATATGTTACCCAGCTTTCATTTGGGAACGTTTCGGGGCTTATTTTGTATAATTTATACAACGGTAAAATTCTGTTATAATTCTTGGTATTTCTAACTAATTGCACCATTTTCATTACAATGAAATTCCATCTCTATGATATGTGAAGAAATAATACCACTTTGCGAGTATTTGCCTCCCACTGCAATATTATATACAGTAGCACCATCAACTAACGATTCATCATAGTCCAGTTGAGTCCAACTTCCATTAGCGTCCGCTGCTTCCGAAGAAATACCGTTAAATACCGAAAATAGTTGTCTTCCTTTTGGTGTATTTTCGTTTAATTGTGTATCAAAAGAACCTTCAAAAATAATGTTCGCTTTTTTCGAACCCATTTTTAACGTCACTGTCTTTGGTACTTCCGCTGGATGATAGCGTTCCTTATTTTCTAAAACAATAATTGACGCATTGGCTCTTTCTTTTGCTAGCTTTTCAAATTCATCTACTTCAATCCAATAGTCATTAAGAAATGCCGTTATAGGCTCCAACTCTAGTTCAGATTCCTCGTTATTTTCTGCATTTACTTTTTCTATAATAGCTACATATTTTTGATAATATTCTTCTTTTTGCTCTTGCGTTAAATTTAAAGGAATCGGCGCTGCTTCTTCTGTTTTTGTAGCATTAACCTCATTATTAATTGCTGTTGATTGCTCAGCAGGAGACGATTCTTCTGTCACTTCTTTGTTATCAACTTCATCATCAGTGCAGCCTGATAAAGCAAATGCACCTAGTAAAATGCTTATGTAAAAATATTTTTTCAACATTCCCACCCCATTTAACATTATTAAATAACAATTCAATAATAACATATATGGTTTTTATTGGTTAAATGGAATTTGAAGTTACCAAAGCGCCGTTTGGGGATATTTCTTTACTTACTACTGTTGTAAATCCACATTTTTGGGACTCTCCCCCTAAAAGGGATGTCCCCAGAATGACTTCTCGGACACCCCTTTAAATTTGTGTGGATGCCTAGTACTGATAAATCAAAAATTAATTTAAAATCTTTACTTTTTCACTGATTGCATCATCTTCTGTGGAATTAGAGAAAACTTGGATATAAAGCGCACTCTCTACAAAGGATGCACCTGTATAATGGATTTCCCCCGTACCATCATCATTGCCAGATGCAGAATTCCAGTGATAACGGTTCCCTACTGGATCATAGAGAAGGATATTCGGTGAGCGATCCGATGAAAACCCACTATAAAAAATTGTTGTGGAAATTGGAGTTGTTACAATTCGATTAATTACTAATTTCTCGTCATTTTGTAATTGTATCGTTTGGTGTAAATCATGTACCGTTGTTTCATTTTGGACAGTAAGCTGAGAAGCCTTTATGTCAAATACCCACGGCTGTTCAAGTGTTTCACCTTCTAGCGTTTTTGTCTCTGCTGTATGCATTTTGTCATACGCAATTTGTACATCAAAATTGGCAGCCGTTACTGGCTCAGCTAATGTAATCTCACTATAGATTGTATACATTGAACTGTTTTGCGCAATCGATTGTGCTGCTGTCCCTTCTGTTTCAACTTTTTCACCATTAATGATGACAGTAGGCATTAATTGATGTCGATAAGAAAAAGCGGTCGCTTCATTTTTTTCAAATGTTGCACTAATCATAATTTTATCGTAGTTAACAATCACTTCATTTAATGTTAAATCGCCCATTTCTGTCGTACGCGTTTCACCAATCACTGTTTTGTAAGATGACCAATCGACTCGTTCAGTTACTCCCCAATCTTCTAGTAATGCTGCAATGAACGGCGTATTGGCTATCGTTTGATGATTCATGACTAATAAGCCGATTGCAAGCGCTGATGCTGCAACGCCCACTCCTTTATTGGATTTGACTAATTTCAACTTCTTTTTCACGAGTTTGTGTACACGTTTTTTCTCTAATTTTGTAAATGTCGCTTCTTCAAACTCACCTAAATCAATTTCGATTTCATTTAACTCTTTATAAACCCCCATTTTTACAACCTCCCTTTTAATATTTGATTTTTAAGTTTCTTTCTTGTTCGTGATAATTTATTGTGGATTCAGGATGGTTTATTTTGAAATTGCTCTGCTATTTCTGTCGTTGATTTCCCTTTAAAATAGTAGCTTTCAAAAATTTGGCGCTCTTCAATAGGTAAACTATTCAGCACTATTTGCCAGTCGATTTGTTTAGATTCTAGCAATGGTAAATTATCTTGTAGCTCTGCTGTAGGAACTTGTCGCTCTAATTTTCGTAAAGCATCGATTGCTTTAAATTTCGCAATGGCTGCTACCCAGTTTTTGAATGTGTTTTTCCTCGAATCAAAGTCGTCGATATGATACCAAATAGCAATCGTTATATCTGCCATTGTTTCCTCTAATTCTTGAGGTCTACTAGCCAGATATTTGAGTGCAATAGCTTTCATGAGTCCCCCGTATTGTTCAAGTAACAATTTAATACCTTTTTCTTGTTTTGATTTAATTAATGAAATTATTTTCTCGTCCATATGACACCTCATTTCAAAACGTTTTTCGCGAAAGATCCGTTCACTCTATCATTCGTTTTGAATTTCAAAACCTATCAAAAACTTTTTAACTATTAGATGTATTGCTTATTCCACTTTGAATGTAACAGCTTGATTCTAAATGGAAAAGCACAGTCTTTTACTAATCCCTGTATAGTCGCTACATAGATACGCTACTTCTTTAGCTACTTCTTTAGCTACTTCTTTAGCTACTTCTTTAGCTACTTCTTTAAAAAATAAATTTTGTGGCGGGTTTCCTAGCTCATCTTTCATAAACTCCTGTCACCTTGTCAGTCGCCAAATACACATCTCTACATACTTTGGTTTCCGTCCTTGAATTTGTTGATTGAGCTTGAAATCATCTATTAGCTCTAAAATTTTAGTCACCAAAAAACCCCCTTCCATTCGCAAAACTCACGAATAAAAGAGGGTTCAATTTCTATTATGAATAGTAGTAGGTGAAAAACAACTTCACTCACTGAAAAACAGCCTTAAAGCCTTGATATGACTGTGTTTATAGCCTAACAACTATAGTTAAATAGTAGCAGGTTATTCCCACTCAATCGTCGCTGGTGGCTTCGAAGTGATATCATACAGCACGCGGTTTACGTGTTTTACTTCGTTAACGATACGTACTGAGATTTTTTCTAGTACGTCGTAAGGGATACGTGCCCAGTCAGAAGTCATGCCGTCGATGGATGTTACGCCGCGGATACCGATTGCGTAGTCGTACGTACGGCCATCGCCCATTACGCCTACTGAACGGATGTCTGGTAATACAGCGAAGTATTGCCAAATGTCGCGCTCTAGACCTGCGTTTTTGATTTCTTCACGTAGGATTGCATCTGCTTCACGTACGATGTCTAATTTTTCTTCTGTTACTTCACCAAGTACACGGATACCAAGACCAGGACCTGGGAATGGTTGACGCCATACGACTGCTTCTGGTAAACCAAGCTCTAAACCTAGAGCACGTACTTCGTCTTTGAATAATGTGTTCAGTGGCTCGATTAGCTCGAACTTCATGTCTTCTGGTAATCCACCTACGTTGTGGTGAGATTTAATTGTTTGCGCTGTTGCTGTACCTGATTCGATGATGTCTGTGTAAAGAGTACCTTGAGCTAAGAAGTCCATGTTCTCTAATTTTGCAGACTCTTCATCGAATACGTAAATGAATTCGTTCCCGATGATTTTACGTTTTTGTTCTGGATCAGACACACCTTTTAGCTTGTTCATGAAACGTTCACGTGCATCGATTTTGATCACTTTCATATCGAAGTCTTCTGTGAAAGTTTTCATAACTTGCTCTACTTCACCTTTACGGTTTAAGTTGTGGTCTACGAACATACAAGTTAATTGGTCGCCGATTGCTTTATGGATTAATACCGCTACAACCGAAGAGTCAACGCCGCCTGATAATGCGCAAAGTACTTGCTTGTTGCCTACTTGCTCGCGGATTTTAGCGATTTCGATTTCGATGAAGTTAGCCATTGACCAGTCGCCTTTTGCCTCACATACATTGAATACGAAGTTTTTCAGTAAGTCATTTCCATATACAGAGTGACGTACTTCTGGGTGGAATTGTACTGCATAGAATTTTTTCTCTGCATTCGCCATTGCTGCGATTTCACAAGATGCGCTTGTTGCGATCACTTCAAAGCCAGCTGGTACTTCTGTTACGTGGTCACCATGGCTCATCCATACAACTTGCTCTTTTGGTAGGTCGCCGAATAATAAGTTATCTGTTGTCACTGTTAATTCAGCTTTCCCGTATTCACGCGTTGCTGCGCTTTCTACTTTTCCACCGTTTGTATGAGCCATTAACTGCATACCATAGCAAATACCTAAAATCGGTAAACCTAGTTCGAAAATCGCTGGATCTACTTTGAAGGCATTGTCGTCATATACTGAGTTTGGACCACCTGAGAAGACGATCCCGACAGCGTTCATTTCTTTAATTTCATCTGCTGTAATTGTGTGTGGGTGTAATTCTGAGAATACACCAAATTCACGAATACGACGTGTGATTAATTGGTTAAATTGGCTACCAAAATCAAGCACGACCACTTTTTGTTGCTCTTTTAATAAAGGAGTTGACACGTTTTCCACCTCTTCTAATATTGATTGCCTCATGTATAAAAGCTTGTTTAATTTGGCTAGTAGCTTCCATCTATTCCTTTAGATTTCGCCGTTTAGCTTATTGTGTGCTGCATCGCACAATTAAACACTTTATTATAAAAAAACGCGAAAGAATACATCCCCGCGTTCATCTACAAGTATATAAAGGTAGGCTGTCCATTTAGTCCATGCGACAGCCTACCGTCATAGATAAGTTATTTAAGGTAACTTAGTAGAAACATCCGAACCGTATTATCGGACTTATATGAAGGCACAGTGATTATTGATTTTCTATAAATTTTACTCTTTAATCCCTGTAAAATCAACCGGTTGTGCGATTGATTAAATATTCCCAACTTTCTTTAATTTCATCAAAATTAAAGTGCGTCATGTCTTTACTGTAAATTGTTTTTTCATGTAAATCTGTAATTTTAGACATATCGTCCGTACCGAAATAGTCGTCTACACGTGTAGCGAAAGCTTGCAATGTTTCACTGGACCCTCGTTTGAGTCCAACACTTTCCAGTTGCTTCAACAACACTTTATACGATTTTTGGAGCGTTGTCGCGTTAGTCGGTTGTCGGCGCTGTCTGTTGACATGCATTTTCACGAACCACTTCCGTCGATTTTTAAAGAATACATAACCGACGCCTGCTAATGCGAGTAGTGCGAGCACAAGCCACTTCCAATCAATGCTAATGCTTTGTTGCTTTTTGGCTTTTTCTTGTTGTACCGCTTGTTCCTCGACTTGTTGTTCCTTCAGCTCTTGTTGCTCTTTCTCTTGTTCGAGTAATAATTCCTCTGACTCTGTTGTTTCCATGTCAAAGTTAATATCTGCTTGATTGACAAAGCCAATTGTCGGTTCAAATGGCATCCAGCCCACGCCGTCGATATACGCCTCCACCCAAGAGTGTGCGTCATTATTTTCAATTTCAAAAACACGTAACTCCTCGTTAAAGCGTCCTGTTTCCGTCCCATTGGCAAAACCTTTTACCCAGCGTGCTGGGATGCCGATGGAGCGCAGCATGACGACCATCGATGTCGAGAAGTTATCGCAATAACCGATTTTCGTTTCAAATAAAAACTGATCGACATAGTCTTGCGTTTCGGTTGGGATGGCCACATCTTTTGTGTCATACGTAAAGCCGTTTCGTTTAAAATACTGCTCAATTGCCCGTGCTTTATCGTAGCCGGTTTGATGATTTTGTGTAATATCAAAAGCTAATTGGCGTACACGTTCTGGCAATTCAGCTGGTAACTGTAAATAACGCTCGTCCATAGTCATTAATTCCGACGCTGGCACCGGCGTTTTCAGCTCGGTATAGCTATATTCTGGCGTACTATAATCGATACTATAACTATCTACAGGTGTATCGGTACTGCCTAATTTTGTTGTTAGACGTTCCGTTATGCGATTGAACTGCAGTGTAATATCACTCTGTCTAGTGTGAAAACTTCTAATGCCATACGGTTGTAATACATAAGCCTTATCAACGACCGCTGGAAATACCTCCGCACGCTTCCAATCGCCTTGCTCATTATAGCCGACCGAATTCATAACATTTCTATCTGTAATTTCAAAAAGGGAATATAGATCGGACGTCGACTCCCAGCCTTTCCCCGTGTATAAATCTTTCGTTTCCACGCGCCAATATTGACGCTCTGGTGCGTGTACATAAAATACGACCGTATCATCGCCTTCAAACGATCCACCAAGACGGCTATCATCTTCTCCAAACCCAACCTTGGAAATAGACGTACCACCCGAACCAGCAGTGCCTGATAAACTTTTAATATACGGTACTGGATCTGGCCATTGCGGTGCTGCTTTCGGTAGTAAAATGGCAACCATCCCTACGACACCAATTGCCAAGGTGATCGGTAAAATGTAGCGCATGTATTTATAAAACGCAAAGGAAGTTCCTGTTTCAACGATTAAACGTTTCATATACAGGAAGGCGGTCATAATCAGACCTAACAGCACGACCTTCACAATCGACGCTGCACCGTTATACGATGTAAACGTATCGAGTGTCGCAATGAAAAATACCGTTAAGACGAAGAAATAAAATATCGTCATGCGGACAGTTAGCCAATGATGGATTAAATAAATGAGCATCCAAATGAGCAAGAAAAAGAGCACCGAGCGGAATGGATCGGTCACGCCCTCCCATTGCCCCGCGAATACTACTTCTACGTTACGCTTTATATCGATCTGTAAAAATTGTAAGCCTGCCGCGCTCCATAGTTTTTCCTCACTATAGACATGCACAACAAACCAAGCAATATACGTAAATTTTGCGAGCCACGATACAACAATCGGTGCTTGAAATAGATTTAACACAAACGCTAAAACAATAAACAATAACAATAAATTTAAATGTCCTGTTGATGTTAATTCGACAACAGGCACTAACCATTCACGTAAAATAAAAAATAGAATGACATAGTACAAACTTAACTCTACATACTGCATCACATCTTTTTTCACGGCTTATTCACCTCCGCGAAGGCATGATTGAACATCTCTTTCGTGACATAGACGACTTTCGCATTCATAAAGCGTGGCGCTGCGCCTTTTTGTGCTTTATATTGTTCCGTCGATACGACAACAAAGCAGACAACCGCACGCGCATATTTTGAGCTATTCATTAAAAATGTTTTCAGCTCATCCGTTATGTGTCCCGTTACGAAAAGAAGAATCGAATTACTTAATTGGCGTTCATTGCGCAGTAGCATATCTATGGAAGATTCCGCATTTGGGGTAACCTTCGCTAAATGCTGCATTACATTTTCGAATTGGGCTTCCGTTCGTACCGCTGGGTAAAATATACAACGCTCCGCTTCCGACAAGAAGGCGACATCGCCATGCCTTTTCACAATCGCCTTTAACATCGACGCTGTCAATTCGACCATTTCTTCAAAGTGCTGTGTTGTGGCACAATCCATATACAAAAATAAGCTTTGCGATTGTCGATCCTCAAACTCTTTCGTACGAAGCTCCCCGTTTTTCGCAAAGGACTTCCAATGAATCCAAGAGAAACGATCCCCTGGTTGATAATCGCGGACCCCTGTCACCATCGTCGTATCCTTCACAATGGCATATTTCGTTGCGACAGCACCTTGGTCATACTGCATTTGCAACGAAGTATACGGCATATCAACCGTTTTCGGATACACGAGCAAGCGGTCTGGTTGTTCAATCACTTTTTTTCGAACAACCCAACCAAAAAAATCTGTAACGGTCAGCTCTAAAGCTGAAAACATATGCTCCCCGCGTTGCAAGTTTTCTAGCTCATATGTCCACTCGAAATGTCGCTTCCAGCCGACTAAAAATAAGTTGCTCGAACGCCCGCCCGCGATATGGTAAAACCGCTCATCCATATCAAGCTCCCGTATGACAAGGAAAACAAACGGGAAAAGCGACTTATTGTCAAAACGGACGGTAATCGTAGCGGTGTCGCCGCGCTCTCGTGTTGCTGGTGTAATATCACGTGTTACATTGTCAATACGTAGCGGAATAACCGCGAGCACGAGCGAGTACAGCAAGAAAGGTAACACCGTAAAGAAAATAAACCAACTAACAAAGCCCCCTTGGAACATCGCAAAACAAAATGTGAACACGAGTAAACCGATGACCGTAAAAAAACGGCCAGTTTGCCGCATCATTTTTACTGCTGCTTTCATGAATCCGTAAACCTTTTCACCGGCACAAAAATTTGCTCGATCACTTGCGCTAGGACTTGTTCCGGCTGGATTCCTTCGTAGCGGGCTTCAGGTGTTAAAATTAAACGATGGCTAAACACAAACGGCGCTAAATACTTGATGTCGTCTGGCTTAACGAAGTCACGGTTTTGCATAAACGCATACGCTTGCGCTGCTTTCATCAACGCAATGGATGCACGTGGACTCACCCCTAAATACACTCTTGGATGCTGGCGTGTCGCTCTTGCAATATCGATAATATAGCTTTTTACACCATCTTCTATATATACTTGCTGTACAGCGTGCTGTAGCTCGCGTAGTTCATCAATCGTCATCACCGATGTAATTTCTTGAATCGGCTTTTTATTTTCTGCACGGCGTAGTATTTCAATCTCTTGCTGTGCTGTCGGATATCCCATTCTCACTTTCAGTAAAAAGCGATCTAGCTGTGCTTCTGGGAGCGGATACGTCCCTTCATATTCAATCGGGTTTTGTGTCGCCATCACGAAAAATGGCTTCGGAATGTCGAGCGTTTCCCCATCAATTGTGACTGACGCTTCTTCCATCGCCTCTAGTAATGCCGCTTGTGTTTTTGGGGATGTCCGATTAATTTCATCCGCTAAAATAATATTCCCGACAATCGGACCTGGTCGAAATTCAAATTGTAATGTCTTGGGGTTATAAATCGACACACCGACTACATCTGATGGCAGTAAGTCTGGCGTAAATTGAATCCGTTTAAAATCCGCCCCAACCGACTTTGCGAGCGACCGCACCATCATCGTTTTTCCGACACCAGGTACGTCTTCTAGCAGGACATGTCCACCTGCTAATAACGCGACAATACTGAGCTCTGCAATGTCACGTTTTCCTATCATGACTTTTTCTATATTGTGAATGACAGCCTGTATTTGTTGCTGCATCGATAAACCTCCTCAGCGTTAAATAACATTTTTTTGCATTTTTCAAACTAATGTAAGCATAACGAAAACACTTGTGGAATACAACTTATACCACGTTTGATGCCTGAAAACGCTCTTCTTATCATATAGAAATTCCTTGGCAGATGGGAATCGGAAACCGTTGGGGAAATACACATTTCGCAGGGAAAGAGGGGGGTTTTTGTCACTTTTAGGTGGGCCATTAAGAAAAGCGCAAGCGCCCTCTCTAGCCCCGACATGCGTTGGAGAAAGGCTCACAGTGTGCTTGCCACACGAAGAGACTTTCGAAACGTCACGAGGGGCTGGGCGCTGGAGCTAGACACTCTTTAAACTAGAAAAATTTTATACTTTCTTATCTTTGAACAAAAGCGCTAAAGTGCCTGCTCATCCCCGACAAGTGTGCTTGCCACACGTAGGAGGGAGTCGAAGCGTCGCGAGGGGATGGCGCTTTCGCCTAGACGTAGATGCTCTTTTCCACAACCATTATCCACAATGCGAAATGTTATAATTCCCTTAATAATTAAAAAGGATGTTCAGACCGTTTTCTGAACACCCCTTTAAGGCATATATCATTCCATACAACGCTGACCATTAAACACTATTGTTACAAATAAACGCATCGATCTCGTTATTTAATGTAGCCGCTGCCTTTGTCGGAATTTGATGATGTACTGCTAAAAAAACCAACTCATTAGATGGTAACTTTTCATGTAACATACGGGCATATGGATGAAATGATTTATCTTTTGTCCCATACACAAGCAAAATAGGTACCTGAATGTTTTGAAGCTCGCTCGTACAACGATACTTCACACTATACTCATAATATTGCCTAATATTCCGAGCATGACCACAGATCGCTTCTCTGTGCAGTTTCCTAAACATTTGTCGATTGTTCGCATTGCCCCGTGCAATAATACGTGATAAAAAGGGTAGTGTCTTACGATTCGCTAATGTTACCGCGACCGATATACGTTGCCTTAGCCAGACATCCTTCACCTCTGACATCCCACTAATGACAATGCCCCCCAATGCCCTATCCGCATGCGCCAATAAAAACGCGAGCGTAATCGTGCCACCTGTTGAATAACCACCGATAAACGCTTTCTCGATTTGTAACGCATCTAATAAGCAAATCATATCTTCCACAATGAGCGAATAGGTGAGCGGTTGTTTGGAATAGACACTTCTGCCGTGTCCTCTCATATCAAATGTAATGACTTTATACTTTTTCGATAACTGTTCTACTTGATACATGAAATTGGCGCTTGTCAGTAATGGCGGATGGATCAACACAATCGGTATGCCCTCACCTTTGACCGTATAATACATATGACTTCCTTTTATATTTAACATTGGCATAGCATCGTTCACCTCAAAGCCTAGTATGGATTGTGTAGGTGAAAATTATTGATGAGGTTGTACTTCACTTAACCCAATTTTCGATAGCCATAACTGTTCTAGCTCCGTGAAGCCGTGTTCTTGCAATAACTGTTGTAGCTCTCCTGCTACGAGCACCGAACCTTCATGTAAAATGATGACATCATCTGCTAGTTGCTCCGCAAACGACAGCATATGCGTCGAAAAAATAATCGTACTCCCGCGTTCTTTTTCTGCCCGAATAATATTTTTAAGTTCTGCAATCCAGTACGGATCTAAACCGTTTGTCGGTTCATCCATAATAAGTAAACCGTCCCCACCAAGCAAACTTTGCGCTAAGTTCAGACGTTGGCGCATCCCTTTTGAAAAGTGGCGTACTGTTTGTTTTTGTACTTCGAATAATCCCACTCGTTTCAAGACATGGTGTTGCTCTTCTGTTGTTGCTTTCTTTAACGAGGCTAATAGTTTCAACACTTCCGCTGCTGTTAATGTATTCGGAAAGTCGACATCGTCTGGCATATAGCGAATGGGTTTCGCTTCATGCCAAATAAGCTGCCCTTGCTGCGGCATTTCTTGCTTTGTCAGCATGCGAATGAGCGTGCTTTTCCCTGCTCCATTACCGCCTGCCAGCGCAATAATACGCCCTTTTGGAATGTCAAATGTCGCTTCATGTAAACCGCGCCCATTCCCGTATACTTGCTTCAATCCTTGCGCTTGTACAATCATTTCTTCACCCCATTTTTCCGTAGCACATAAATGCTAGCCATGAGTGGTACGACAACCCATGCGACGGTCACAACAGTAAAGACGACCATCCCTAGCCCTGATTCATAGAACGCGATAATATCGTAATATGTTGGCCCAAGTACCGTTGCTTGATCGGCTAACACAAAGTAGGCAAAGCGTAGCCATTCCACTGGATTAATATGCATCATCACAATCGTGAGCTTTTGCAATACATGCCCAGCAACAAGCGTGCCAACCGCCATTAACATATACGATAGAAGCAGTAATAACAACGCCCACACGACAAGCGAAATCGCCAGTGCATATAACCGGTTTTTCGCGACGCTCCCGATAAAAATCGATAATGCTGCACTAATAACGATTAAACAAAGCGCTAACACAATAAAGGCGAGCGGTAAACGTACACCGCCTAACACGCCACCGAGCAATAGCACCACACCGAATGCAAATGCGATAATAAAGAAGAACGCGCCACATAGGGCAATAAATTTCCCGATAATATATTGCGAAAGTGTCAGCGGGTATGTTTTTAATAGCGAAAACCAGCCCGATTCAATATCCCCCGCGATGCTCATACTGCCGATTGTTAGTGCAAAAAGCGGCAGTAAAAATAATAATAAGTTTAAAAAGGACGCCGTTTGACGCGTAAACCCTTCTACATCAGGTAACGCCATTTGCTGAATCATCACGATGGCCACAAAGACAACTGCGAATAAAAGTGCGACGAGTAACAGCCATTTACTACGAAGCATTTGTCGCCATTCAAGTGTGATGAACATACGTTGAATCAATGATGAACGCCCCAATTAAATGTTTTTAAATCATCAAATGCTAATAGTTCCCCGTCGCCTTCACTCGCCATATATTGCTCTGCTTCTTCCTTCGTTTTAAACGCTAGCACACCGTAGTTCATTGGTGTCCAGTAATCTTTTGAGTAAATATATGTAGCTGTTTTGACATCCACCCATTCGTTGTCCGTCATATCCTTCATAAACATCGCGCCCACTTCCGATTCTTCCGTACCTTCTAGAAACTCCATTAAACAACCAATATCATCAAACATTTCATAGTCTCCATTTTTAAACACAAGCTGTGCTGCGTAGTCCTCATGCGCGATACTCATATTACATACTTTACAAATATCAGTTTCTGGATTTACCTCTTTCGGCTCATACGCTTTTTCTGAGCAACCTACAAGTAATAATACTGCCATTAAGATGAACCATTTCCATTTCATATTCTGACACTCCTTCTATATACGACTACACATCCAATAAGTAATACTAATCCGATCACGAGCTGTGGTAACTGCAGCTGGAACGATGTGGTAGGTCCTTGATTTTTCATTGTTGCAGGCGATTCATCGACGAGTAACACTTTCGATGTGGTGTTTGTTTGCTTATCAATCGTATTGAGTAGCACGACACTCGGGGATTCAATGAAATACTGATACACCGGCTTTCGCACCATCCATTGCCCAAAGCTTTGCAACGCCACATACGCCTCGTCCCCTGTCCCATTATCGTCTAAGTCAATGCCGTTATAATCATCATAATAGTTGTTGACTAAATGCAACCCTTGCTGATCCGAGCGAACATTGACAAGATTGCCCACGAACTGATTTTGCATCGCTGTATTCGACTCTTCTGAACGGACCGATTCCAGTGCCGTTTGATTCATGTGAAACGTATTTTCTAACAGCTCTACATCCACCGTTTTTTGCACACTCACCCCAATGCGATTGCCCTCGATGTGGTTCGATTGAAGTAGTGTATTTTTCGTATCATATAACGTAATCCCTGTCCCATTAAAGCCATCCTGATAAGACACATCATTCTGTTTCACCTGGATATCTTCCGTCATCATGACCATGAGCCCCGTCACATTTTGTGTATACATGTTGTGGCGAATATCACCGTTCTCACTATACATAAAATGGGTGCCGTAACGACTATTCGTCACCGTATTGTCGTGAATCGTAATACCTTGTACACCTTCAATATAAAAGCCGTCTTGTACGGAATTGATCGTGTTTTCGAACAGTTCAATGGAGGCACTATTATAAATCCCAATTCCATTTCCCTTTTTCGCATAATGCTTCGCGTTTCCCTCAATTGCAAGGGAGCTAATTAGCAACTGTTGCGAATTATACACTTGGACGCCTGTATCCACACCGCGCATGTTGATGTTAGAAAGCTTGACCTCGTTCGAGCGACGTACCGTAACCCCTGTCCCAAGCGTCTCAATGTCGATACCGCGAACAGCGACATCACTAGCGTTTTCAATCAAAATAGCAGGGGTATCAGCATGCGCCTTCATAACGGTCCCGTTCTCCCCTTCTAGAAAGATGGATTTCGTGATGATAACATTTCCTTCGTACACACCTTTTTCAAGTTGGATGACACTTCCTTCTTCCGCTGCATCAATTTGCGATTGCAAATCCACTACTTGCGCGGCTCCTGTCGATGCACCCGTGATGCACAGTAACAAAAGCAACCAAACGATTTTTTTCATGCCCTCACCTCACATAACGCCGAAAAGACTAGAAGAAATTCTTCTAGTCGCCTCGGATTAATGGTTATGGTCTTCTTCTGTTGTTGAATGATCCATATGACCTTCATCTGAATGATTCATATCTGTTGAACCTTCTTCAGCCATTTTTTTCATCTTTTCTTCACGGCGTTTTTTCGCCGCATCTTTGATTGTTTGTAGCTCTTCTACATGCGCTGTTGGATTTTCTTCAATATATTTGTCCGCATCTGCCTTATCCACGAAGTAGATGTAACCCCAGTTCATCGGTGATTTTATTTCTGTTTTGACGATTGTCACATCTTCCACTAAAGCCCAGTCTAATGTGTTGTAGTCACGTACATATTTATCGTTTTCTTCATTATTCGCGAGTTCAGCATTTAATAAACAACCGATATCATCATAGAAAGCGATCGAACCGTCTGCTTTAATCGCTTGTGCTGAGAATACACCGAGTTCATGCTCTTTTGTGTACACTTTCATATTACACATTTCACAAATTGTATCCTCTGTTGGCTCTTGTAAGCGTGGGTCTACTAGTGATGCTACTTCTTCTTGTTTCACGATTGTCGATGCATCTTCTTCTACTTCTGTTTGTGGTGCTGCTGTCTCTTCTTCTTTGGAAACTTCTTCATTGCCACATGCAGCAAGTGCCATTACGATACCTGTTGCGACAAGTACATGTTTAAATCTTTTCATGTTTTAAACCCCTTTTCATTCATATCCTATCTACTTATTACTTTACTAGGTAGTTGTGAAATAAAATGAAAGTTGATGTGAAATGTTTGAAAAACTTTTTATAAATATTTCCATTTTTTATTTTTATCGCCCTTTATGACCGGATACGCCTTCGTTTTGCTCGGATAGCCGGGGGTTTTGCTCACATACTGTGATTTTTGACCACATATTATACCTTTTTGCTCGCATACGGCTGGGTTTTGACCGCATAAGTATACCTTTTTGCTCGTTCACCCCTTTTATGATCGGATACCCCTTTGTTTTGCTCGGATAGCCGACGCTTTTGACCGCATACTTCGGCTTTTTGCATGCATACGCCTTTGTTTTACTCGTTCACCCCTTTTATGACCGGATACCTCTTCGTTTTGCTCGCATACGATGGGGTTCTTCGCTAACAATAAAAAAATCACCTAAACACAAATGGTCCAGGTGATTATATAGACGTACGATACGTATGATGACGACGTTTCATATTGTTAAGGTAGCTAACGTTGAGCGATTGGTGCAATAAGTGATTACGTACTATCGTCACTGTATCTGCATCAAACTGAATTCCTTTAATTAATACATGCTGTTTTTTATTGACGAGCACGGGTTTAGCGGCCGGTGTTTTTTTCTGCTTCTTTTGCTTTTTTTGCTGTCGCTCATTGAAATGCTCAAGTGAACTGCCATCATTAAATAAAATAAATGCTTCTTCCGTTTCTAAATAGCGTTTCGCATTGCGATAGGTGCTTGATGCGGCCATACTAACACGCGATGTTCTCATTGCACCATCCCCCCATTCTCTATTGTTCTTAGGTATTTGTATCGACAAATATTCCTATAAATAAAGAAAACCGCACTAGATTTTTTCTAGCACGGCAAAAAGTCATTATTTATTTCCAAAAATCATCAAATATAGTAATCGGTAAGTGGCGTTTATGCTGCGAACGTACATAATGCCCCTCTAACACTTCACGTGCTTCTTTCGGGATTTCTTTTCCTTCTAAATAATCATCAATTTGCTCATACGTGACCCCAAGCGCCGCTTCATCTGGTAAGGATGGTCGTTCTTCCTCTAAGTCAGCAGTCGGTATTTTCAAATAAAGATGTTCAGGACAGTTGAGGTGCGCTAACATTTGTCTGCCCTGACGTTTATTTAAACGGAAAATTGGCATTAAATCTGCGCCACCGTCCCCAAACTTTGTAAAGAATCCTGTAATTGCTTCTGCTGCATGGTCTGTGCCAAGGACAACGGCACTATTCATCGCCGCAATCGAGAACTGTACCTTCATCCGTTCCCGCGCCTTTTCATTCCCTTTAGCAAAGTCGCTTAGCGCAACACCCGCGTCTGCTAACGCACGAACACTCGCATCGACCGCGCCTTTAATATTCACGGTATAAATTTGATCAGGCTGAATGAAATCAAGCGCATCTTGACAGTCTTGTTCATCTGCTTGCTCGCCGTACGGAAGACGTACAGCCATAAATGCATATTTCTTTTCGCCCGCTTCTTCGTTTAGTTCATTCACCGCTAATTGGGCAAGCTTGCCTGTTAAGGTGGAATCTTGTCCACCACTAATACCTAATACAAAGCCTTTTACGAAGCTATGTTTTTCGGCATATGCCTTCATAAAATCAATGGATTTACGTATTTCTTCTTCTACATTAATTTTCGGTAATACATGTAACTCTTCGATAATTCGCTTTTGTAGATTCGACATCACACACCGCTCCTTTTCATTCAAATTATCGTTTTTCCATCACTTCAACCATTTCACGCACTTCTTGAATATTAAGCATTTTGTTGTCCCAGCATTTTTGACTTAAATCAACTGGGTACTCTTCCGGGTTGAGTGAACGTTTATATTCGTCCCATAATAATTCTAAATTATCAAATGCATACTGGCGCATTTCCCACAGCGATGGATTGTCATACACAATGTTACCGTCTTTAATGACTTCTACATGCAAATCTTTCGCTTCAAAGTTTGTCACAAATTTCGAGACAAATGTATGCACAGGGTGGAACATTTTCAAGTGCTCTTCTGCCTGCGGATTTTCATCTGCCATCGCGATATAATCGCCTTCTGATTTACCATTTGTTTTGTTAATAATACGGTAAACACGCTTCAATCCTGGTGTCGTTACTTTTTCAGCATTGGCAGAAATTTTAATCGTATCTTCCATTTCACCTTTTTCATTTTCAATCGACACCATTTTATATACCGCACCTAAAGCTGGTTGATCGTAAGCGGTAATCAATTTTGTCCCAATGCCCCACATATCGACGCGCGCGCCCTGTGCTTTTAAGTTTAAAATCGTATACTCATCTAAATCATTTGAGACGATAATTTTAGCATCATGGAATCCTGCTTCATCTAACATACGACGGGCTTCTTTTGATAAGAAGGCAATATCGCCACTATCTAAACGAACCCCGATAAAATTGATTTGATCCCCTAATTCCTTCGCTACTTGAATCGCGGTTGGCACACCCGATTTTAACGTGTTGTATGTGTCGACTAAAAATACGCAATCACGATGACGTTTTGCATACGAATGGAACGCATCATAATCATTTTTGTATGCTTGGACAAGCGCATGAGCATGTGTACCTGCTACTGGTATACCAAAACGTTTCCCCGCTCGAACATTCGACGTCGATTCAAAGCCACCGATTACGGCTGCACGTGCTCCCCAAAGCGCTGCATCCATCTCCTGCGCACGACGCGTACCAAACTCCATCGCTACCTCATCTTTTACAATTTGTTTAATACGGCTCGCTTTTGTAGCGATTAACGTTTGGAAATTGACAATATTCAACAAGGCCGTCTCCACTAGCTGCGCTTCTACTAACGGTGCCTCAATCCGAGCAATCGGCTCATTCGCAAAGACCAGCTCGCCCTCTACCATGGAGTACATCGAACCTGTAAAACGAATATCTTTTAAATAATTTAAAAAATCGTCTTTGTACCCTAGTTCTTCACGTAAATACGCGATATCCGATGCTGTGAAGCGGAAGTTTTTTAAATAGTCGAGCATGCGCTCCAGTCCTGCAAATACCGCATAGCCATTCCCGAATGGCAATTTACGGAAATACAACTCAAATACCGCTTTCCGATTATGGATACCTTCCGCCCAGTAACTTTCCGCCATATTGATTTGATACAAATCTGTGTGCAGTGTTAAGCTATCGTCTTCATATCTTGCTTTCATTAAAAAAAGTCCCTTCTTCCGAAACATAATTAGTCCTAGTATACACCATTTAATCCGTTACAAGGCATGAAACATCTCAGCCCACTTCCGATTGTCAGTTTTTGTTACATATTTTTCATGTAAATACCGATTCACTACGATTTCTTCTACCTACACTTTCTTTTTTATCCTAATGCCATCAACAGTTGATCACTATATCTCACAATGCGATAAATCCCATCGAAAATACATGTAAGTTTTTATGACATACAACTATTGATTTTCACTTCTGCACCCTTTAACATGTTAATTAACCTAACATAAGGAGTTGTTGAGCATGAAAAAAATTGAAGCCATTATCCGGCCGGAAGTTTTCGCTGCGGTGCGTGAAGGCTTAGCACAAGAAGGGATCGATGGACTAAGCATTTCTGAAATCGCAGGCTGCGGTCGTCAAGAAGGGCGCACAGCACTATTCCGTGGCAATCAATATTCAATGGAATTTTCACAAAAGCTAAAACTCGAAATGGTAGTAGATAACGCAAAAGTGCAAGCCATTGTAGATGTGATTTTACGGGACGCCTGCACAGGTCAAGTCGGCGACGGTAAAATTTTCATTTACCCCGTCGAACAGGCCATTCGTATTCGGACAAAAGAAGTTGGCTCTGTGGCCATTGATTAAAGGAGGAGATTGAGATGACAGTGGAAGCGTTAGAACTTTCGATTAACTTAGTTTGGGTAATGCTTGGTGCTATTTTAGTATTCTTTATGCATGCTGGGTTCGCCATGGTAGAAGCAGGCTTTACACGTTCCAAAAACGCCATCAATATTTTAATGAAAAATATACTGACCATTTCAATTGGCGGGATTGTTTATTTCCTAGCAGGCTATGCAATCATGTTCGGTGATACCGCTGGTGGATTTATCGGTACTTCTGGTTTCGCCTTACAAGGTGTAGACGACATCGCCCTCTTCGTCTTCCAAGCCATGTTTGCCGCAACATGTGCAACCATTATTTCTGGTGCTGTTGCAGAACGCGCAAATATCTCCGCTTATATCGCTATCGTTGTTATTATGACTTTATTTATCTATCCTGTTATTGGTCACTGGGTGTGGCAAGGTGACGGCTGGCTGACAGCTTTAGGCTTTATCGATTTTGCCGGTTCAACGGTCGTTCACTTAACGGGGGCTGTCGGGGCATTAGTAGCAGCCGCGATGATCGGTCCACGTTTAGGGAAATATGCAGGCAAACAAATCAATGTGATTCCCGGTCATTCCATTCCTCTCGGTGCATTAGGCGTTTTTATTCTTTGGTTAGGGTGGTTTGGATTTAATGGCGCTTCCACATTAGCAGCCGATCCAGAACTCGTTCCTAGCGTTATTGCTAACACATTTTTATCTGCTTCAGCTGGCATTGTTGCAACAGCTTTTTATACAAAATTCCGTTACGGTCAAATGGATGGCTCCCTCACATTAAACGGCGCATTAGCGGGCCTCGTTGGCATTACAGCAGGTGCCGCGAACTTAAGCTTAGTAGGCGCTATCATTACTGGTTTATTAGCGGGTGTCATTTTAGTAGAAGGTGTACGCTTCATTGAATGGAAGCTAAAAGTGGACGATCCAGTTGGTGCAGTAGCCGTTCACGGGCTGTGCGGTATTTGGGGTACGTTAGCTGTCGGTTTATTCGACGTAGCGGGTGGCGGTGGCTTACTATACGGCGGCGGTGCCACATTGTTAGGCGTGCAAGCAATCGGTGTTTTAGCTGTGAGCGCATGGACGGCTGTTACAGTAGCCGTGAGCTTAAGCATGATTAAATTATTCGTCCCATTACGCGTCACACGAGAAGAGGAAATTGAAGGCCTAGATATAGCTGAACACGGCTCACACGCCTACGAATTCCAACAAGATGTATTCCGCGGTTTGAGTGGTAAAAGCGATACATTTGCACAGCGCTTAACAACACTCGGGACACACGTAAAAGAAAAACAAGTGTAGCTTTCTCATTGCTCCAAATCTTTCAAACATAATTGCTCGAAAGCTTGATCCCCTCATCAAGTTTTCAAGTGCAGGCGAAGTTCCTCTAAGCTTCGTCTGTACTTTTTTTGGGTTATAATAAAAAAAAAAGATTAAGGGAGACTTCATTGGAATGACAGAACAAGCAATCGAACTAAAGAATCTTTCTTTTTCGGTGAAAGACCGGCTGATTTTGCAAAACATTACCGGTACCTTTAATAAAGGACGCATTACAACACTTGTCGGGCCTTCCGGTGCTGGCAAAACAACCTTACTCAAAATGTGTAACGGTCTTCTTGCGCCTACAGCCGGAGAAATTATCATCGAAGGGCAAGCTATTCATACATACGAACCGACACATTTACGACGAAAAGCGGGCATCGTACTGCAAAGCTCCCCTATTATTCGAGCGAGCGTCTATGAAAATTTAGCACTACCGCGAAAATTACAACAAAAGACGTTGCCACAAGAGGAAGCCATCTCTTTTTTAGAGGACGTCTATTTAGATGCCTCTTTTTTAACACGCGAGGCAACCGAACTATCAGGTGGACAGAAGCAACGTCTCTCCATCGCGCGCACACTGGTGAATCAATCTGATATTTTATTGCTCGATGAAATTACATCTGCGCTCGATCCCACTTCTACAAGAGAAGTTGAAGAGCTCATTTTAAACATTAACCGTAAATACGGCGTCACGATTATTTGGATTACACATAATCTTGAACAAGCTCGGACACTTAGCGATTTCACTTGGATTATGCAGGACGGCAAACTCATCGCAAGTGGGGATGTGTCCATTCTCGAGCACTCAAATATTCCTGCAATTCAGCAGTTTTTACGTGGAGGTGTACGATGACGTACAGTACGCTTTCTCTGACGTTGATTTTTGTCCTCATTCCATTTATCTTATCGAAAACATTAAAGCTCGGTCTCGAAAAAGATATTACAGTTGCCACCGTGCGCTCTATTATTCAGCTACTCGCCATCGGTTATGTATTGCATTTTATTTTTGCAACAGATAGCCCAATTTATATTTTGCTGATGATTACGGTGATGATTGTCGTCGCTACGTTAAACGCCCGAAAAAAAGGTGTCGGCATTCCCGGCATTACGTGGAAAATCGCCATCACATTAATTACGGTCGAACTTGTCACACAAGGTGTACTACTTGGACTGAATATTGTTCCCGCTACACCGCAGTACATTATCCCGATTAGCGGGATGATGATCGGTAACGCCATGGTGCTTTCGGTATTATTTTTAAACCGCTTTCGTGCAGAGCTTGAATCAAATGAAGATGAAATCGAACTCATTTTATCGCTTGGTGGTACACCTAAGCAGGCGGTACATCGTCATGTAATGGGCGCGATTAAGGCGAGTATGATTCCAACGATTGAAGCACAAAAAACGATTGGGCTTGTTCAGCTCCCTGGCATGATGAGTGGCCAAATTATCGGGGGTGCCGATCCCGTACAAGCGGTACAATTTCAAATTTTAATTATCTTTGCCCTATTAACATGTGCAACGTTAGCGAGTGTGATTTTAGGCTTCCTCGTCTATCCGACATTATTTAACGAGCGTATGCAGCGAATCGATGTGTTGAAAAAATAGCAGGGGCTACACCCTAATATGTTATAATTTAGGGAAAGAAAGCGAGGGGTTCTAGATGGTATTACGGGATGTATTGATGAACTTATCGAAAAACGAACTGCTCAACACAGCGGCTCAAAAATACGGCTTAAAGCTAGGCGCGCAAAGTATTGTAGCAGGGACAAACGTACAAGAAATGATTGATAGCGTCAAAAAATTAAACGCAAGTGGCATTGAAGCAACGATTGATCGGCTCGGGGAATTTGTTGTTGATGAAACCGTTGCAATCAAAGCAAAGGATGAAATTTTAGACGTCATTGACGCCATTCACACATACGGATTACATGCACATATTTCAGTAAAACCGTCTCAAGTAGGCTTAGATATCGACATCGATTTTTGCTATGACAATTTACGCGAAATCGTGGAGTATGCCGAGCAGTATCATATTTTCGTCAATTTAGATATGGAAAATTACGAGCGACTCCAACCAACACTCGATATGTTAAAAGAATTACACAAAATATTCGATAATGTCGGAACGGTCATTCAAGCGTATTTGTTCCGTTCCAAAGAAGACATTGAGCAGTTGAAAGACTGTCGTCTTCGCATCGTCAAAGGCGCTTATCAGGAATCCGAAGAAGTGGCGTACCAAGATAAACTAGATATCGATATCAATTTCTTAGAGTTAATCGAATACCACTTATTACATGGTAAGTTCACTTCCATTGCGACACATGACCATAATATTATTCACCATGTGAAACGATTCGTCGCTGACCACAACATTTCAAACGATCAGTTCGAATTCCAAATGCTCTACGGTTTCCGTACAGATATGCAAAAAGAACTTGCTAACCACTATCGTTTCTGTACGTATGTACCATTTGGTGAAGATTGGTACGGCTACTTTATGCGCCGTCTTGCAGAGCGTCCGCAAAATATCAACCTTGTCACAAAACAAGTGTTTAACAAAAAAACAAACACATTACTCGCAGTGGCAGCAGGCGCCTTCCTTTTAGGCCGCTTATCCAAACGTAAATAACAACGAAATCAATGAAGGCTATCCGAAAATTTCGGAAGCCTTCATTTTTTGTTATTTTTAGAAAACTGAATTTTCGAACAACAAAGTTCTTTCTTAGTGTACAATAGTTGGTAATTCATTACATCGACGCATAGAAGCATTGAAGCGTTAAAGGAGAAAAGAAACGATGACAATTAAATTTTATTCTGGCGAAACGATTCCATTAGAAATGCACAAAGTACGCATCGTACAAAAATTAAACTTACCACCTGTCGAAGAGCGCGTAAAAGCGATGAAAGAAGCGGGTTACAATACGTTTTTATTAAAAAATGAAGACGTTTACATGGATATGCTAACAGATAGCGGTGTCAATGCGATGTCTGACCGTCAACAAGCCGCAATGCTAGAGGCAGACGATAGCTATGCTGGTTCAGCGACATTCACAAAATTAGAAAGCAAAGTCCAAGAAATTTTCGGTACAAAATATTTTTTACCAACACACCAAGGTCGTGCTTGTGAAAACATTATTTCACAAGTGTATGTCAAACCTGACACAACAGTCCCGATGAACTACCACTTCACAACATCAAAAGTACACGTGACATTAAACGGCGGGGCGGTAGAAGAAGTATTTAAAGATGAAGCATTAAACTTAGTATCCGAAGATCCGTTCAAAGGAGATATGGATATTGAGAAGTTAACAACGTTAATCGAAGAGCGCGGGGCAGATAAAATCGCCTTTATCCGTGTGGAGTCAGGCACGAACTTAATCGGGGGGCAACCACACTCACTTGAAAACTTAAAGCAAGTACGCGCGGTATGTAATAAGTATAATCTGAAACTTGTATACGATATTAGTTTATTAGCAGATAACTTACACTTCATTAAAGAGCGTGAAGAATCTTGCAAGGACAAATCCATCCGTGAAATTACACGTGAACTAGCTGATCAAGCAGATATCCTGTATTTCTCTGCACGTAAATTAGGGTTTGCTCGTGGTGGCGGTATTTGTACAAATAGCGAAGAAGATTACTTATTAATGCGCGAGTACATCACATTATACGAAGGCTTCTTAACATACGGTGGGATGTCTGTACGTGAAATGGAAGCGATCGCAGTAGGTCTTGAAGAAACAATGGATGAGCAATACATTTCACAAGGTCCTCAATTCATCGCCTACATGTCCGAAGAATTACAGAAAAAAGGTGTACCAGTCGTCACGCCTGCGGGTGGTTTAGGCTGTCATATCGACGCTTCTAGATTCTTACCACACGTGCCACAAACAGCGTATCCAGCTGGTGCTTTAGCGGCTGCTATTTATATCGCAAGTGGCGCACGCGGGATGGAGCGCGGGACGATGTCTGAGCAACGCGATGAAAACGGTAACGAAACATTATCTCATATGGAATTAGTACGTATGGCAATGCCACGCCGCGTATTCACATTATCGCAAGTAAAATACGCTGTAGACCGCATCGCTTGGTTATATGACAACCGCGAGTTAATCGGCGGGATGGCATTCGTAGAAGAACCATCTGTGTTACGCTTCTTCTTCGGTAAATTAGATGCTGTCACAGATTGGCCAGAACAATTAGCCGCAAAATTCCGCGAAGATTTCGGCGATAGCCTATAATTGAACAGTCAACGGTAGAGGGGTTTCTCTACCGTTTTTTGTTTTGCTCGGATACCTTGTTTTGCTCGCTCACCCTCGTTTTGACCGCATACACGCCTGTTTTGCTTTTGCTCGGATACGGGTACCTTTTGCTCGCTTACATCCCCTTTTTGACCGCATACGCACTCGTTTTGCTCGTTCCCCTTCACACAACACAAACCCAAATGAAAAAAACAGCAGGGGCATTATCCTCTGCTGTACTATTTATTCCACCCTTTATCTTTAAAACGTTGAATGGCTTCAATTCGATTCCCTACACCGAGTTTATCTAAAATTGTGGAAATGTAATTGCGTACGGTCCCTGCTGATAAAAACAATTCCGCTGCGATTTCCTTCGTCGTCTTGCCTTCTGCGACAAGCTCTAATACTTGGCTCTCTCGTTCTGTTAACGGGTTTTCGCTATCATCTTCATACACAAAATCCACTAGCTCCGGTGCATAAATACGACGCCCATCCATAATAATGCGAATGGCATTCACCAACTCTTCAATTGGGCTATCCTTTAATAAATAGCCGCGCACACCTGCTTTTCGTGCACGTTCAAAATAACCTGGACGGGCAAATGTTGTTAAAATAATAATTTTGCATGTTTCATCTTTTAACGCTTCCGCTGCATCTAACCCTGTTTTAACTGGCATTTCGATATCCATAATACAAATATCAGGGCGCAATGTACGTACTTGTTCGATCGCCTCTTCACCGTTTCTCGCCAGGCCCACAACTTCCATATCCTCTTCCAAACTAAGTAGTGATTTCATAGCCCCGAGTAGCATACCTTGATCTTCTGCTATGACAATTCGAATCATACTTCTTCACTTCCCTTTTGATGTGTAATCGTAACAGGTATACAAATCATGAGCTCTGTACCTTGAGCCTTTTTTATGTCTACCGATCCGTTTAAAAACTCAATTCGCTCACGCATCCCCTTCAATCCACTGCCATTTAACGCGAATGTTTCCTCATACCCTACGCCATTGTCCTTGACAACCAGCATAAATACATTTTCATTTCGCACAAGTTCAACAATGCATTTACTCGCGCGACTATGCTTAACGACATTCGTCACCGCTTCTTTTAAGCACATACTGATCACGTTTTCTGCTAGCACCGGCATTTGAATCGCTTGCGGATCGCCAATGAGCTCGAACTCAATTTCTGCTGCTCGTAAAATTTGTTCCACACGAAATAGCTCTTCTTCTAGTCTAACTGCTCGCATATCCGCGACTAATTCACGTACCTCTTTTAGCGCAATACTCGCAGTTTGACGAATATCTTTTATTTCACTAATTGCTTGTTGCGGATTCTTTTCAACGAGCCGAGCCGCTAAGTCACTTTTTAACCCAATCATCGATAATTTTTGACCGAGTGTATCATGTAAATCTCGCGCAATTCGTTGTCGTTCCTCGTGAATGATTAACTCTGAAATACGATCCTTCGCTGTTTCGAGCTCGCTTTCTAAATTTTCCTGCTTATTGCGTGTATATAATGTAAATGGCAGTAACACAACCCCGATGACCGCAATAATGATGAACGGTGTCTGCGATAAAAACAGTTCAAGAAAAATAAAATACCCCGCTACAATCGACAACACCGTAAAGCCAATATGAAGCCCATACATAATATAAAAGCCGACTGTTTGACGGATATTTCCAATGAAAAGCGCTGTAAATAACGATAAATAAATATAACCGAACAGCAATGTCATCACGATGTTTAGCACCATTTGAAAACTAAGCCACATGTACACAAGCCCATTTTTCGACTGAAAGGAAAACTTATGACATAAAAAATAAAGCAAAATGAGCACAATGCCGAGCCCTACATAGAGCGGACTGAACGCTCGTACGATGAAGAAGAACGGCATGATACAAAAAATAATCCATATGTAAATACTAAGCCAAGGACTTTTCGGAATGATACTATACCAAGTTTGCATAAAATCCTCATTTCTTTTTGTTCTATTATAGCAAAATGGCATGTCTGAAAGTCTTTTCGGACATACCATTTTGGTAAAGAGAAACTTATGCAGCTTTTGATGATGATTTTTGGCGCGATTGAATAATCGCTTCCGCCTCTTTAAATGTCACAAACTTTTTGTTTTCAGGGTCATATAATTTGTAACGAACCGACTCTAAGCTTGTCGAAAGCGTAATTGTCGTCGCCTTTTGTAATGGCGGAATTGATTTATGCGCTTCCTCTAAATGATAGTTTGGTACACGTGGCGCTAAGTGGTGCACGTGGTGGAAACCGATATTTCCTGTAATCCATTGTAGTAATTTTGGTAATTTATAATAAGAGCTTCCTTCTACAGCCGCTTTTACATAATCCCATTCTGTATCATACTCGAAATATGAATCTTCGTACGTATGCTGAATATAGAATAACCAAATCCCTAATGAACCGGCGATAAATAATGTCACACCGTATACAAGTAGTACAGCTTGTAAGCTTGTTAACCAAGCAAGTGTGCCTAAAATCACAACCATTGTTAACGTCGTTAAATGTGTATTGATACGCTCCTTTTTCTTTGCATCGCTACGGTTAATACGATTTAAAACTAGTACCATTAAAAGTGGCCCTAAGCCAAACATCACAAGTGGATTACGGTATAAACGATATCCTAGACGTCCTAATTTTGATTTTTCCATATATTCTTCAACCGTTAACATATCGATATCACCAATGCCACGCTTATCTAAGTTCGAGCTTGTCGCATGGTGGATTGTATGCTCACGTTTCCATTTTTCATACGGGAAAGAAGTTAATACCCCTGTGATAAATCCAATCGAATCATTTGCTTTTTTACTTTTGAAAAATGAACCATGTGTACAATCATGGAAAATGATGAATGTACGCACGACAAAACCGGCTGCTACCACACTACATGCCACTGTTAACCAAGGGGAATATTGTAGTAAATAAAACCCTAGTATCCATGCGACTAATAATGGTGTTAGTGTATTAATTATTTGAAAAATACTTTTATTCGTTTCAGACTTTGCAAAAGGCGCTACATCTTTGCGCAGCTTTTTCGTTTTTTCTGCGTCTGTCATTGTAGTAGTCATATTAATTTCCCTTCTTTCATTGCATTCGCTAATACTAGCATAAAAAGAAACTGGTATGACCACTAGACGCAAACATCATAATTTTTATATGACAAATGTCATATTCATAGGATTTTTAATCCACATAGCGGGTAAACTGTTAAATAATAGAATAACCACGCGTGACGATGCTTTTATAATCATTCATAAATTGATGAAATGGGATTGGTTTACCGACATAGTATCCTTGAATCTTATTACAGCCGACCTTCTCTAAATACTTAAACTGCTCCACTGTTTCGATTCCTTCTGCCACAACCTCTACATGCAAATGCTCCGCCATCGTTAAAATCGTTGTAACAATGGCCTCTCCTTTAGCAGAAATCCCAATTTTATTGACAAATGACCGGTCAATCTTTAAGCAATCGAATGGAAAATCGGTTAAATACGCAAGCGATGAATAGCCTGTCCCAAAATCATCAATCGCAATCCCAATACCCATTTTTTTCAATTCACTTAAAATTGAAATAAGTTGTGTAGCTTCAAATGTCATACTTTCTGTAATCTCTAGCTGTAAATCGTGCGGATTAAATTGGGTTTCCGCCAAGACTTTCCGTATCTCATCGATAAAATTTTCTTGGTATAGCTGACTGAGCGATAAATTCACGGCTAACTTAATCGGTCGATCATGGAGCTGCTGCCAACGCTTCATTTCATTACAAGCCATTTTCAAAATAGCTAATCCCATCGGAATGATGAGCCCACTCTCTTCAGCTATTGGAATAAAGCGATTCGGTGGGATTCTGCCCATCGTTGGATGTTGCCAACGAACAAGTGCTTCAACAGAACAAATCTCTCGTGTCCTCACATCCAATTGTGGCTGGTATTCTAAAAATAACTCCTCGTTGAATAATGCTTTCTCTAAATCATGTTCTAACTGGATTTGCTCCCGATTTTTCATCTCCATATCAGCTGTATAAAACTGCGGATAGCCCGCCATAGAGTACTTCGCCTTATTTAAGGCTAAATGTGCACACTGAATCAGGCCTTCCGGATGATTGGCATCATTTGGATAGATGGCTACTCCTACATGGAATTTCATGCGCAATGAATAATGCTTAATTTGAATAGGCGGTTCTAAACTTCGACGCACGCGTTCACAAATGCGGTCTACCTCTTCTTGCTGAAAATGTTCCACATAAATGACGAACTGATTTTTGCCGAATTTCATCAGCTCTTGTTGTGCTGTTAAAGCTCGTTGAAAACGATCTGCTAAGGAACACATTAGTTCGTTTGTAGACTTTTGCCCTAATGAAATTTTAATCGCATCGAGCCGTTCTACTTCAATGAGTAAAATCGCCTGCTGTTTTTTTGCTCTAGGTAATTCTTTTTCTAATTTCTCTTCTAAATAGCGCTGGTTAGGTAAACCTACTACCTCATCGTAATACGCCATTTTTTGCATACGCATTTCAGACAGTGCTAAATCTTTATATGGCCGTTCTACCGATGAATAATAAATCGCATAAAATAACGTGATAAAGGAACACACTTGCATGAGCTCGCCTACGACATAATAAGCGTCCGCATGTGAAGTCGATAACGTAAATAATATGTTCCCCATCATAAAATACAATGTCCCAATAGAAAAAAAGAAGCTTTTTCTATGCAACATTCTAACATCCTTTATTAAAAGGCATAGCAATATGACTTGAAGCGTTAGCGCTGTTGTTTGTAAAATCAACTTTAAATTAAACTGCTCAAATAATGTATGAATGCTCCCTACATACGAAAAGCAACCGACAATAAAAACAAGTGCAATCGTAATGGAAGCTGCAAACACCATTCTTCTATAGCGCATTGTAATATCCTTAGCACGCATAAAAGAAATGACAATCATGCCAAGAGGCAATAAATTACGAATAATTAAATCGAATACTAGAGAAAATTCACCATAATCGTAATAAAGATAATTGGGCATGCCTGCAAATGAAATAATATGCACGACTTGAAATAAGCCAATCGTAAAAAATAAAGCACCCATATGCACATTTTTATTGTCTAAATTAAAACGTGTTGAGAACCAAATTTGGATTCCTACTGACACAATGGCGACAAGCATAAACATTTGAATCGTGATCGTTAAGGAGGCTAAATTGCTTTCCCCTACTATCGGATAGATGATGGGATAGTTCAAAAACAGGAATAAACATACGACACTCACAATCAAAAAATTTCGTATATGTCGCCACATAAATGCTTTTTCTTCTGCTCGATTCAATTTGCACCCCTCCTCTCTATTTCCGTTTTCATTCTATGTTTATCATATCATCGGAAATAAAAGGAAGCACACATTTTTCTATTTTTTTCACAATTTTAACTGCATTAAGCATAAATCCAACCATTTACCAAACTTGTAGCCCACCTCTTTCAACGTGCCAACATGTGTAAATCCAAACTTTTCATGCATGCGAATACTACCTTCATTGTCCGCATCGATACAGGCAATCATCGTGCGGTAGTTATCTGCTTTCGCTTGTTCAATTAAACGGTGCATTAATTGTTTAGCGATACCCATTCGTTGAAAATCTTCATGAACATAGATGGAATGTTCAATTGTATATTGATAAGCTGCTTGCGGACGGAATTTTCCATATGTGGCATAGCCTGCAACACGCCCGTCTACTTCATAAACAAGCACTGGCTCACCCGCTTGCACTTTCGCTTCAAACCATGCAAGCCGCGCCTCCAACGTTTGTTCCTCGTATAAGTAAATCGCCGTACTATGTACAATATTGTAATTAAAAATTGCTAAAATTTGCGCTACATCTTCTCTTGTTGCGTTACGAATCATCATGTTTCTCTCCTTATATTTCACTTAGTTGTGTAAGCATATAACATTTATCTAAAAAAGTGCTCTTGCGACGAGGATGGTGGTATCGTGATGCGACCACCACAGGAGCAATATTTCTTAGTAAATAGTGCTCAAGAAGTGAAAGGGTGTCCAGAAAATATTCATTTTCTGGACACCCCCTCTAATCATTTCATTATACATTAAAATATCGTGCATCTGGATGGGCGAAGACGATGGCAGATACGCTCGCTTCTGGTTCCATCATAAAGCCTTCTGTTAAGTGGACACCGATATCTTCTGGTTTTAATACTTTAAATAATTTTTCTTGGTCTTCTAAGTTTGGACATGCCGGGTAACCGAAGCTGAAACGTTGCCCTTGATATTTCGCTGCAAAACGATCGCGCATTGTGAAATCCACGTGGTCCGGGAAGCCCCATTGGTCACGAATTTCTTGGTGAATACGTTCTGCAAAGCCTTCCGCTAACTCTAATGCTGTCGCTTGTAGCGCATGACTTTCTAGGAATTTCCCCGCCTCTTTCAACTCACGTGCAGCCGCTGATACGCCGTGCCCTGCTGTGACGACCATTAAAGCAATATAGTCCATCTCGCCCGATTCTTTCGTTTTTAGGAAGTCCGCTAAACATAGGAACGGTGCTTTAGATTGGCGTGGGAATGTAAAGCGTTCGATTTCCGTGACGCCGTCTTCCGCATAAACAACAACATCATCCCCGTCTGCTTGTGCTTTAAAGAATTGATACATTCCTGATGGCTTTAATGTTTCGTCGTTTAAGTAACTATCGACAAGCTCTTTTAATTGAACCGCACGCTCTTCGCCTTCCGCAATCGCCTTTTCAACATTTGCCTTAAAGCCAAGATGATGCCCGATTAATGTACGCATATTCACATACGGATATAAATGTGATACCGCATAATCACGCTTTACGTGACGTACTAAATCTTTCGGTGTAAATACAGGTGCATCCGCGATTGTGCGCACTGGTTTTTCTGCCACTGCCACTGGACGCTCTGCTCGCTTACTATCGGCTTCCGCCCGTTTTTCAATCGATGCTCTTAGCTCCTGTTCTAGCTTTGGACGCTCTTGCGGATTCATTAAACGATTCGCCACATCTAAACCTTCCATCGCATCTTTCGAATAAATGACAGGACCATCATAGTTTGGCGCAATTTTTGTTTCCGTAAAGCGACGTGAAAGCGCCGCACCACCGACCATAATCGGTACATCAATCCCCGCTTCTTTAAAGTCTTGCGCTGTTAACACCATTTGCTGCGCAGATTTTACAAGCAAGCCGGATAATCCGACAAAGTCTGGTTCCTCACGACGAATGGCTTCAATGAGTTCGGCAGGCGTCACTTTAATGCCTAAGTCCACTACTTTAAAGCCGTTGTTCGATAAAATGATATCCACTAAGTTTTTGCCGATATCATGTACGTCCCCTTTAACTGTCGCTAGGACCATTTTCCCTTTGCTTGCGGATTCATCGTTTTTCTCCATAAATTGCTCCAGATGTGCAACAGCCGCTTTCATCACCCCTGCTGATTGCAATACTTCGGCAACGATAAGTTGGTTCGTATTAAATAAGCGCCCGACTTCCGCCATTCCGTCCATTAAAGGTCCATTAATAATATCAAGCGGTGTATCAAACAACTCCAGTGCTTGATTTAAATCATCAATTAACCCTTCTTTTGTACCTTCTAAAATATAGTAAGCTAAACGACCTTCCACTGTTTCAGGTAGGCTCGCTGCTGTTTTTTCCTTCTTCTTATCACGATAAAAGTCTGTAAAGGCAGCTAATGTTTCATCATTAGTACGGAAGATTAAATCATTCGCTAGCTTGATTTCATCTTCTGGAATCGATGCATAACGCTCTAGCTTTTCTGTATTCACGATGGCATAGTCTAATCCCGCTTGTGTACAGTGGTATAAATACACCGCATTTAATACTTCACGACCAACTGGCGGTAAACCAAATGAAATATTACTTACACCTAGCACCGTTAATACGCCCGGTAGCTGCTCCTTAATGAGACGAATTCCTTCGATTGTCTCTTCCGCAGCACCGATATATTGTTCATCCCCTGTACCGACTGGGAACATTAATGGGTCAAAAATAATATCCTCTGGTGAAATGCCCCACTTTTGTGTCAATAAATCATGTGAACGTTTCGCTACCTCTAACTTTTTCTCCCGTGTTACGGCCATACCGATCTCATCAATTGTACCGACAACGACCGAAGCCCCGTACTTTTTAACAAGTGGCATCACGGCATCAAAACGTTCTTCGCCATCTTCTAAGTTAATCGAGTTAATAATCGCTTTCCCTTGGCAGAATTTGAGCGCCTCTTCCATGACTTTTTCATCTGTTGAGTCAATCACGATCGGTACTTTTACCTTTTTGACAACTTCCGGCATGAAGTTTTTCATATCCTCTGCTTCATCACGGTCTGGGTTCGCTAAACAAATATCGACTACATGTGCTCCGTTTTTCACTTGTGCACGGGCAATTTCTGCTGCTTCCTCGAATTTGCCATCAATGATTAATTGCTTAAATTTACGTGAGCCAATTACGTTTGTACGTTCCCCAATAAATAACGGGCGCATCGAATCATCATATTGTAATGGCTCAATGCCTGAGACAGCATGACCATGCGTCTTTTCAGGTAGCTGACGCGGGACATACCCTTCGACTGCCTCGCGAATCGCAGCAATATGTGCTGGTGTCGTACCACAGCAACCACCTACAATATTGAGCCAGCCTTTTTCCGCAAAGCCGCGTAGCTTTTTCGATAACGAATCTGGCGTTTCATGATAGCACCCTTCCTCGTCTGGAAGCCCTGCATTCGGATAACAGCTGACATAACTTGTCGCTAAATCTGATAAGGAACGAATATGATCCGTCATAAATTCTGGACCTGTCGCACAGTTTAAACCAACTGATAATGGCTTAATATGCTCAATCGAAATGTAAAACGCCTCAATCGACTGACCCGCAAGCGTTGTCCCCATTGGCTCAATCGTGCCAGAAATCATCACGGGTAGCTCGACACCAAGCTCATCAAACGCGCGCTGCATCGCAATCGTTGCCGCTTTTACGTTCAACATATCCTGACTCGTCTCCAGTAAAATTAAATCAGATCCTGCTTGGACAAGTGCTCGCGCCTGCTGATAAAAGTTTTCTTCTAGCTCTTCAAATGTAATCCCGCCTGTAACCGATAAGGTTTTCGTCGTTGGTCCCATTGCCCCCGCCACAAAACGTGGCCACTCTGGTGTGGAAAACTCCGCTACCGCTTCCTTCGCTAATTCGACCGCACGTGTATTAATTTCATCCGCTTTATCGCCTAAATCATATTCATTTAATACAAGTGGTGTCGCACCAAATGTATTTGTACAAATAATATCTGAACCGGCTTCTAAATAAGCACGGTGAATCTTTTTTAACACATCCGGACGTGTAATGACTAAGTTTTCATTACAGCCATCTAATTCTTCGCCGCCAAAATCTTCCGGTGTTAAGTTTTCATTTTGTAGCATCGTCCCCATCGCACCATCAATAATGAGGATTCGCTTTTCTAGTTGTTCATAAATCGGGTGGTTACGCATTTACTTGTACTCCTTCTCTTTTTGCATCTAGCTCTTTGACATAATCCAACAATTGAAGTGTCATATCGTATCGTAAAAATGGTGTAATTAAATAAATACCATTGAAATATTGACATGCTGTATCTAATAGTTCTTTTGCGATGGCTACACCTTCTGCCGTCGCCTTTTCTTTATCTTCACCGCACGCTTCCATACGCGCTAGAACGTCGTCTGATAACTTAATGCCCGGCACTTCATGATGTAAAAATTCTGCACTTCTAAAGCTTGTCACTGGCATAATGCCAATATAAATGGGTGCCTCTAAATGCTTCGTCGCCTCATAAGTTTCAATTATTTTTTCCTTTGAATACACGGGTTGCGAAATAAAGTAATCACAGCCATGCTCCAGCTTTTTCTCCAAGCGGTCTACAGCACGTGCTACGACACGCACATTCGGATTAAAGGCACCCGCAACCGAGAAGTTGGCTTTTTTACGAAGTGGCTTCCCTGAAAATGAAATCCCTTCATTTAACTGTTTAATGAGTGACATTAGCTCCATCGATGACACATCATATACACTTGTTGCTCCTGGGAAATCCCCTACCTTTGTCGGGTCGCCCGTAATGACTAAAAGATCATGTAGCTGCAGTGCATCAAGCCCCATTAAATGCGACTGTAAGCCAATTAAGTTACGATCACGGCACGTTAAATGCGGAAGAACACGTACCCCTTCATTTTGCAAAATAGCCGACATCGCGATGTTACTAATACGGGGTGAAGCGAGTGAGTTATCCGCCATCATAATAACATCTGCTCCGTTTTCATAAAGCGCTTTTGCCCCTTTCATAAACCCTTCGATTTCAAGGTGACGTGGTGTATCTAGCTCTACAATCACAGAACGTTCACGTTTTGCTTTCATATGAAGCGGTTCATACTGACGTGGCTCTGGTGAACGAACAAATTCAACTGTCCCAGGCTTTTTCGCTTTTTCTGTAATTGGCTGGCTATTGGCTAAACGTTTTTTCGTTGCCTCGATATGCTTTGGCGTTGTGCCACAACAACCACCGATTAAACGTACCCCTTGCTTCACTAGCTCTTCTGCTGCCCGTGCGAAATAATCGGCCTCTGATTCATACACGACACGGCCATCTTCAACATCTAGTAGCGAGGCATTTGGATAAGCAGACAAATAAGCTCTTTCCGGTAAATTCACCTTTTCAAATGCTTGAATCGTATGGAATGGTCCTAAGCGACAATTACTACCAACAATATCTGCGCCTAGTGCTTCAAGCTGACTCAGTGCATCCCCAAGTGCAATGCCCCCCTGTAAAATACCTGGTTCATGCATCGATACTTGGGCAATAATCGGCAAATCTGTTAATGCACGAACTGTCTGCACAACGGCTTGGATTTCTTCATAATCATAAAATGTCTCTAGTAAAATGCCATCGATCCCACCAGCGAGTAACACCTTGGCCTGCTCTTCAATGGCCGTCACAATTTCGGCTAACGTCGCATCACTTTTACGAATGCCACGAATACCACCAATTGTTCCGAGTACAAAGACGGCTTTACCTTCAGCTGCTTTTTTAGCGATTGCCACCGCTGCTTCATTAAACTCTTGCACACGACCTTCATAGCCATAACGTGCTAATTTAATGGCATTAGCGCCGTACGTATTCGTTTGAATAATATCTGCGCCTGCTTCAATGTATTGCTCATGAATTTTCTCTACTATTTCTGGTCTTGTGACATTCATTTCCTCATGGCAATAATCTAACCCATATGAATAAAGCAGTGTCCCAATCGCACCATCTGCCGTTAATACACGCGTCTGTAAAGCTTCAAGTAACCCCATCTATGCCCCTCTTTTCTCTATACTGAATTGCACAATTTTTCAGTTATTTTTCCATAAAATAAAAAGCCTTCTTTGTATAAGAAGGCTATAAAATCGTCATTCCTTCTCATCTTTACGGCATTTGCCGACTGGATTTAGCACCTGACTACTGTTGGTTGCTGAAGCTTCACTGGGCCAGTCCCTCCGCTTCTCTCGATAAGAAAATATATGAATTTTGTCAATAATTAAAAGAATCATAACGTTATATGCAACGAACGTCAAGACGTTTTGCGATAGTAAACGTTTTCATGCATTATTTCTTATAGAATCGCGACAATCTGCTCGGCTGTATGCTTCCCATTTTGAATGCACGCACCAATCCCCACACCAAAATAAGAACAACCCGCAAGTAGTACATTTGGGTAGCGCTGCGCTAAATCTGACACGACAACCGATAAGGCGTCATGATGTGCTAAGTCATAGCGTGGCATTTGATCGATCCACTTTGTTACCTTGACAACAGTTGGCTCATCCTGAATACCGAGACTAAGTGCAATATCCTTCCGTGCTACCGCTACAAGTTCCTCATCGGTCATTGCTGCGAGTTCTGCATAGCGTGGATTTACATTTTTATAAAATAGGCGTACGAGCAAATTCCCGTCAGCCGATGTATGCTTCCATTTACGGCTCGTCCAAGTAGAAGCATCACATACTAAATCGCTATTATGTGAGACGATAAAGCCTGTTCCGTCCGCTGGTAATACGCTATCTGGTACATCAAAACCGACATACAGTGTAATGGCCGAAGCGGTTGTGAATTTATTTAAGCTCACTTGCAACCCTTCATCCTTCAGCACTTCACGTACCGTTTCGTTCGGCACAGCTAATACCACAATATCGGCTACAATCGTTTCGTCTCCTACGACCATTTCATATTGATCGCCCATTTTTGTTACGCTATGCACTTCTGCCTTTTTCATAAATGTTACGTCAGGTAAACTTTCTTCTAACCGATCGATGATGGCCGATAGCCCATTGCGGAATGAAATGAATTTTTTATTGGCCGCCTTTTCAAACTGCTCACGGTTTGCTTCAAAGCCTTTCATAATACTGCCGTACTCATTTTTATAGTCGACTAAATACGGTAATGTCGAAGCAAGGGAAAGTTGATATAAGTCCCCTGAATACACACCGGCAAGTACAGGAGCAATTTGCTTCCGTACAATTTCCTCTCCTAAGAAGTGTTCAAGAAACGCCCCAATCGAGCTTTCCTTCGTAAACGTTGTATTTGGCATCGTTGCATCTTGTAACACACGCTGCTTCGCTTCATCCGAAATCAACGTACTTGCTTGTAAGGACTCGATACTCATTGGAATGCCGAACGTAGAACCTGCAGGAATTGCGTGCAGTTCATTATTTGTATGAATATAGGAAATGCCTGTCTCATTGTAGACAAGCTCTGATTCAAACCCTAACTCACGAACCAACTCCAACACACCTGGATGACGCGCAACAATCGAATCGGCGCCTGTTTCCATAATGAAGCCGTCCTCGTGCGTAGAATGAATTTTACCACCTAAGTATTCATTGCGCTCAATCAAAACTAACTTCGCTTCTATGTTCTTTTCTTTCATTTGGCGTTTCACATAATGCATCGTGCATAACCCTGTAATGCCGCCTCCAACAACTACTATCGTCTTCATATTGACCTCTCCTATACGGTAGAAATATCCTACATACAGTATAAACCTTTTTAAGAGCAAATAACGGCGCTTTGTATTACAAAATAAAGAAAAGTATTCCCCAAATAGCGGAGAATACTTTATTCGTTCAATTCTTGTGAAATACAAACTAGTTTATCTGCCGAGTTCGTAACTGCATCAAAAGCAATTGAAAGTTGACTAATGACACTGCAAAGGTCTTGAATTTTTCGCTCAATTAAACCATTTTGGGTTTTCGTTTCACTCATGGAACATAAAATATGCGCAAATTTTTGCTCTGTTTGTCGCATGTCTTCTTCACCAAATTGAACGTCTTGCTGAATTCGTGCTAGAGAACGCTCCAATTTTTCCGTCCGTTCATTTGTATCGTTCAATAAATTCCCTACTGTATCAATAGAAGATTTCGTTTGCTCTGCCAGTTTTCGCACTTCATTGGCCACGACAGCAAATCCTTTGCCAGCCTCGCCTGCACGCGCCGCTTCAATCGAGGCATTCAGCGCTAACAGATTCGTCTGATTAGCGATATTTGTAACAATCGCCATGATGTTTTCCATTTGCTTTGTCATATCCGTTAAACGATGCACATCACGTGCTACTTCATCGACAGAAGAAGCAATCGTCATCATATTCGCGGATTGAGCATGCATTTGGTCTTTCCCTTCAATGGCTTGCCGTTCTGTTGCACATGAAATTTCATTTGTGCGCTTTGCATAGGCTACGAGTTCTTCTGTTTGCACATTTAACTGTTGATAGGAGGCATTCGTTTGTTGCGCAATGTCCGCTAAACTTTCTGCTGATTCCACAATCGCATGACCTACTGCTGCTTTTTGGTTATTTACCGCATTTTTCGATTCTTCTACGTACGCTTCAAATGCTTCTAATACAAGCTGTTGCTCCAAATTCAAGATTTTTGAAACAGCTAATAACGTTTGAAACTGATCTTCCGTATGCGGGATATATTGTTTTATATATTCCATAAAAGAAAGATTCAACGTTTGAAAAGCTGCAATATAACTTTGTGTCGGTAAGCCGATATGCACATGTACACGTGCAATACGCTCACGCTTGTGGAAAAACGATTCATCGATGACACCACAAAACATTTCATATATGTGCTTTTTCAACGTTATTTTTAACCGTTCAACTGTACTATGATCATCAATAATTTTAATGAGACCAGGATTCATTCCGAGCACATCATAAAAACGATTCACAATTTCATTAATATTTTTTTCAACATACGGTTGAAAGGCACATAAATATTTTAAATCCACGTCCGTTAAATTTAACATAGTTAGCTGTTGTTTTAGTTTTGGATGTTTGTCTATTTGAATTTTTACTTGAAATAAATCGATGTTGATGCGTTCTTGATGTAATGTCTTTTTAAAAAACATTGAATCACGCTTCTTTCACTTTTTTAAATTACCCCTTTTAAAGATTACTATGTTTATGCGCTGATACAAGCGGAAATTTTATTTATACTCCAAATTAAGGAATTAGTCTCCCATCAATTTGTCCTATATAAATCTACAGAAAGAACTATTATTCATTTTTAATTTCCAAAAAGTGCTATATAAATACTTTAGACCTATACCTAACGACATAAACAATACTGTATATGCGACACAAATAGACGAAAGAACAAAAATTGGCACCTTAAATCTTAAGGTGCCAATTTCTCTATCCATTGCTGTATCTCAACTTCTAAAGTAGCTACACGTTTTTCAAAATAAGCGATTCGATCGTCTGCTCGATTCATGACCGTACTATTTTGCACGAGCATATCAATCACATCCTGTGTAAATAATCGCAATGTGCGTAAACCAGCCTCTAACTTCCGTACTTCCTTTCCATAAGTCAACAGCGTACTATACGCCGTTTCTCCGCTTTTTAGTTCTTTTCGATTATGGAAGATGATTTCATCTAGCTTGCGAAACCGATTATTTTGAGCATCTTGAATTTCTACTACTTTTTCTGTATATTTCTTTGCCCCAATCAAATCCATACCGACATCTTTATACGATTCAAATCGCTTCATCATTGCCCTTAACTCTGCTACATCTTGTTGTTGTTCCTGTAAAATCCCACGTAATGCGCTAATATGCTCTATATGATGGATAGTCGTTTCTGAGGATGCATTTGCCATTACAACATCACCTCTTTGCTATAATTTCATACTTATCATTCTACCTGAAAAGTTTTTTTATGTGTTATATGAGACGCTTCTTTATCCATTCAACCTGAGTCTTTGTTGCACTGCTTTGTCTATTCTCCTACCATTCCTGACATCCTTCTTCTAGTTGGTCTTGGGCTGCTTCGTGCCATTTAGTCGCCTCTTCGACACTAACTGGTACACACTCGCCTGTTTCGTACATATACGCTAAGTTTACCTTTGCTTGGTAATCCCCGAGTAGTGCTGCCTGCTTATAATAGGCGATTGCCTTAGTGCCGTCTTGTGTAACAGCGATTCCCTTTTCATATAAATACCCTAAATTATAAATGGCATCAATATGAAACTGCTCGGCTGCCGCTTCAAACCATGTCAACGCTTGTTGTCCGTCTTGCGCTTTTCCAAGTAAACCGTCTAAATAAATACAGCCCATGCGGTACTGTGCATCATCATAGCCTGCTGTTGCTGATTTCTCATAATAATAATAGGCGCGTTCTTCATCTACTTGTGTACCAAGCCCTTGCTCATGCATGATACCTAATGTAAACATCGCTTCTACTATGCCTTTTTCTGCTGCATACGTAAACCAGTAAAATGCTTGTTCTTCGTTCACCTCAACGGATTCACCATTGAAATACATATCCGCTAAATTATTTGCCGCATCGGCATGACCTTGCGTTGCGGCACACGTATACAGCTCAAACGCCCTCTGCTCATTGACTTGTACCCCATGGCCTGCGTAATAGCAGTTCGCTAATTCATATTGTGCAGGTGCATAGTGCTGATTCGCAGCCTTTGTCAGCCAAGAAACCGCTTCTTTCGCCCATTCTTTCTCTTTCAGCACCATCGCCACAGCATACATTGATGGCACATCTTCTGCTAATGCCTTTAAAAACGTTTCATATAATTCCTTGCCAGCTAATTGAAATATTGATTGCTCATCCATTACGATTCTCCTCTAAAGTACTCAATTAAAAACTCTTTAAATTCATTCGCTGCCGGTGACAAATAACGTCCTTTTGCCCAAGCAAGTCCAATTTTCCGTACACAACTCGGATAACTGACCGAAATTTTCTTAATGTTGTAATTCTCAAGCCCTTTAATATTCGGAATAATGGATACACCTAACCCGGCTCCTACAAATCCAGCCAATGTGTGCATTTCCTCCCCCGAAAACGTCGTCTTTGCCACAACTCCGGCTTCTTTTAAGCGCTTATCAATAAATTGGCGAAGGGAGTTTCCTCTTTTAATAGAAATGAAAGGCTCATCTTTAATTTCGTGCAATGCAATCCTATCTTTACTCGCTAGTGGATGCCCAGCAGGAACGATGACATACAATTCCTCACTCCATAATTCCACCCACTCAATGTCAATCAACTTCGACTCAATTTCTTGCGATAAGCACAAATCAATTGCGCCTTCTTCCAGACGCTTCAATAAATTCAATGACGTTGCTTGTGTTAATGAAAATTCCATATTCGGGTATACGTCCGCTACAACAGCCATTAACTCTGGCACAACTTCCATTCCTAGTGTATGAATAAAACCAAAAGCTACTTCACCATGTCCTGGTTTTGTAATATCGCCAAATTCCTGCATTACTTTTGCATATTCCGCTAAAATAACTTCCACGCTTTCTAAAAACAATTCGCCGTAACGATTTAAATAAATCGAACGCCCTTGCCGATCAAACAGCGGCACACCAAGTTCTTGTTCTATATTTGAAATCGATTTACTTAGTGCAGGCTGTGAAATACTTAGCTTCTCGGCAGCACGTGTCATATGCTGTAACTGCGCCACTGTTTTAAAATATTGCAACTGCTGAATCTCCATAAAGGGCTCCTTTTATTTATAACTTAGAATGAGCAACTCCTGAAACATATATTACCATTGTGTTAACCGTTGATTTCCGCTCCATTCGGCTCGCTTTCCACGGGCATGGCTTCAGCCTCCTCGGTGCTCCTGTCGCTACGCTTTCGTCGCAAATAAATTTCCTGCGGGGTCTTCAGGCCAACACGATGTTGGTCACGAAGGCGTTGTCACAGGACGTGACGGTTTTAGCCTTCGTTCCTTTATTGCTATTCCCGTAGGAGTCTCGCCGATTCCGCTGCAATCAACTGGCAAGTCATTTTTGATCACTTTTTGCTAAAAAACACGCTTCTATAAAGGAAATATTTTGTTAATCAATACATCTAGCTAAAAATAAAAAAGATACTCATTCATGACGGTAGAGGTTGGATAATTACAATTGCAAATAAAAAGAAAATGAATTCTTTTAGATAAGAGAACTATTTTTCTAGCACATCGAGAAGCATTGACTTTTGCCGTAGCGCGCCATAGCCACAGGAGCCGTAACAGGAGATCCAAACAGGCCACGCCTGTTTTAGCTCCTGTGTAGGCTGTGGCAAAGCGCGGAGGCTATGATACATACCTTTCACTATTTAAATGGTGTTTTTAGGGTGCATTTTTGCTCATTAAGAATGATAACTAAATGTTATTGAAATAATAGAAATAATAAATTGTACTTATGTATTTATACTACTATAATAGCAATAAAGAAATGAATTCATATCAAATTTTTTTAAAAATTACAACCATTTTTTCTGAATTTTCGATTGATTGTCACATTTCCTTACATCAAACAAACACATTTTATCACGTATTTAAAAGGAGTCTGTATTAAAATGAAAATCATTCCACCGAAACCATTTACATTTGAGGCTGGTAAGCGCGCCGTACTACTATTACATGGCTTTACTGGCAATACAAACGATGTAAAGCGTCTTGGTCGATATTTAACAGATCGCAACTATACAGTACATGCACCACTTTATAAAGGGCATGGCGTCGATCCAAAAACATTAATTCAAACAAACCCAACTGAATGGTGGGATAGCGTAATTGAAGGTTACGATACTTTACGTAACTTAGGCTATGAAGAAATTGCCGTTGCCGGTGTATCACTTGGTGGTATTTTCTCATTAAAACTTGGTGTTGAACGTCCAACAAAAGCCATTGTCACAATGTCTGCACCAGCAATCGCTAAAAGTCCTGAAAGCTTACAACAGCGCATCGTAGAGTATGCTATTAATTACAAAAAGCTAGCAGGTACTTATAACCCAACCGAAGATCAACCAGAACGCGTTGCGGATTTAGTTCGAATGCCTTCACTTGACTATTTACAAGGAATGATTAATGATACGAGTAGCAAATTAGATACTATCCAAATACCGGTGCATATTTTACGCGGTTTACAAGATGATGACTACTATTGTGAAAGTGCAGATTTGATTTACAGCTCTGTCAAATCACGTATTAAATCGGTTAAAACATTTATCAATTCTGGTCACATTTTAACATTAGGTCAAGAACGCGATTTAGTATTTGAAGAAGTTTATCGCTTCTTTGAAGGTTTAAAATGGAAGGAATAAGTATATAACTTCATTATCCCCAGCAGAATACCCCTTCTGCTATATATATTGAGCGGATTTCTATCCGTGAAAAGAAGCGACGAGGAAGATTCCCCATCTTTCCTCGCCGCTTATTTTAATCTTCTAACACAACTGTTTCGTAGAAGTTCACCATGATTTTTGCTGCTTGCGCGCGTGTTAAATAACCGGTCGGATTAAATTTCCCTGTGTTCCCTACACCCGTCGCAATGTCAAAATCATATAAGAACGTAATCGCCTGTTTGTATTCATCGTTATATGTCTCAATATCTGTAAATGGCGCTACTTGTGTTGGCTCATATTGTTCCCCTGTGATATGAATATATGCTCGGTGCATCATCATCGCAACCTCAGCACGTGTAATTTTTTCACTCGGCTTAAATAATGGCTCTACTCCTTTGACAATTCCTGCTTCATATGCTGCCGCTACTTCCGCTTGTGTCTCGATTGCATATGTTGTCATGTCTTTAAATGGCGCTGCAATTGTCGCTTCTAGTTGTAACCCACGAGCTAAAATTGATGTAATTTGCACACGTGTTAACGAATCATTCGGCTTAAATGCACCATCGCTATACCCTTTCATTAAGCCGTATTTCGCTACATCCACCGCATAAGGATATGCCCAATTATCTTGTGGAATATCCGTAAAATCAGGTAATACTTCTGGTAGCGGCATTAGCCTAATATATTCAAGTACCGGCTCGGCAAATTGTTCCGCCACTGCCTCATATCCTGCCTCGCTTAAATGGATATTTTGTGGATTCGGTAAATACGCTTTAACATTCGATGCTACCACATCTGCCACTTTGACAAAATACATGTCGTTTACTTCGGCTACTTGCTGAATCGCTGTATCCATCATCATCACAAGTAGGTTTAATTGCTTCGTCGCATCTTCTACATACGGGAATGGATTATAATACCCCATCACAAATACATCTGCTGTCGGATTTAATTGGCCAATCCGCTTTAAAATCGCGTCATAATTAGCCACTACTCGCTCAATGGCTTGCGTCACTTGTTGTACATCAAATTGCATTTCGCCGGCTTCATTACGTGTTAAATTTTTTAACACATCATTTGCACCAATACTAATCGTAATTACATCCGCTTTTTTCACTTCATCTAACAGCGATACTTGCTCGGCTGTTTCAGAAGAAGGTTTGACCACATCTGATTTTAGCTCTTTTAACACATCATCTGTCGTATAACGAGGAAAAGCAAATCCTTTATTATACGATGCCAGTAAGTTTTCTTCCTCTAACATTTGTGCTAAATAATCCGCATACCCTTGTCCAATTTCACCTGTTTCAATTATCCCTGCTGCAAGTGAGTCACCCAATGCCACATAATGTGCTGGCTCCCCTTTATTGCCCGTCATAGCTGCTGCTGGACTCACTACTAGTTGAAATGTTAATAGTAAGATTGCTACCCATTTTACTACGCGCAAACTAACGCCTCCTTTTATAAGATTACTAATCTAGTATTATATAAAAGCATAAATTTTTCCTGCATGAATAAAAAATAAAGGCTAACTCATTCGGTCAGCCTTTTCATTTTTAAACCTTCTTGATAGTAAAATACTCCTCAAGCAGTAGCCAATTTTGTGGGAATGATAAGCCGAGCTTCCAGTAACCAATCCCGCGCAGTTTGAACTCTTTTAAAAGCAGAAATTTTGCCTGGATTGATCGAGCATCTTCAAACCAGACGATATGCTCTTTTCCTTCATCATCTACATATTCAATAAACGGCGCCTGGGCTGTCGTATCATATTGAATACTTGCATTATAGCGGACCGCAAGTTGAATCGCGGCTTGTGGGCTAACGGCGCGTGCATAAGCCCCTCCTGGCACAAATGGCAATGTCCAATCATAGCCGTATAAATTTTGGCCCATAATAATTTTATTTGGTGGCATTTCCGTCACGGCATAATTTAATACACGCTCTACTTCTTTAATAGGTGATACAGGGAGCGGCGGACCAGCCGAATAACCCCATTCATACGTCATGAGCATCACAAAATCGACTATTTGCCCAACTGCTTTGTAATCATGCGCAACAAACCATTCACCTGGTTGGTCTGCACGTGTTTTCGGTGCTAGTGCAACACACACAACAAGGTTTACCTCATGCAGGCGCTCGACTGCCCGTTGTAAAAATTGATTATACGCCGTTTTTTGATCGCCTGGTATATGCTCCAAATCAAACATGACAGCCTTTACCCCACCTAGCTGCTCTGCATATGAAATAATGTTTTCTAACATTAACTCTTGAACAGCGATACTTTGTAAAATATCACGCATTAATTCCCCACTAAACTGTCCTGCCTCTAAATTGGTCACGACTAACATCACAGCAGCACCTGTCGTTTCCACAATATTTTCTATTCCGTTGCTCGGTGGTGTACGAAGACTGCCATCTCGCTTTGCTTCTAAGCTAAATAAACTTAAATACGTGAGATTTCTGCTGGCATCCATTGCTTGTTGGAGTAATAGCGCACTGATTTCATCGCCACGTGGTTCTAAAAATGCGAGTGCCTCTATTTCTGTTTTAGGACGTGGTGGAATATATAATTGTATGCCAATCGCTAAAGGCGCATTTACATTAAGCCGATTAATTTGCGCTAACGTATTGACTTCTAAGCCGAAACGTTGCGCAATGCGATATAGACTATCTCCCGGTTGCACCCAATAAAAGCTGCCATATATCGGTATGACAAGTGCCTGTCCCACAACAAGTTGATTCGGATTCCGCAATTCATTTGCCTGTGCAATCGCCTGGGCTGTCGTACGATATGCCTGAGCGATACCATAGAGTGACTGCCCCGGTTGTACAACATGAATTTGCATACACTTCCCCCTCTTCGACTACCATATGCCATCCTGAACATGTACATTCCATGTTCTTGGATTTTAAATCACAAAAACCCTCTCCGCTCAATTTGAGGAAAAGGGTTCGGATGATAGGGAATCAATCATTTCTAAAAGGAACGGCATATTCGTTTTGCGGCTTAAGGAGTGATTACTTTTCATAATATACTCCCAGGAGTGCTTATATTTATCTGTGTATACGCCTTCTTGCTTTCCCTCTACAAATTGCCATAAAAACTGATCAATATTCGCATGGAACTGCTCTAAAAATTGGTCTACTTTTTCAAGTTTTTCATAGCCCTTCGTATTGCGCTCGTCCCACAATACATGATCTAAGTTCGTTGAAAAATAATACAGCTGATACGGAATTTTAATGGATCTAATGGAAAAATGATGATCTGCAAACAAAATACGAATGTTTTGCGCCTTTTGTTCATTTCGCTGTTGAATCATCTGCTTTTTATTGTCATCCGGTACAACAATGCTTTCCTCATCATAAAACAAATTCTTTTCCGCCGTGCTATCCACGACGACTTGATCATCTACCACAAAGCAACCATCTGTATCGGTAAAATGAAGCACCGCTAATACATCATGCGGTAAAAAACGATATTTCTCCAAGTAATTTCTGATTAACTGTCCGACTACTTTTTTAATATTTTTCTTATTTCGTAAATCCGACAACACATCTCCCGCTTGTACATGAATTCTCACTTCTATATCCTTAAAGCGCTCTTGCAAATAATCGTAAAAAATCGCTTCCTCTGTCTGTCCTTCCACAATGACTAAAATGACTTTTTTCACTCTTCACCCCTCCTCGCTTTCCAAAAAGCTTTCTTAATATGGAATGATTTCGTGTCTTCATAAACGGACTCGTCTTGTCCCCCTAGCTGAATCGCACGTAAATACACATCACGTGTATTATGAAGTGTTTTCACCCCTTTTAGCTGAATGTATCGTCTCTGCTCATTGGACGTTGTGAACCATAAATCTTTAGTCGTTAACACTTCCAGTAAGCGTAAATTATGGGATGTGAAAAATAACTGTCCTTGCCCGGCTTCTGCAATGATTTTCAATAATTCACCTAATAAATACTCGAATACACCCGAATCTAGCTCATCGATAACAATACAAGCATTTGGCTTATTATAAGCAGCCGCAAGAGCACTTAGTACAGCAATAATTTTCAAAATACCTTCTGACTCTGTTCGCAACGGCAACACACGCCCGTTTCGATTCGATAAAAATTCGAATCGTACCCCTTGTTCGCCATTATCTAACAGCTGGGTTGCTATTTCGCGCACTTCCACTTTTAATCCTGGAATAACAGCCGACAGCACATAGTTAATTTGTTCAATGACCTGACAGAGTGTGTCATACAATGGCTTCGGTAATAGCGCAGGCTCCGATAAATTGTATGGAATCATGCCGCGTGACTGTTCTAAGTAAACACTAAATGGCATCAAATATTTCGTCATAACAAAACCGATATTTTCATTATTAATGACATACAAATCACGATTAAAATCCTGTGTTAAGCTTTGAATGAGTTGCCACTCCACTTCCTTTAAATAGCTTTCCAACATCGGCTGTAGCTCTTTATGGAAAAGAAAAGAAGTACTTTCTCTCTCAGACAATTGGTTCGTTACCATGACCGCTATTTTATCTTGTTGTTTCATTTCTTCTACTGTTTGCGTACGAATTTGAATATGTTGCCCATCTTTCTTCGCGAGCAGTTTCATGCGCTTTCGCGGCGCATTTTCACGGTAATGTAACTCCTCCACAACCGGGTACAGTCTGCTCACTCCGCGCACTAACTCCACATGATATTGAACAAAAAATTCCCCGCATTGATTGCGCACAAGAAAATCGAATGTTAATTTCGCTCGCTCTGCTTCAATATGAATCAAATGCTTCGCTATAGGCGGTAACTTTTCTTCGGTTACCGCACTCGACAGTAATATTTTAAGCAGCTCAAACGCATTGACAACCGTTGTCTTGCCAGAACCATTTTGTCCGTACAATCCCATTACGTTCGCTTTTCTCATATGTTTAAAATCGACATGCAATTGGATTTCCCCAAACGCGACATTTTTTAAGTTTTCGATTACAATACGCTCTACTTTGACAATTGTCTCCATACAAACACCCAATCAACTTTTTTTTGCTTATTATAGTCAATTTATATAGAAAAATTAACTTTTCCTTGTTTAATTGTTCCTTACACTGTCTACTTAGCAGATATAGACATACATACGTTCATTTATTTTATAGGGACGTATGTGATAGTTTACTTTTTTGTAGATGAATAGGTTTAACCGTCTTATAGTACTCATAACATAAAAGAATAATTAAGATGATTTCAACTATTCCCCCAGCGTAATACATGAATACGCCACCTTCCTCCGCTTGTAATCGCTCTACTGAAGACGGTGGATTCGCATAAATCCATTTCGCTAAAATATTATGTCCGGCAATCGCTACTATAAGTACAACAGCACGTAGGTGAAAAGGTGCTTTATGTGGGGAGAAATCCACAGAAATAAGCGTTGTCGTAAATACATAGCCCGCTAAGAAAATGTGCACATGTACAACGATAAAAACAAGTAACGACGTATGCATCCATACATATAGATCCGTTGTATACAGCACCCACAGACCGCCAATATTTAAAATCGTAGCTGTCACTGGATGGCTAATAAAGCGGGCAGGGGCACTCTTTAAAAATTGCGTCAATACCCGTGCAAGTGATACAGGTAATGTCCTTAATACGAGGAGCATTGGCTTTGCTAGTACGATGAATAATGGACCTATCATCCCTAATAGTAAATGTGTATACATATGCGCTACAAAGCTATGATGCGCTTTTTCTGCCAATGGTCCAGCAATGGAAAACGTAATAGCCAATACACCGCCTACCCAAAATAGGATGCGATAAAGTGACCAGGGGCGCTTTTTCGAATAGTTTAAAAAAACAGTGCCGATATATAAAGTAGCTAACACTAAAAAGATGAATGCACCGCCTACTATGCTGACCGACTGATACGGTGTGTGGTGTATATGTAAAAACATCATATTCCATGCACCACCTTTTGATTTTTCACTTGTTTTAATATGACGAGACCAACGATAATCATGATGACTGCAAGTATATTCCATACAAGGTCATAATAAAAAATCTCTACATGATAACGGATTTGATGTAACCTAAATATTTTGTGCTGAATAATGCCGTCATACAGCTGAAATGTGCCCGCACCAAGCTGCGAGGCACCGAACCACCGCTTTCTCTGCCAAGCACTACTCCTGCGTAAATGTGCCACCATAAAAAGTGAAGCTACTGTCGCAAACCAACTAAACGCATGAAACAAACCATCTGATATAAGCCCTATGGATTTTGTTGATTTATCATAAAAATGATGCCAATGTAAAAGCTGGTGAAATACTGTTTCATCAATAAATGCCACTAAACCTAAGCCAAATAAAATACCCGACCAAAAGTTCAGTGATTCAATCTTTTTTATCTGTTCCAATTGCCCATCTTCCTCACAATCTTTATGTTGTCTATCTACCGCAAATGGTTTTTATATGTTGAGCGATGTTTCACTTTCATACTTAACGTCTTTATAAAAAGTTCAGTGATTGTCGTTTTTTACTCGCCCATCTACAACCTAATTTTGGTGATAAATTCATTATTTCTAATTCTATTAAGTTCCATACCTTTTTTGATTAATAGACACTATAAAGCGAATAATCCGCAATAAAAAAACACCTCTCAAGATTTCCCTTGAGAGATGTGGATTACGATGGGTTATGAATAACATTTTGAATCAATTACTTACTCCCTTTACTAGTCGACTGTGCAACTTTAGTTAAATAATATTGCTCTTCCCTTGCCATATGATCCGCCATTGAGACAGTAAATGTTCCTAAAACTTCTGCGCTTAGCTCCATCTCTTCTAGCTCTTTCAAAAAGGTTTTAAATAATTTAACTTCAATCTCCACATCCTGATTGAATCTGTGTAATGCGGGGAATTTACTTACATTTGTACGCAAAAAACCTGTTAACTCAACAGCTTTCAAGTAAAATTGATTAAAGTGTTTCGTAAAGGTAGCGCTTTTCTCCTTTAACCTTTTTTCCACAGCATCCATCCGGTCATTAATGGCACCTGCATGACCCGAAGCATCCAAAAGCCAAAGCAAATGATGATGTAATTCATGAAATAGCGGAGGAATTTTCCCTTGCTTTAAATAGGTTAATAGGCGTTCATATTCTTCTAATTCATTGACCATATGGTTGATGAAAGAAGGCGGAAGGTGGATTTTCATGTTCCCAGCTAGATGGCGTTTAATAATGGATAGTTTGAATGCTTTTAATTGTTTGACTGCTTCCTCCACAGTATGTGCAAAAGCAATACTATTTGTTTCGTTAAGTGCCTTTACTTGATTTAATAGTTGATCGAATTGCTGAATAAAATGAGTAGCTTTTGCAATATCCTCCTGTTCAGAAGGATAGAGTGAATCATGAATAAACCGAGAATGATCAGCTAATATATGGAGCCAAAATCGATGTTCGAAAATGGCACTACTCAAGTAATTATCCAGCTATATACACATCTCCTTATCCATATACTCCCTAACACTGTATGTTATACCGAATCATTTTATTAGTTATTTTTCCGTTTGACCTATTGATGCGCCTGATTCGTTCAAGGAAAACAAGGGACTGGTGACGCCAACGAAGAGCGCCATCTCCCACTGCTTGACGTTTCACTTTTTTATATCCTTATCTAAATCACGATCAAATTCCTCAGCAAATTCCGTTTGGAGATTGTGATTTCTTGCATAGTCCTGGTGCTTCTCGTCATTTTTAATGACTTGGTTTCTAAAATAATTATGATAAAAGGCCTCACCAACAACAACAACAAGTGATACCATAAAAGCAGCAATGACAGTGCCTTCTAAATAGGTTTCATTGAATAAGTACATCCCCATAATCCATACTACAAAAAAAGCAAGACCAAAGTCGGCAATTGCTGTTAATGTATTCGTTGTTCGTGGTAATAAATAGACGTCTCCAACAAATCCAATAGCAGTTAATACAATACTTGTAATCAAAATATCACGAAACGAAATACTAAAAAACAAGCCTAACACTATCCATAATACCGCCATAGTCATCACAAATTTCACGAAAAAAGCTGTCATATACTTCACGAGTCTCTTCCCTTCGATTGTTCTTTATGTATAGACTCTCCCATTCTAAGTGCTTCATACGCTTTAGTATTACTGCGTAAATAGGACATCCTTATATGTGCATTTTAATGTTCCAGCACAATGATTGACTGAATGCAGCGACTTTTTGCTCGAATACTATAGCTTTTTAACCAGTCACAGTCGAACATTTTAAGATGATTTATCCCCTTAAGTTTTAGCATACAAAAAACCACTTCCCATCTTTTTTATATTGATGAGAAGTGGTTATTGCTTTGTATGTTCATTGTAAGTAACTCAACTTTACAAAAAGAAGTGTTGAGACGTAATTTTTACGGCTTTGTAATAGCTAGTGAAATTTACGAGCCCCCTTTAAGGAACAAAAACGAAAACCACGACATAAACACAAACTAGAAAAAGTTATATCTTTATTCTCAAATAAAGATATAAAATTTTTTTCATTTTATTACCATAATAAAAATTATCATATCCCCTAACACACAAGACACGACAAAATAAGTAAAAATACTTAACAGTAGTTTGGAAATTTGCATTTTACCCAAATTTTTAATCAATTTAAATTAAGTAAAATTTAAGTATACCTCTTTTTTATACTATTTATTGTAAATTTTTCGTAAATATTTAACCTATTCTAAAAAATATATAGACTAAAAAACTAGATTTCTTCATTTATAACTATTTAGAACGCACCTGGACTTCTACGAATAACAGCAACAGCTTCAAGGTGTAGTACATTGACTAAATTATCCATTTCTTATCCTTAGCTTGAAATATTCGGTATATCATATGAGGAGGAAAAGCATGAAAAAACGCAAGAAGCAGCAAATGTCCATTAGTAAAAAATTAACTGCAATAGTAGTAAGTATTTTATTATTATTTGGATTAGTTACCTCAGGTCTTTCTTATTATATAGTCAGAAACAGTAATCTGACAGACATGGATCAATCGCTATCTGACAAAGGCATGATCCTAGCTAAAACCATTGATAGTACTACGTTGAACTCAATATTAGAGAATCCAACAAATAGTAACCCTAATGCTCTACGATTAACAAATGAAATGGATGCGATCAATGATAATTCTGATAGCATTGTCAATCTATTTTTAATTACAGTTAATGGGGAAAATATTAATGCACCTGTTCTCTCATCTAGTATCCTTGCACTCGGAGCTGAGTATAACCAAGATATGATTGCTATGGGTGTATCCCCTGATTTCTTGGGAAGAATTAAAGAAGTTTTTGATACAAAACAAGCAACAGCAACAGCGATTTATAGCGATGAATTTGGTAGTTTTAAAACAGGACTTACACCAATCTTAGATGAAAATGGTAAAATGCTAGCCGCTTATGCCATTGATTATGATGTATCGATGGTAACAAAAAAAGCAATGTCTGAAGCCCTATGGATATTATTAATAACCGTTATTTTCTTAATTGGTTCATCTATTGCGGTGTATACTCTTTTGAGAAAAAAATTAACACCTATTCAACAGCTTTCCTTGCAATCTAAAAAAGTCGCAGAAGGTAATTTAGAGCTTGAACCTTTACCCGTTACTTCAACAGATGAAGTCGGAATGCTCACACAAAACTTTAATGCAATGATTGAAAACTTAAAAACTGTTATTAAAAGTACAACGCATGTTTCTGCACGTGTTTCACGCACTGCTCATGTTTTATCTGTAAATATGCAGGAAGCTTCTGATTCATATAATAACGTAGCTTCTTCCATGCAAGAAATTGCAAGTGGCGCTGATCTTCAAGTACAAAAAGCAAAAGAAAGTACAATTACCATTGAAGAAATGAATATGGGTATCCAACGAATTGCCATGACGTCCAATCAAATTTCAGAATCCTCTCTTTTAGCATCAGAGGAAGCTGAAAGAGGTAATGAATCGACAAATAAATCTGTCGCACAAATGAATGCTATTAGTAAAGCTGTTAATCAATCTGCAGCTTCTGTTAAATTACTTGGCGAACATTCCAACAAAATCGAAGAAATCGTAGGGATTATTACAGGAATTGCCTCCCAAACGAATTTACTTGCATTGAATGCAGCTATCGAAGCTGCACGTGCTGGAGAAGCTGGTAGTGGTTTCGCAGTGGTTGCTGATGAAGTACGTAAACTTGCTGAACAATCTGAGGCATCTGCAAGAGAGATTTCTACACTTATTTCTCATATACAGCATGATACAAACGAATCTGTCAATATCATGGTTCACGCTGTAGAAGAGGTAGATCACGGAATTGTTATGATCAATGATTCAGAAAAATCGTTTAGCCAGATTTTAACTTCCATTCACCATGTGACAGGACAAATTCAAGAGCTTTCTGCAACGATTGAAGAAATGGCAGCTGGTATGGAAGAAGTAACGTCTGCTGTTAAAGATATGGAAGATTTCTCAGTCAATTCAAAAGACAATACAAGCGCAGTAGCAGCCACTTCTGCCTCTCAATTAAATACGGTACAAAGAGTTTCTGAAGAAGCTCAAGTATTATCTGAGTTATCTGATGAATTAATGAATGTTGTCAATACTTTTGTAGTGAAATAAGAAAAGTGCAAGCGCCCTCTCTAGCCCCAACATGCGTTGGAGATAGGCTCACAGGGGCTAGTCCGCTTGTGCTAGACACGCTTTCAATTTGAAAAATTTTATACTTTCTTATCTTTTAAAAAGTGAAAGGGCTGCCCTTATAAGGAGATTTATGTCCGTTAGTCACGCACAGATTGCTTCACTGCTGTGGACCTAATGACTATCATCGCTCCTTCATAAGTGTCTGCCCTTTTCTAAAATAGGAGTTGTCATGATTGAAAAATAAACGAGCATTGGATGTACACCCATCACAGAACAATACCCATTCTTTTGAGCAACAAATTCTACCATCCAATCGAACACAACTATTGAACGAAGAAGACTTCATCGCGTATCAAACTTTAAATCGAACAATGGCTGACTACGACAAAGACACCACAATACCCGACGTATTTTATCAGGTAGCGCAACAGTTTGCTGAACGGATTGCCTTATCCTATGAAGATGGCCAGATGACCTACCGTCAGCTAAATGAACAATCCAACCAAGTTGCCCATATGTTAATTGCGAACGGTTTGCAAAAAGGAAACTATGTAGCGATTGTTATGGAACGTAGTAAAGAAACCGTCATTAGTCTGTTAGGTATCCTGAAAGCTGGTGGAGTCTATGTTCCCATTGATCCGAGCTATCCAAAAGAACGTTGTCAGTATCTATTAAACGACACAGGTGCGCCATTTATCATCACCCAAAATGAACATACAGCACTACTGAATGATTTCATACATAATGATTCTAAAACACGTACAGTATTCACAATCAACCAAACGGAGCAAGGCTATTCACAAGAAAATATATACTGTGAACTGCTTCCATCTGACTTAGCCTATATTATTTATACATCTGGATCAACAGGTAAACCAAAGGGCGTTATGCTTCAGCATGGAGCTGTCATTAACTTGATAACAGATAATCAAAGAATCTACCACTCAACTAAAGAAGATGTTTATTCTCAGTTTATTTCTTATAGTTTTGATCCTTCTGTCACAGAAACTTTTACTGCTTTCTTTTCAGGGGCAAGACTTCATATGCTGACAAGTATAGAGCGTCTATCGGTTGAAGCATTTGCTGATATGATTGGTCGTGAGCAAGTAACTACTGCCACTGTGCCAAATGCTTTCTTTACACAGCTAGCTACACATTTACCAGTAAGCTACCGTGAAAAACTCTCGACACTCAATTATTTATCTGTTGGCGGTGAAGCCTTATTGCCTGCCATTGTTCAAAAATGGCAAGAGAAATTCGGACTTTCTACAGAAATTATTAACGTATATGGACCAACTGAATGTACCGTATTATCCTCTTATTTTAAGGTGAACAGTCACATAACAGATATGCAATCTAGCATCCCTATCGGCAGACCTATCGCCAATTATGAAATGTATGTGATCAATGCGGATGAACAGCTTTGTCCCGTGAATGTAATCGGAGAATTATATATTGCAGGTGCTGGTTTAGCAGCAGGCTATTTACATCAGCCAGAAAAAACAGCTGATGTCTTCGTCCCCCATCTCTTAAAGCCAGAACAAAAAATGTATCGAACAGGTGATTTAGTTCGTCTATTGCCAACGGGTGTCATTGAATTTGTGGGACGTCAAGATTCTCAAATCAAAGTAAGAGGCTTCCGTATTGAACTTGGAGAAATTGAAACAGCGTTAAGCCATCATACGAGCATTCAGGAAGCCGTGATCATTGCGAAGAAAATGGCTGATGGCAATAATCATTTATTTGCCTACTATACGGTGGCAAGTGGTATACAGCTTGAGGAACAACTTTTAAGAGACTACTTGGCAAATCTGTTACCAGATTATATGGTGCCTGAGCAATTTATTGAATTGCAAGAAATGCCATTATCTCCTACAGGAAAAATCGATCGAAACCACTTAGCCTCATTGGAATTAACTGTATCTCGTAGCAATACATATATTGCGCCAGAAAATGATACACAGCGTATGCTTGCTGCCGCATGGGAAAACGTACTCGGTATCGAGCCTATAGGCATTCACGATAATTTCTTCCATATTGGAGGCCATTCGCTAAAAGTGCTTGAAATTCTTGTACAAGTGAAAAAGCATATACCATTCTTAAAGATCCAGGATTTCTTCCAACATCAAACGATTGCAGCGCTTGATCAATATATTCGTCATTATCAGCCGGAAACTATTGAGATCCAAGAACAACCAGCTAACATTGTTTTCAAGGATTTAATGGAGCCTAGTCCGCTACAAGTTTCACAAACCGTGAAACCTTTGCCAATGACATCGATATTATTAACAGGGGCTACAGGTTATTTGGGTAGCCATATTTTATATGAGCTATTAGCGACAACAAATGCACACATTTACTGCCTTATTCGACCAAGTGCCCATACTACGATTGAAGCCAAGCTAATAGAAAGTATGCAATTTTATTTTGGCAATCATATTGCTCTGCAGATGCAAGATCGTGTCACTGTTATCCAAGGCGACTTAGGCAAACAACGACTTCATTTATGTGATGAAGATGAACAACTACTTATGAAAGAAATCAGTACCATCATTCATTGCGGAGCAGATGTACGTCATTTCGGTGCGGCTGATCATTTTAATCATGTCAATGTTGATAGTACGCGCTATTTGCTTGAAATAGCCAAACGGAAACCAGGTGTGCATTTCCATTATGTATCGACAATGGGAATTCCAGAGGGGTTAGCTGCCATCCAATGGGGGCCAGATGAAGCAAAGGGCAACTTTAATTATGATGTAAAGCTTGATAATGTTTATACGCAAAGTAAGCTAGAAGCAGAGAATCTTGTTCGAAATGCTGTGCATGATGCAATCCCTGTTTCCATTTATCGTGTGGGAAATTTAAGCTGTCATTCCGAAACAGGTAAATTCCAACGTAATATCGATGATAATGCCTTTTACCGTATGATGAAATCGATGCTTTATTTAGGGAAAACACCTACTGCTCAATGGCATGTTGACTTTACACCAATAAATTACGCTAGCCAGGCACTCGTTTCTCTGGCAAAACAGCCAGCAACCAACGGCCATGTCTTCCATTTATGTAACCCTGTATCACTTACTTATTTAGAATTAATCGACATGATGAAGGAACTTGGTTATGACCTAACCATTGTATCAACACAAGAATATACAGATTGGCTATTAAATGGGGACCATTCACAAGAGGCACAGGAGTATTTATCGTTAGCGATTGCTCAACTTGAAGGTGATGGAGCTAGCGACTCCCCATTTATCTTCAACTGCAAAAAAACTATCGAATTTTTAGCTAATACAAAGATGGAATGTGCGGTACCAAACACAGCCTTTATTCACAAAATGATTCAATACGGTATCCATACAGGCTACTTCCCTAAACCAAAACAAGTCAGTATACGATGATCAGACAAAATATACAGCTATTTGCACTCCCTCTAGGAGCACAGTTAACACCATCAGAATGGGAGTCTTTTCTCAAAGTACTCCCTTTTGATGTTCAAAGAAAAATTACACAATACAAACATTGGCAGGATCGTCAAAGAGCCTTACTAGGTAGTGCCCTCATCAGATGGGCGCTCTTTCCATACATTGATGAAGTTCTGTTACACCTGGCGCATGATGAACATGGTCGCCCATATATTGCAGGACATCCTCATTGGCAAGGCGATTTTAATCTTTCTCATTCTGGTAATTGGATTGTATTAGCAATAACAACTAACGGGCGAGTTGGCATTGATGTTGAAGAAATAAAGCCTGTGAATGAAGAGATGATGGCCTATGCGCTTTCCGAGGCGGAGCTTCAACTCGTCTCTCATCAGCCTCTACCTGTTTTTTATGAGTTTTGGACATTAAAAGAAGCTCTTTTTAAAACAGGTTTATTGCCAATTCGATCACCTCATTTGCTTGATACAATCGCCATTAAAAGAACAAGGAAAGACCTTTCAACCCAGTTACTCTATCTCGATCAGCAACATCCTGTATCGCTCTGCTGGAACAATGTATGTTCTAATGTAATAATCACAATGTTAAATAAAGAGCAGCTTCTGCAGCTAGAACAACAAGGGGTGTCCAGAAAGTAAAAACTTTCTGGATACCCCTTTACTTCTTAATAATTATCCATTAAGAAATATTGCTCCTGCGGTGATCACATCAAAATGCCTTTTGAGACGACCCTTTGTTATTAATAGAAAAATATGCCCTCTGAAAAACATATAAAAACACTTCTCATAATTTTTAATGAGAAGTGTTCGTTGTTTTATACTTTAATTGTGAATCACACTACTTCACAAAAAGAAGTGTTGAAACGTATTCAATGGCTTTTTAATAGCTAGTAATTCGACCGTTAAAAACTGTGTAAACCCTTGCTACGAGATGAAGTCAGGTTAAAAGCGCCACGTCCTGTGGCAACACCTGACTGACCCGCATCGTGCGGGCCTACATCATCCCTGGCATGCCGCCCATTGCGCCCATGTCAGGCATACCTGCGCCAGCTGGTTCTGGGATGTCTGCTACAACTGCTTCTGTCGTTAAGAATAGAGCGGCTACAGAAGCTGCGTTTTGAAGTGCTGAACGCGTAACTTTTGCTGGGTCTACTACACCTGCTTCGATCATGTTTACCCATTCGCCTGTTGCTGCGTTGAAGCCAATGCCCACTTCTTCGCGTTTTAAGCGGTCCACGATGATTGAACCTTCAAGGCCCGCATTTTCAGAAATTTGACGTACTGGCTCTTCTAAAGCACGTAGGATAATGCGTACACCTGTTGCTACGTCGCCTTCTACCCCTTCAAGCACTTTTTCTACTGCGCCGTATACGTTTAGAAGTGCCGTACCACCACCTGATACGATTCCTTCTTCTACTGCTGCCCGTGTAGAGTTTAATGCATCCTCGATACGAAGTTTGCGTTCTTTTAATTCTGTTTCCGTTGCAGCACCTACTTTGATCACCGCTACACCGCCAGCTAATTTCGCTAGGCGCTCTTGTAATTTTTCTTTATCGAACTCTGAAGTCGTTTCCACAAGTTGTGTACGGATTTGACCAATACGTGATTCGATATCCGCTGCGTTACCAGCACCTTCAACGATTGTTGTATTGTCTTTTGATACGACTACTTTTGCAGCGCGGCCTAATGACGTAATATCCGCTGTTTTTAAGTCTAAGCCAAGGTCTTGTGTAATGACTTGACCACCTGTTAAAATCGCGATATCTTCAAGCATTGCTTTACGGCGATCACCGAAGCCAGGTGCTTTCACTGCGACAGCATGGAATGTACCACGTAATTTGTTGACTACTAATGTTGCTAATGCTTCACCCTCAACATCTTCAGCAATCATAAGTAGTGGACGACCTTGTTGTACCACTTGCTCTAATACCGGCAGTACTTCTTGAATGTTAGCAATCTTTTTATCCGTAATTAAAATATATGGATTGTCTAATACCGCTTCCATTTTATCTGTATCTGTCACCATATAGTGAGATAAGTAACCGCGGTCAAATTGCATACCTTCTACAACGTCAAGCTCCGTTGTGAAGCCTTTTGACTCTTCGATTGTAATAACCCCGTCGTTACCCACTTTTTCCATTGCATCCGCAATATATTGACCGATTTCTTCGTCAGCTGAAGAGATTGCTGCTACTTGCGCGATCGCTTCTTTGTTTTCGACTGGACGAGAAATGTGTTGTAATTCTGTTAAAGCAGCTGCTACTGCTTTGTCGATCCCTTTACGGATACCTACTGGGTTTGCACCAGCTGTTACGTTTTTAAGGCCTTCACGAATCATAGCTTGTGCAAGAACCGTTGCTGTTGTTGTCCCGTCACCAGCGATTTCGTTTGTTTTAGAAGCAACTTCTGCTACTAATTTTGCGCCCATGTTTTCGTATGGGTTTTCAAGCTCGATTTCTTTGGCAATCGATACACCGTCATTTGTGATTAATGGAGAACCGAATTTTTTCTCTAATACAACGTTGCGGCCTTTTGGTCCAAGCGTTACCTTTACCGCATTCGCTAATTTATCAACACCAGCCGCCATTAATGAGCGTGCTTCTTCTGAGAACTTAATGTCTTTTGCCATGTGAAAATACCCTCCTAAAATGATAAAACTATTTTTATACTGAATCTGTTGAGCATCGAAGCGCCGGCGAAAGTCACGGGCGCTTGATATTTACGAGTTAAATTTGAAATTAAGCAATAACTGCTAAGATGTCGCTTTCGCGTAAAATTAAGTATTCTTGACCGTCGTATTTCACTTCTGTGCCTGCGAATTTAGAGAAGATAATTTCATCGCCCTCTTTGACGTCAAGCTCGACACGAGTGCCGTTATCTAAAACACGACCTGTTCCTACTGCCACAACTTTACCTGTTTGTGGTTTTTCTTTCGCTGAATCTGGAAGCACGATACCAAATGCTGTTTTTTCTTCCACCTCAACTAGTTCGATAATGATACGATCACCTAATGGTCTTAACAAGTGAAACAACCTCCTACAAATTAATGTCTATGTGTCATTATTAGCACTCATCAACTTAGAGTGCTAACACAATTCTTATATTAATAAATTCCATTTTTTTTTGCAAGTCAGAACACTAAAAAATTTTGTTTTCTTTCTATAATCCTCTAAAATGAAATTAACACTTATATATAATAGTCTTAGAAAGAAGGAGTTATTCGTTTTGAATTCAACAATTATAGAAAAACGCAAGTCTCTAAAAACCGCTTTATTCATCTTGTTAACGTATATTTTTGTCTTTCAATTATCTGCATTGGTTTTACGTTTACCAGGAGCTCTCGACTTTGTCTTTAGTTTAATTGATGCCCCAGTAGAAGATAAGGGCGTAATTCTTACTGCCTGGTGGTCCTTTATTTTCGGTATCATCTCCATTGTGATTATTTGGTTGCTTGTCTTACGTGATAAAGGCTTTTTCAACATATACGAAGGAGAAAAAGCGTCTACCTCGCAAGCGATTGGCTGGGGCATTATCGGGTTCTTCATGGTGTTTGTCGGACAAATCGTCGGCGCCTATATCGAAATGTTACTCGGTATTGAAGCAGGCTCTGAAAATACAGCAACGCTTGTAGAAATTGCGAAACTGTCACCCGTCATGATTATTGTTATTGCGCTGATCGGCCCTATCTTAGAAGAATTCGTCTTCCGCCGCGTTGTATTTGGCTCGTTAATCCAAGTACAAAATTTCTTATTTTCAGCTGTCATTAGCGCGGTTGTATTTGCAGCGATTCACTTTGACTTTACACACATTATTCTGTATACAATTTGCGGCTTAATCTTTGCCTTCCTCTATTACAAAACAAAGCGTTTGCTCACATCCATTGTGGCGCACATTTTATTAAACAGCTTCGTTTGTGTAGTCCAATTGTATGGCGAAAAAATCCTGCAGTTGTATGACACTGTACCGAAGTAATCCATCAGACACTTACTGTCACAGTAGGTGTTTTTCTCTTTAAATTAATATTCTTCTCTTTTATTCGATTTTCCTCTTTAAATTTACATGAACATCAATGGTATAATAGTAAGAAAATTCAAAATAATATTCAAGAAAGGGAGGTCATCTGTGTGCAACATACGGTTTAATATGTAGCTAAACGATTTCATATTTCTTCTCGAACATTATGCTATTACGAAGAACTTAAGCAAAAAAGAGTGTATTGCTGTAAGACAGTTAGGAAATCTGAGTACTTCAAGAAACGTGAAACCGATTGAGGGAGGAAGTAACATGAACAGTTCAAATGTATTAGCAAGAAATGCACGGAAATATCCACAGGCTGAAGCGATTGTGAGTATGGGGAAACGCACGACCTACAGTGAATTGAATAAACTAGTGAATCAATTGGCAGACGCCCTGATCGAAAAAGGCGTGTTTCCAGGTGATAAAGTAATCCTCTTTATGCCGAACGTATTAGAGTTTGTCATTAGCTATTTTGCTGTACAACGTATTGGTGCCATTGTTGTACCGATTAATGCTAAATTCACCTTAAAAGAAGTCAAATTTGTGATGAATCATGCTGATGCAAAAGCAATTATCATACATGAGCGGCTCTTTGCAAATGTGGCAAATTTAACAGTTGGCGACATAAAAATTAAAACGGGGGAAGCCATACATGACTGGGATAGCTTCGAGCACTTGATAAGTAATGGCGATAGTACTGAAATAGAATGCTTTTTAAAGGAAGATCATTTATCGACGATTTTCTACACTTCTAGTACAACTGGTAACCCAAAAGGTGTGTTGTTTACTTATCGACATATTTTAACCGTTGCACATCTGATGGCAGCAGAAATGGACATCAAGCCAGAAAGTCGTCTGTTGCTTATGATGCCATTAAGCCACTCTACACCGCTTCATCTATTTTTAATGGTGGCATTTGTTGTCGGGGGTACAAGCGTGTTAACACCGACATTTACACCTAATTCACTGATCGATACGGTAGTCAATGAAAAAACGACGCATTTCTTTGGGCCACATATTGCCTACTTATTAACAGCCTCTCATCCACGCATAGCACAGGTAGACCTTTCTTCCATGCAATGGTGGCTATACGGAGGTGCTTCACACATCGAATGGGGCGAAACGGTAAAATCCGTTTTTGCAAGCTCTGAGAAAGTTGATATTGAGGCATTCAAAACCTTTTTATCCTCCCAGCTTACAAGATTTAAAATCCCCACACTTTACGAACAAGTTGCTGCATTACCACACAATGCAACAGAAAAAATTTCTATCTATCAAAAAACACAACAGCAGTGACAAGCTACTAGATAAAATGTATTTTACATTTTATCGACAGTTACACTCACTTTGGGAAAGGTGAAAGACTGTCACTCTTTAACTAAAAAAAGTAAGGGTGTCCAGAAAGTAAAAACTTCCAAGTACACCCCTTCACTCTTTCATCATCATCCATGAAAAACTATTGCTCCTGCGGCAGTCATATCAACATGCTTCTGAAGGCCCCTTCTCTCTTCTCCGTTTAATCCATTCTTTTAATTTTGCATCTAACCCGCCTGTTCCAATAATTACGGCCATAATAATGAATACACAGCCAACATACTGTTGTAGGTGCATTTTCTCTCCTAAGAAAATATAAGCTCCAATTAGCGCAAAAAGCGTATTAAAGTTCGTGAAGATGGCACTTTCCGCTGCCCCAATATGCTTGATCGCCATATTATATAAGCTATGCCCGACAGCTGTTGCTAGCACCGCAGAAGCAATAAAAATCGCCCATACGGTGGCATCGATTTGTAAAAAGGCGAAGTAAGCCCCTGCATCGTACACAACCCCCATGCCAATCAGAGCCACACCACCAATGACTAACATATAAGCTGTCATTAAAATAGGTGAAATGCTTTGGGCGCCTTTTCGAATGGCAAAAAAGCTGAATGCCTGCAAAAAAATCGATAGGAATACATAAAAGTCCCCCCATGATAACGAGGTCAAATTAGTCGGGTCTTCTACAACCGCTATACCGATTCCCGTAAAACCTAATAAAAAACCGACTGTTTTCAATGTCGTAAAGGTGGAGGCACGAAACAGAATAGCGAGCAATGCTGTTAGTAAAGGACTTAACCCACAAATGAGTGTCGTCTTTGTGGCCGTCGTTTGCGCAACACCGATTGCTAAAAGCGAATGGTGACATACTACACCAAAAAAAGTCGCAATGAAAATAAACTTCCATGGCATCATCCGCTCGTAAAGCTTCTGTCGAAATAAAAGCAACAACACAAAGATCGTCATGCCGGCTAGCAGAATACGCACACTTTGCATAATTAAAGGATCCAAATGCGTCGTTAACACCTTTAACATCGTGACATTTAATCCCCACCAAATCATGACGAATAATAAAATGGCATACACCTGTATATTTCTCAAAAGCATTCTCCTCACCTAGTTAGAAAGACAGGAGCTATCCAGAAGTAAAATAACTCCTATTTTTATGTCTGTATTTTTTAGAAATGAAAAAGGTGTGGCGGCGACGAGACTCCTGTGGGAATAGCTTGAGCTGAAGGCCCCGCAAGAGCGAAGCGATGAGGAGACTGAAGCCAAGCCCACGGAAAGCGAGTTGCCAGAACACCTACCAATAGTAGATAATCACCAAAAATATACAGTATAGATTACTTTTTCAGACAGCTTACATGTCGTTAAAAAAGTAGACAAAGCCTAAAAGACCTTGTCTACTTTTTCATTCAATAACACTATTTCACACCGAGTAAATCTGGTAAGAATGTCGAAATTACTGGGACATACGTTACTAATAAAAGGACGAAAATGGCCGCAACGATAAATGGGATAACCCCTTTCGAAATCTCGATTATATTCGACTTAGAGTAACCCGCTGCGACATACAAGTTTAATCCTACTGGTGGTGTAAATAAACCAATCGCTAAGTTGATCGTCATAAACACACCAAATACAGTTGGATCTACTTCGAGCATCGTCATAATCGGCAATAAAATCGGCACGAAAATATAGTACGCGGAAATCGCATCAATAAATGCCCCCGCGATTAATAAGATAACATTTACTAATAGTAAAATCATAATCTTATTATCTGTAAAGCCTAGTAATGTATCTGATAGCGTTTGGGCAATTTGCTCTGTCGTCACAATATACGCAAAAACAGATGCCGCACTGACGATTAACATTACAACCGCGGTTTGAATGGACGCTTCTTTAAAGATAATAAATAACTGCTGGCCATAACCCTTTGGTGAAATAAATAAACCAACGATTAAACTATACACAACGGCGACGACGGCGGATTCTGTTGGTGTAAAAATACCACCGTAAATCCCACCTAAAATAATGATCGGAATCATTAAACCTGGTAGTGCTTTTAAAAATGCGTGCCAACGCTCTTTCCCTGTAGGCTTATGTACAACTTCTGTTTCGCTAGGCACAAATAAGCCCTTTTTCATATCGCGAGCACGTACATAGACTGCGGCGATATACAGCGCAACCCCTATTAAAATCCCTGGGATAATCCCTGCCATAAACAGACGGTTAATCGTAATGGGCATTTGACTCCCCGCGACTAACGCAAAAATAATAAAGGCAATCGATGGCGGAATGACAATCCCAATCGCACCAGCAGAAGCGACTAAACCGCCTGCTGTTTCTTTACGGTAACCGTTTTTCACCATCGCCGGAATTAAAATACCGCCAATTGCAGCAACTGTAGCAGGACCTGAACCTGAAATGGCAGCAAAGAAAACAGCCACGATGACTGTAACTAAGGCAATTCCACTTTTACGATGCCCGACTAAAGCTTGAGCAAAGTCGATGAGACGTTTCGAAATCCCGATATGCTCCATAATTACCCCAGCTAAAATGAAGAATGGGATCGCAAGTAACGTGAATTTGGCAACACTCGTGTACATTAAATCGGTTAATACCTCAAAGCTACTCATGCCATTATTCATAAAAAGAATAACCATGGAAGAGATACCAAGCGCAATCGCTATCGGTGTACGCAACATTACAAGGAGAATAAATACTCCAAACAAAATTAAAGCAGTCATACTGTTTGGTCATCTCCTTCTACCGTTTTTTCACCACGAGATACGTTTTTAGCTTCCTCCATTACGACTTGTACGGTACGCACGACACACATAAATGCCCCAAACGGTAGCGCTAACGATAAAATCCATTGTGGCATGCCAAGTGCTGGTGTTTTTTGATTCATCTTGATTTGGAATTGAACCATTTCCACTCCGTACCAGAAAAGAATACCAAATAAGATGAAGCCCATCATACCTGTAAAGAAGACGATGAATAAGCGAATGGCTTTGTTCCCTTTATCGAACAAAAGTGTAAAGCCGAGGTGCGCATATTTGCGCACCCCAACCGCTGCTCCAAGGAATGTAATTAGTACTAGCAAGTTAATCGTAATTTCCTCTGTAAAAGAAATGGAAATCCCTGCTAGATTTCTTGATACGACGTTTAAGAACGTAATGACTGTCATCGCTGCAAAGGCAATAAACAAAATAATTTCCTCAAAATAATCTAGCACTTTCATATTTTTAACTCCTTACTCAGCTTGAAACGCTTTAAGTAAGTCTTCACCCCAAATAGCTGTATATTTATCATAAACTGCTTGCGAAGCATCCTTAAATGCTTGTAATTGCTCGTCTGTTAATTCATTGACTTCCATACCTTTTTCTTTTAACTCTTCCAGTTGTTCTGCTGAACGCTCACGATTCAGTTGTACTTGGTAAGCCGCTGCTTCTTTCCCTAAACGATCAAATAATTCTTGGTCTTCTTTACTCATAGACTCATATAAATCTTTGTTAATCCCTAATACAAGTGGATCATAAGAATAGTTCCATAATGTTAAATAATCTTGTACTTCATCAATTTTTGATGAATAGATAACATCGATTGGGTTTTCTTGTCCATCAATTGTCCCTTGTTGCAGTGCTGTAAATACTTCAGACCAAGTCATTGTGGCTGGATCCGCACCATATCCACGGAATAAATCTGTATACATCGTAATACCAGGAATACGCATTTTCATGCCTTTAAAATCTGCTGGCGATGCAATTGGGCCTTTATTATTCGTGACTTGACGGAATCCATTTTCCCCAAAACCTAAAGCGACAACATTTTTCTCTAATAAAATATCAGATAGTAACTCTCCACCGTCTCCAGCAAATGCAGCATCTACATCGTCTAATGAATTAAATAAGAATGGTGCACTCACTACACCAAAGCGCTCATCTAAAATAGAGTAAATGATTGTTGAATTAAACGTTAAGTCAATCGAGCCTTTTGCTAAGCCTTCTACCGCTTTTGCCGAATCCCCACCTGATAATTGTTCATTGGCAAAAACATCGATTGTAATACGACCATCTGTTTCCGCTTCGATATCATCTGCTAATTTTTGCGCCCCAGCAAACCAAGCTGTTGTATCGGCTACTGTTACGGACATCTTTAAGTTATATTCTTCTTCACCAGTGTCTGTTGCGCTCTTTTCCTTTTCGTCGCCTCCACAAGCTGCTAGTAATACGGATAATGCTAACGTCGGAATTAAAGCCCATTTTCTCTTTTTAAGTTTCATCGTTTATATCCCCCTAAACCCATTTCTGTTATAAAACAATTTTTTAAATTCTGAAGTTGAAAGTCATATTATTCCATCTGTACCATAACACTGGACTTTCAAACAAAGATTATTTTATTATTCAGAAAAATTAAATTATATGTTTTAAAGGACATACTTTTTAGGGGAGATACATATTTATTTGTTCTTTTAGACAAACCATTTACTTTGTTATGTATTGATGCTTATAAAGTAAAAGCGCGATATATAAAGCAGCTTGGTCTGCTGTATTACGCAAATTCACGTTAAGTAAATGTTCAATTTTCTTGATTCGATACTTTAAAGTGTTTTTATGAATATGTAGTTGTTCTGCCACTTCTTTTAGTGATTGATCATTACTCATCCATATGTCTAAGTTCATCATTAGCTCTGGCTCATGCATGATGGGGCCCAACACACGCTCTATATATTCTTCTCGGTGTTTTTTTGTACTTTCGACCAACAATAACTCCAGCTTTAAATCTTCTTCAAATACAATTGCTCTTTCCTTCGTACAAATCGTCAATGCGCTATTCGCCTCTTGATATGACAGCGCCAATAAATGAAATGGATGACGATTTCCAATGCCCATTTTCACATGAGATTGTGTTAACTTCGCAAGCTTTTGATGGATCAATTGCAATGCATCTTGCAATGGGCCACGGGATACTTTTGGAATCAGCAATACAATTTGATTCACATTCCACCGTGCTATAATTAATTGAGGATGAATGATTTGAATATGTACTAAATGGCGAATGACGACCGCTTCTGTCTTTACATCTAATTCAATGAGGGCTACGCGATCATAAATAGCTTCTACATGTAATTTTTTCAGTTGTTGCTGTATGGCTTCCTTCGTCAACTGTCCACCGAGCAATTCTGTTAGAAATAGCTCTAATAACTGTGCTTCAGGGTCATAATCCTCACTCATTAATGCCCGTTCAATCAACATTTCTGCCACTTTTGTTGCCATCTTAATATAAGGTTCCACTTGTACGATTGGTCCTTCTATCCCAAGCACACCAAGCGGGATTTCATCGATCGACAAAAGCGTTAATACTTCTCCCCGCGCCCCCTGGAAAGAATGGGCCTGTGTATTGGAAATATACAGTGTCGTACGATCACGAATGACGGTCAGTACCCCTTCATGAAACTGATTCATTCTACTTTCATCTGTTGCTGCAACAATAAATCCATTATGGTCACTAATGATCAGCGGTGCCTCCATGAGTGGACTGAGCTCTTTTAGTAGCCGATTGGCAATTATTTGAATATCTATCATCTATCTCACCTGCTCAAAATTTCAATTTTCTAACAATTATTATTTGAAAAAAAATAAGGAATACCTAACTAAGTAGGTATCCTTATTATTTTTGCATCTCTTCAATTTGTCTTCTTTGCTCGGCTAAAAGCTCGTCTACTTTTAACTCGCGTTCGCGTTCTTCTTGCTCTTTTATTCGTTTTGCTTCCGCTATTTCGTATTTTCTATAGCCGATACGCGAAATCAAAATACTAATTTCGTACAATACAAATAATGGAATCGCAATAATTACGTTGGACACAAGGTCCGGTGGTGCTAATAGAACAGAAATCACAATTAATACGAAATACGAATACTTGCGGAATTTCACCATTAATATCGGACTTACAAGACCGATACGCGATAAAAACATTGTGACAACAGGCAATTGGAACAAGAATCCAAATGGAATGAGTAGCTTAAATAAAAACGAGAAGTATGCGTTAATACCGATTGTTTGTTTAATCTCCAAATCTTGTGATAACCCATTCATAAATTTAATGATGTATGGTAATAACACAAAATAGGAGAATACAATACCACCGATAAATAGGAAAAACGAATACGGAATATATTTTAACGTTGCTTTACGCTCTGTTTCATGTAGACCAGGTGTAATAAAAGACCATAGTTGATACAGCAAAATAGGCGACGTTAATATAGCCGCCACCGCAACAGTTACTTGTAAATACACCGTTAACGGATCGGTTACGTTAAAAGCATTCAGTGTTAAATTTTCTGCTTCTTCACTGTACTGAATAAATTTAATAATTGGTTCAGCTGTAAAAAAGCCAATAAATAAAGCAAGTACGAAGAAAATCGCTGTAACAAAGAGGCGACTTCTCAGTTCTTCCATATGTTCTACGACAGTGAGTTCTTTCGGATTCATATAACAGACATCCTTAAATTACTTAGTTACGTTATCTTTATCGTTATCTTTATGCTCAATAACCGTCTTTTTTACATCATCATCGTCTTCAGTTAACCCCTTTGTTGCATGACGGAATTCGCGTAATGTCGAACCCATCGCTCGTCCTAACTCTGGTAGTTTTTTTGGTCCGAAGATTAATAAAGCTACAACACCGATGATAATTAGGCTTACAGGTGTAATCGCACTTAAATGCACAACCACTACAGCCACCTCCTCTAGTATATGTACCATTTTACCGTAATAAGTCGCTTTTTGCTAATAGATTAAATGTGAAAAATTTACGTCAATTGTCACTATTACGAATTAAATAAATAAGCGCTTGCAACTCTACTGATAAATCGATATTCATTAGTTTCATCGATTCTGGTACCGTTAGTCGAACCGGCGTAAAATTTAAAATGCCTTTTGCATTCATTTTCGCTAGCCGATCTGCCATCGTTTGTGCAGAGCGTGATGATACAGTGAGTATCGCTAACTCCGCCTCATATTCTTCATACATTTCTTCTAGTCGATCTGGATGAAAAACTGGAATGTCACTAATTTCCGTTCCCTCATATGGTGCTTTCGAATCGAATGCTACAACAATTCTCGTATTATGATTTTTTTGGAAATTATATTTCAAAAATGCATTGCCTAAATTACCAACTCCGATTAATGCTACATTTGTTGCCTCGTCTTGATCCAATGTTTCTCGGAAAAACGACAATAAATGCTGTACATCATAACCGTACCCCTTCTTCCCAAGTGCACCGAAATATGAAAAATCTCGGCGAATGGTTGCTGAATCAATCTTCATTGCATCACTCAGCTCTCGAGATGAAATACGCTTCTTCCCTTCCTGCGCAAAGTTTTGAATAAAACGATAATAAAGAGGAAGTCTTTTCGTAGTTGCCTGTGGAATTTTATTCTCTTTGTTCACACATGTTCCTCCTACAATCAAATGGAAATCGTTATAATCTTACTAAACAACTACCTATTAGTAAAGCACCTATCATTGCATGCAACTACCCCATCATTTAAACTTAAAACATGAACTGAGGTGTAAAAAATGATTGTGTTACAAGTAAATCAATTATATAAATCATTTGCAACAGATGAGGTGTTAAGCGGAGTAAAGCTTGAAGTACAATACCGTGACCGCGTCGCACTCGTCGGTCGAAATGGTGCTGGCAAATCAACGCTCTTAAAAATAATTGCTGGCCAAATGTCGTATGACAGCGGCGAAATTATTGTTCCAAAAGATGTGAAGGTAGGGTATTTAGAGCAACATGCAGGGATTGATTCGGACCTTTCTATTTGGGACGAAATGATGACAATCTTTGGGGAACTGCGTAAAATGGAGAGCACGCTACGCGGTTTAGAGCAAAAAATGGCAGACCCTACTGTGTATGAAGATAGCGAAATGTATGCGCGTGTGATGGCAGAATATGACCAGTTACAGCATGATTTTAAAGAGGCAGGTGGTTATCAATATGAGGCCGATACACGTGCAGTGCTACACGGTATGCAGTTTTTCCCAGCGGACTATGAGAAACCCATTCGCTCATTATCTGGTGGGCAGCGTACACGCCTTGCACTCGCGAAGCTCTTATTATCGAAACCAACTTTACTTATTCTCGATGAGCCGACAAACCATTTAGATATCGAAACATTATCATGGCTTGAAAATTACTTAAAAGGCTACGATGGCGCCATTTTAATTGTTTCTCATGACCGTTACTTTTTAGATCAAGTCGTATCGATTGTATATGAAGTATCACGCACACGTGTTACAAAATATGTCGGTAACTATAGTGCTTACTTAGAGGACAAAGCCAAAAATTACGAACGCGACATGAAAATGTATGAGCGCCAACAAGATGAAAAAGCAAAGCTAGAGGCATTTATCCAAAAAAATATTGCCCGCGCTTCGACAACAAAAATGGCACAGTCACGTCGGAAAATGTTAGAGCGAACAGAATGGATGGACTCTCCAGATAGCGATGAAAAAAGCGCAAGCTTCGGCTTCGACATTGAACGCCAAAGTGGAAATGATGTACTATCTGTCGATCACCTTTCTGTCGGCTATCCAGGAAAACCCGTATCATCTGGCATTACTATGCGTATTTTCCGTGAAGACCGCATCGCACTCGTTGGGCCAAATGGTGTCGGAAAATCAACATTACTCAAAACGATTGTCCAAGATTTAGAAACGATTACGGGCGATATTCGCTATGGTACAAATGTCCAGATCGGCTACTACGATCAAGAACAGGCAAAGCTACATAGCAAGAAAACTGTACTGGCTGAGTTATGGGATGAATGGCCACTGATGAATGAAAAAGATATTCGGACAGTGCTTGGCAACTTCTTATTTAGCGGCGATGATGTCACAAAACCTGTCAATTCATTATCAGGTGGGGAGAAGGCACGTCTTGCATTAGCGAAGCTCATGATGCAGAAATGTAATTTCCTTGTACTAGATGAGCCGACGAACCATTTAGACTTAGATAGCAAAGAAATATTGGAAAACGCGCTCATTGATTATCCAGGTACGTTACTATTCGTATCGCATGACCGTTACTTTATTAACCGCATCGCAACGAAAGTAGTCGAATTATCAGGTGATGGTGCATTTGAATATTTAGGTGACTATGATTATTACGTAGAGAAAAAGCAAGAATTAGAAGAGCTAGCTGCCATGAAAGCCGCAGCACAAGCGACGAAAACAAATGTCGTTGCGACACCTGCGAAAACATCAACTTCTACGATTGACAAAGAGGCGAAAAAACGCGAGCGTCAAATTCGCCGCGCGATTGAAGATATCGAAACAAAGATGAGTGCGCTCGATAGTGACATCACCAGCTTGGAAGAAGCATTATGCGATTCCGCTATCTTCTCCAACCATGAAAAAGCGCTCGATATTCAAACGAAGCTAGATACAGCAAAAGAAGCGCATGAAACACTTGAAATGGAATGGCTTGAGCTTAATGAAGAATTAGATACTATATGAGCAAAAGCGTCTGCTCCTCCCCCACACGCATTGCAGGATCCAAGTAAGTGTGCTGGCTAGACGTAAATGCCTTTTCCATCAATCGTGATGGACAATGTGAAATTGTATAATAAGATGAAATCCCCCTTCGTTTTATAAACGACAGGGGGATTTTACTACTATTATTTCAATATATCAAATACCCTACATACCTCTCCAATTATCGACATTATTTATTCACATTGCAAAAAAAATTTCCACAATTTTATTCACAATAAGAATGCACTTATATCAACATATCAACAAAGTTATACACATTATCCACAATCCACATTTTATTTTTCCACATATTTTAAATAAAAAATCAACAAAATACAACAGTAAATCACAAGTTATGCACAAGTTATCCACAATTTGTGCATAAGTACGAATGTTCGTGTTGACATTTCGCAAAATACCACTAAGCCTGTGGATAATTTTCAGAAAAATTTAACATTATAGAAATTGTTGTATAACTAAGTTTAATCTATGCAAAAAACAACAGATTTAGACGTTTTAAAAAATAAAAAGATGCTACGACAGACGCGTAACATCTAATAGTAATTATATCCAGCTGTCTAATTCCATACCTGGCTTACCATTCATTTTCATATCGCCACGTACACCTGCTTCATACATATAATGCGCAGCTGCCCCAATCATCGCTGCATTGTCTGTACAAAGCTTTAATGGTGGCACATAAAATGGAATGCCTTCTTTCGCAAATGCCTCTTCAAGCGACGTACGTAATCCTTTATTCGCTGATACACCACCTGCTGCGATGACTTGCTTGACATTATATTCACGTGCAGCACGCAGCGTTTTAGCCGTTAATACTTCCACTACGCTATCTTGGAAGCCTTTTGCGACATGGGCCGGAATAATCTCTTCACCGCGCTGATCCATATTATGCTTATAGTTAATAACCGCTGATTTTAAGCCACTAAAACTAAAATCATACGAGCCTTCCTCTAGCCATACACGCGGAAATGGTACTGCCTCCGCTGCTTCATGCGCCAAACGGTCAATATGTGGACCACCTGGATAAGGTAAATTTAACACACGCGCAACTTTATCATACGCTTCCCCTGCTGCATCGTCACGTGTCTCGCCAATTAACTCAAAGCTACCGTGTTCTTTCATATACACAAGCTCGGTATGTCCACCTGATACGACGAGTGCGAGCAATGGAAACTCCATCGGCTGCACTAAATTATTCGCATAAATATGACCTGCAATATGATGGACTGGGATCAGTGGTAAACTATGCGCAAAGGCAAATGCTTTTGCTGCATTAATGCCAATCAGTAGCGCACCCACAAGACCAGGTCCCTCCGTCACAGCAACGGCTGTTAAATCCACTGGTTCCATCCCTGCCTGTGCTAAACATTCCTCGATGACAATCGTCATTTGTTCCACATGATGACGCGATGCAATTTCAGGTACAACCCCACCAAAGCGTTTATGACTGTCAATTTGTGATGAAACCACATTCGACACAATTTCTGTTCCATCTTTAATAATGCTTGCAGCCGTTTCATCACAGCTTGTCTCAATTGCTAATATATATTTACTCATTTAAATTCACCCACATTACTAGGGCATCTTCCCCGTTATCTGTATAATAGCCTTTCCGAATGCCTCCATCTTGAAACCCAAGCTTTCGGTAAAGGTTTTGTGCGACTTCATTTGTGACGCGTACTTCTAAACTCATCGTATCCATATCGGCCTCCCGTGCTACACGCATGGCCTCGCGCATAAGGGCTTCCCCAATTTTTTGACCACGCATCCGCTCCACAACAGCAACATTTGTAATTTGTGCCGCATCAATCACTAACCACATGCCACAAAAGCCGATAATACCAGATGCATCTTCTGCAACAAGATAATGGGCGAACTGATTTTCACGCATTTCATAATGAAATGAATCAAGCGTCCATGGGGCTGGAAAGGTTGCGAGTTCAATCGCGTATACCGCTTCAACATCTGCTGGTGTCATTTGACGATACGTAATCATCGTTCCACCTTCTTTTGTTCCGATATCCAGTTTGCCTCCGCTTCGGCAATCCGACGATACTCTGGTACAAAATGGTGAACTGCTTCAACAGCAGGTAATTCACGTGTTTGTGCAAGCGTCACAAGCTCCGCTGCACGTGGTAAGTCTAGTGTATACGATGCACGAATTGCTGCATCTCCAAGCGCTTCTTTTAATTGATCCCAAAACACAGCTACGTCCGTACCAATAAATAAGACAGGCTCCTGTAATGCTTGTAGCTTTTCGATTAAACCATCAATATGATCGTGATAATCTGAAATAACAGCTTCTAATGTCTCCCCGCGATAAGCAGCCGCATAAACATTGTGACGGCGCGCATCAAATAATGGACAAATCACACCATTAAATAGCTTTGCATTCGCTGCGAGTGCCTGTAGACTGGATACACCCACAAGTGGCTTCTTTAACGTCCATGCGAGTGTTTTGGCAATCGTGACACCTATGCGGACACCTGTATACGAACCAGGTCCCTCTGACACAGCAATGGCATCAATTTGTGCTGGCTTCATGTTGGCCTTCGTAAATAATTCTTCAACAGCTGGCATGGCCCCGATAGAATGTGTTCTTTTTATATGTTGGACAACTTCTGCTACTACTTTTCCATCCTCTACGATAGCGACAGAAAGCGGTGCATTTGCAGTATCAATCCCTAACCAAATCATTTGAATAACTCCTCACAAAGCTGGACGTACTTTTCGCCCATCGGTTTAAATGTAAATATACGTTCTGTATCATTGATACGTTTAATTTCAATGGCTAATCGCTCTTCTGGTAGCTCACTTGCTATTAAGTGTGCCCATTCAACAACCGTTACCGCATCGCCATAAAAAATTTCATCCCATCCTAAATCCTCATCACTATCTGCCAAACGATACACGTCTAAATGATTGAGTGGTAAACGCCCATTATACTGCTTCATAATCGTGAACGTTGGACTATTCACTGTACGTGTAATGCCTAACCCTTTAGCTAATGCCTGTGTAAACGTTGTTTTACCTGCCCCTAAATCCCCTTCAAGGGTAAGGGTATACTGTACTTCCAGTAACTCTGCTAGACGATGTGCCAATGCTTGCGTCTCTTCCATTGTATAGATATGCTTTTCAAATTCCATGCCGTTCTCCTCCAAAATCCATTACTTCTAGTTTACTGTAAGGCAGATAAATGTTCAAAGGGTTGTACCTAAAAGGATAGCTGAAAATGAAAAGACATCCCTTAACGAGACGTCTTTTCTCTAGTTCTTATCTCATTGAATGCCCTCTTTTTTCAATAATCCGTTTAGATACTAACTGATCTTCCTCAAAATAAACTTCATAAGCTTGGGTCATTAACAGTTCGTCTGGCCACACGTACGTATTGTCATCTAGTTGCTTCCCACGTCCACGTGCAATTTCTACGGCTTCCATATAGGACATACCTGGCTCTAGTTGCCTATACTCGTCTTCATTCATATATTTTTGCCAAATAAATGAATTTGAATCTTCCACACTACTTATTTTAATGGAAGAACACGAAACAAAGCTCATCATAATGATAGGCCATAACACGATTCGTATGACTGGCTTGTATAAGATCACCCGCACCTCCAAAATACATGTACTTTCAAGATATGCATTTCTTGTGGTACGAGTACTCATTTAGCATAATTACTTTACCGGAATTGTGACAATGGCGGATGGTTCTATTTCTATTTTTGAAATTGGCATTACCTAGAGGAATATCTTCCCCGATACTAGCTGAAAGGTCATTTCATATTCATTCGGTCCAATCGCCTTTGGATACTCTATAATTATGGATTCATAGGCTTCATTGACAATGTCTAACCTATTCGGGATAAAGGAATCATCAAATGTGATTTTCATATCTATAGAAGGTAAGTGATTTTCTAAAAATTTAAAAAAGCGTGTACTTACCATAACAGAAGTACACGCTAAATTTAGGCAAAAAAAAAGTCTTTATAAGAATAATTCTTATAAAAACAAAAATGGCGGTCCCGACCGGGATCGAACCGGCGATCTCCTGCGTGACAGGCAGGCATGTTAACCGCTACACCACGGGACCATTTTTTATTATTTATCTTTCTTCGACTTTGTTATTATAGCAAAAGAATATACTATTAACAATACTTTTTTGAAAAAGCGATTAAAATATCTTCTTTTGTAAAATCAATCCATACTTTTATCTTGTATATATTAACATCTGACAGAAAACAATCATCCCCCACTTACTCATTGGGCTATCTCCTTCTCATTCCTTGAAGTAGACGTCTTCTGTCGGGTAACGATAAAAAAGACCCGATATCATCGAGTCTTTGTTTGCCTAGCGACGTCCTACTCTCACAGGGGGAAGCCCCCAACTACCATCGGCGCTAAAGAGCTTAACTTCCGTGTTCGGTATGGGAACGGGTGTGACCTCTTTGCCATCATCACTAGACTGATTATTTAATTGAAAGAAATTATTCTTTCAAAACTGGATAAACGATACATTGTGCAAACAAAATGTGGTTAAGTCCTCGACCGATTAGTATTCGTCAGCTCCATGTGTCGCCACACTTCCACCTCGAACCTATCTACCTGATCGTCTTTCAGGGGTCTTACTTACTTG
>NZ_JBDQZI010000015.1:0-102370 GCF_042920265.1 Lysinibacillus sp. KU-BSD001 | reverse complement strand
AAAGGACGCTTTAACTGAGCAACGGAAAAAGCCAAATTTCTCAATTGATGTTGAGAAATTTGGCTTTTTAGTATGGGAATTTCCTTAGCGTTGTAAATCCGCATTTTCCTGACGCTACCCCTTGTTGGGGAGCATCGCGGCGTAGCCATACGCTTTTATACTTGTTTTATATGATTAGACTATGCCGACTATTTACTTGTGAATTAGAGGTGAATTTGATTTCACCTAGAATAATATAGAGTAATACATAGATGATCTGATGTGAAATGGGGATGAATAGGGTATGTTTTTACCTGATACAACAATTAAATCAATTTTAGTTGCTTTAAAGATGGATGGTATTAAAACAGGGGATGTTGCAAAAGCCATTGAGGGGATTTCTGAAAAGCCTTTTAGAGCTGCTTTAAAGGCTGCTGGTTATGAATTTAGTAATCGTGCTCCCAAAGGATGGCATTATGTTGGAGCAGGTGAAGAACCGTTAAATAAATCGATTTTTGATTATGTGAAACAAGGTAATCTTCAGGTGAAACGTAATTCATCTAAAGTTCATACTAATATGAGTGAAGGTGAATTGCATATGACTACGGGTGAACTAGGTGTGCGTCGAGGTGAACTTGCTGTGAACTCTATTTCATCTACTGTTCCCATGCAGTTCACCTCAGATGAAGTAAATATGATTTTGGAGATGCTTCAGGAGTGGCGTAATTCTAAAGAGGGTATAAATGTTTTGGAAGCGAAGCCATCTGTTCATGAACGAGTAAAGGGGATTCCACAAGGAGAAAAAACACGTAAAACTATTGTGATCGATAAGGCTATTGGTGAGCGTTTAGACGTATTTTGTGAGCAGGAGCGATTAAATAAGTCAGATGTTATGTATTTAGCTTTAGAAGCGTTTTTAGATGCTTATTGAAGAGAAAGGGTGATAAGGTGAATGCAACTTCTCTATTACAATGATACAGGGCGAGACGTATTGATACATCCAGCTACCTATGTATATGGATGCACAGCTGATAGAGACATTATCAGACCGTCAGAGCGATGTTTTTTTACGTTACCAGAGGGTGTGACGCCAGAAATTAAAATGTGGGATTATGGTGACAAGGGGCTTAGTGTTTTAGTGACATCAGCAGATGATGATTTGGCTTGAGTTGAATTGACTTAAGCTTTTTTTTGTGGATTTGTTATCAAATGAACATAAATAAAGGTGATTTAACAGTAATGAATTATTTCGTCATTAAAACCGTTCAGGATTGTCTGTAAGGCGTTTAAATAATAAAAATGTATATTTTATCAAGAATAATTAAAAAAGCCCTTAAAAGCCCTCTAAAGGCTTTTAAGGGCTTTTGTTGTTTTTTAAAATGAAAATAAAATTAAAGACGATATCAGGCTAGGTCTCTTTTACGAAGTAAAAGAGACCTAGCCTGATAATGAATTCTTTTTATCAAAAGGCTTATTTAAAGGTTTTTTTAGCTATTTTTTTATTTATTTATTTAATTTTTAAAAATTAAGTGTAAAAGCCCTATAAAAATGGTTTTAATCAAATGTTATTGTGAATAGTTAATTTCTTGTAAAAATAAGGTAGAAAAACGTCTGTGTGAGACCTATTGGTTTGCACTTAAGGTCTGTAACACCCAACGTTTAAAAGAGCTTGTTAAGGGGTGATTTTTAATTTCATCTTCATTAGTGCTACAGCATACTTTCTGATAGTAAATCGCTATATTAAGTAAATTAAGTTATTTAGCAACTAATTACAGGACTGTTTCTTCATCACAACAAGAATAAATCTCATAAAAAAGAGCAGAGTTCCTGGAACCCTGCTCTTTTTATTGACAACCTTTCGTAAACTCAATAAAGCATAAGTAGTTGTCTTGCAGTTTAGCGGTAAACTAAGCCACCGTCTGTTAAGATTGCTTGACCTGTAATATAATCTGCATCATCAGAAGCTAAGAATGAAACAAGATTTGCTACGTCTTCTGGTGTTTGGTAACGTTGTAACGCGATACCTTCAGAATATTTAGCAAATGCCTCTCCTGGTTTTAAAGCGCCATTGCTGTAATGCACCATTTCTTCATCAATGCGATCCCACATTTTTGTTTTCGCAATACCTGGGCAGTAGGCGTTAACTGTAATTTGATGTTTTGCAAGTTCTTTTGCAGCTGAATGTGTGAATGAACGTACTGCATGTTTTGTGGCAGAATAAGTACCTAACATTTCGAATGATTCGTGTCCTGCGATACTACAAGCATTAATTATTTTACCTTTTGAGCCTTGTACGATAAATTGTTTAGCAGCAGCTTGTGTACCAAATACAACACCGTTTACGTTGATGTTAAATAAGCGATTTAATTCTTTTTCATCGATCTCTAGGAAAGGTTTAACTGCGTCAATACCGGCATTATTTATAAATACATCTAAACGTCCAAATGTTTCTACTGCTTTTTGAACAAGATTAAATTGATCTGTTTGTTTTGAAACATCTCCTACAACGCCAATTACATCAGCATTTTGAGATTTTAGTTCTTCTAGAGTGGTATTTAATAACTCTTGATTAATATCGTGCAATACTACCTTGAAACCGTCTTTAATTAAACGTTCTGCAATGCCACGACCTAAACCACCAGCTGAACCTGTAATAACTGCAACTTTACTCATTGAGAATACACCTCGTTGTAATATTTTTTTCAGAAAATCTTTATCTAAATTTTCTCTTTTGTCACTATAACAATATAACTTAAAAAAATACAATAATTTGTATTCAAAACAGTATCAAAAAAAGAGTAGCCTTAGCAGATTGAGTAGTTTCCTTTTTAAGTGGAAAGGCAAGCAACTTCAAGGAAGTACGGTAAATAAAAGAAAAAAAGATAGTGACATACTGAAGCTATATCCTAAACCCTATACTTGGCATATTCCTAAACATTTACGTGATGTCAATCTTCAACCAGGTGATATTGTGGCTGTAGGGAAAACATTGGCGTCATTTTTGGTCACAAGAGTTTTTCGAAAAGAGTTTGAAGAGACAGAGAAACAATATGAAAGGGTTATTCGGCTTTTAGAGAAAGCACCGATGCGAGCAATCGAATAGATCCTATTTCACTTGGTACTGTTTATACACTTCTTGTAGCTTCTCTAATGAAAGATGCCCTTGCTCATACTGCTTTTGTAGTTTGGCAATTTCGATGGCTGCGGATACATCAAAATTTTGGAGACGATATTCAATAATTCGATGATGCACATCTTGCTCACTTACTTGATCGTAGTATAACCAACGTTGGATTAAGTCAATATCTTCTCGTTTCATCGTTACACCTCTTTGTGTTTTTTAGAAGCAAAAAATGCTCTTTATGCCTTTTTTGTAGTTCTTTAAATATACACGATTTTATGCAAAGTGAAGAATAAACCAAACAAGTAAAAAGGCTGCTACATCAACATTTATGTGGTTTGTATAAAAAGATGCATAAACAATGTTCACAAGAAAAGCCACGAAACGTTGATATCACAACATTCGTGGCTTTTTGATGTGTGTCCAAACGTCGCTTTGGGAATGTTTATCTTTCCTTTCACCATTATCCCAAAAAATGTTAAAATATATTTAAAGAGAGGGTGTTCTTTAAAAAATAAACCAGGAGGAATAAAAATGGAATTATTTAATGAACTTTATTACATGAATTCTTTTGATTTTAAATTTGCTAGAATTATTTTAGAGGTTTTATTAGTGACTTCTTGTATCTCAACAATTATTTTTATTTTAACTAAAAATCAATATATTTCGTACCTTTCATCAGCACCACTTTACTATATTTTTTCATGGATTGGTCATGGTTTTACACATTTAATCCTTCTTGTTTTATCGATGACTATACAAGCTGGGATAATTCTTTTAATAAACCGACAAAGTAAAAAGCCATTATTATTAAATGAACCTAAAAATAACATATAATAATATTAGCTTTTTAAACTAATGGAATCCTTTAGTTTAAATTATACAAACACATACAAAATAACGTTCCCAAATGCAAGTTTGGGAACACACCAAAAAGGCAAAAACGTTGATGTAACAGCGTTTTTGCCTTTTTAAGTGGAACATTTGTTATACAGCTTTTTATGCAGTTTTCTACAAACCCATGAATACCAGCAATTTGAGCGTGATTGTTGGCATGTGGCAGCTGGAGCCCTGTGCATAAAATCATGCATATTTTTAGCCTGATTTTATGACAGTTTTAACTAACATTTTAAACATAATGATCTTTTGCGGAATAAATATAAATCATGTCATTGGCTATACGATAAATTAAACGATGTTCATCTGTAATACGACGGGACCATTTCCCTGACAATTCATATTTTAAAGGCTCAGGCTTCCCAATTCCTTCAAATGGATTGCGGTCAATGTCTTTGATTAACCGATTTATTTTTTTGATGGTGCTTTTATCACCTTGATCATGCCAGTACATATAATCTGCCCAAGCATCATCTGACCAAACTTTAATCATCTTCAACCTCAATTAATTCATGAATTTTCGCTTCACCCGTTTGGAATTGTTCATCGCCTCGACGAATTTTATCCATCACATACGCATTTGACAAGGTACGCAGCGTTTCTTGCATCGCATCATAATCACGCTTAGACATGACAACAACCGTATCTTCTACGTCTTTACTTGTCACAATAAATGTATCTGAATCTTCATTGATTTGTTTCATATAGCCACGTAAATTTTGACGGAAATTTGAGTACGTTACTGCTTCCATTTCCACACCTCCATTGTACAATATGTTGTACAATTAATTATATGGCATACCATTTGATTTTGCAAAAGCAAAAAGCCCATCTTTATATAATTTTTTACGTTCCATTTAGGGAAAGCACTGTTAAAACGTATATTTTATAAACGTTCGTTTTTGGTTATCTCTTAGCGTATAATATCCGATTTTTGGTGGCTGACTCCTTGTTAAAAGCATTAAAAAAACCCTTGTAAAGAAGCAAGCTTTGTTAAAAACATTTTAAAAAATCCTGTAATAAAGAAAGTTTCTTTGAAAACATTTAAGAAATCTTTGTAATAAGCACTAAGGGGTTTCGCCAGATTTCGGAATTTTATGAAGTTACCTCTTAATAGACGCAAGTCGATTCGTTAAATATATTTGTCTGAACACTTGCAGTTTGATTAATACAGCACAAAAAAGAAGAGGAAAAAGTGTCTGTTCAGGTACTTTTTTATTGCCTTGCGAAAAAGATACAAAAACAGCCGTCCCGTCTATTTTTGTATCTTTTTGCTTTATATTATTCGATTTTTTGGGCCTCATAACATTCCTTTGGAATATTATGAGGCCCAAAAATCTATAATATAGCAGTCGCAAGTCAACAGAGCATGATTTTTGCTCACAAAAACCACTCAAAAGATTCATGCATCAACACTTTTTCAAAGTGTCGAGCATGGCAGACCTCCACTCGTAAACGCCTGTCGTTATCCAAAGCGTACCCCAACAAGTTGTGGCTGGATAACGTACAGTCACTCGTTTCGGTCTGCCTGCAATCTACGATTGCCCAATAGCAAAAAAATGCTCCCTATTCGGTCACATTTCTCTGCTATTGGAGTTGCAACATTACGTTCAACAGTGGCTCAAAATGCTCCCTATTCGGTCACATTTCGAATCACCGTTTCTCTGCATGTTGCCCACGATAAATCAATGCTCCCTATTCGGTTGCATCGCTCCATCGTGGCTCATGCCCCAAATTTATCACACTAAAGGAGGTGTTATCGTTGGCCAAAAAACAATACATCAAAACATATATGGCTACTGATGCGACTGCATTATCAGCCATTTCGAAAGTCGGTCATATCACATCCGAACAACTCAATGAATGTGGTATGTCCGATAAACGCATCCGAAACTTTGTTAAGCAAGGATACCTGGAAAAAGTGAGCTATCGTAATCAATCTAAGCAGCTAGATCATTGCTACAAATTGACGGAGGTTGGACGTGATTTTTATGACCATCGAGATGGTCGTGAGCATAGCTATTATCAATCCGTTTCGCCTCAACACGATATCGCGATTGCTAATAAGTATTTTTCGCTTGGTGAACATGAGCGTAGTACATGGATGACCGAATCTGAAATTCGGAGCGAATTTTTAGCCCATATCGAAGATTTACGCAATCAAGGAGATGTTGCACGTGCCGATCAGCTAGAAGCTGCTTATAAATCACGAGATATATCGGCTGTAGATGCAGTTTACGAAACGGAAGAAGGCATACGAATTGGCTACGAAGTCGCTACCAATAGCTACGGTCATGCCGAACTGCAAGCCAAAGCTGAGTTTGTACAAGTGATGAAGTTGAAATACGAACCACAAAGAATCTGATTAGGAGGTGATACCATTGAATTATGAAGAAAAAAAGCAGCGTGAGACGCTGCGAAAAGATGAAGTTCGCAATATGTTATGTACCAAACATCGTGACGTGCTTAACATAATCTATTATGTTGGTGATAGATTAATTTCCGCACCGGTTCTGATTGATTTTTTATGCTTAACTGATTCACAAATGAATTTTTCTAAAGCTCAAAAGCTTATATCGAAATTGGTCAAAGAGGAGGTTTTGCAGCAAGAGTATATTTCATTAAGTTATAATCCAGTTCGCACACGCATTTTGTACCTGTCAAAATACGCTACAGCACACTTTATGAGGCTGCCGAATACGATTGGAGCTAATACTCTCAACCGTAAGCACCTTTCTCCGAATAAGATTGAAAAACGTGTGTTGCGAGCTGCGATGATATATGACCGATTTAAAATGTTCTTAACAAAACATTCAATTGTTGACTTAGTAAAGCATTGGCGGTCTAATGCCTCCAGCTATGCTTACAAACAAAATCAGAATCTGCTTTATTTTAGGAAGATTATCAATGTGTTTAGATCTATGCCGTTGGATTACATCCATTTTGAACCTACTAATGATTACACACGTTATCTTAAGCAATCGGAGGATATTAAAAATAAAGCTTTGGAATTTGGGCAAAAGAGCAAAAACAACAAGGGTGGGACACTTGATGCAGAACTGAAAGAAATCGACGCAGTATTTAAAGAACCTCGAACATATGAATGGCATGAGGATGTATCACTCCCTAAAGTGCTGACAAACATGGATATAGCGGGCGTTGTGTGGGATGACGAGCGATTAACAATTGACGTGGATTACTTAGTAACCCAGGAAAAAGCCGAATACAAAAAGATTGTAAAAAATCTATCTGTAATCTATAAATTATTTTCTTTATTCGTTCGTGAATCGCTTTTAAATTTCGAAATTAAACTTGTATTCGTCAACGAACTACAACTTTCTAAATTTAATTCAGCAGCGAATAAAAAAAATGATAATGGCGAATCACGAGTGGAAATTGATTTGAGCAAAAACGGGGTAATGCTTACGGATGCTTTAAATATATCTATTCGAAGAGTAGGGGAAGCAGCTTGAATCCATTTGCTTTGCAAATGGATCGGTGCAGCCGATAGCTAAAAAATATATTAATTTGATAGAGATATAGTATAATACTAGAAAAACAGACAAAAAAAAGAAGCCGTTCCACCAGAATCAACGCCCTGACCAAAGTTTGTTGAGATTAGATGTACGGCACTCCATAAATTAAGACTATTATATGTGTTTTTAAGTGTTTTTACAACTATTAATGTATTAATACTTCTTAACTATTAGCATTTTTAGTCTTTATTTAAATGATTTTTGGGACGGCTTCTTTTCAAATTTGAAAGGAGGTCGTTTTTTTTATGGGATTGTTAAAACCAGAAAACTTAACAGCAATAGATATGGCGGATACATATGTATCAAGTGCTTTGCCAACAATTACACTTGATAATTATATTAGTACGATGTACGAGGATGATTGTGGGTATATTGCTGTCGCTAAAAAAGAGAGAGGTAAATTTACTCAAACATCTGTGCCACTTGATTTGTTGGCTTATTATTTGAACTTGGAGGGTACGTGCTATTTGTCGGTCAATACATTCTTCCGTCCGTCACGTGCAAAGCGTAATGTACGACACTTAAATGCTTTCTTTTTGGACATTGATTGCTTAAAAATAGGCGTGAGTAAGGAGGATGCTCTACGAGCCATCCAACATGAAGTAAAGCGTGAAACTGTGCCCGAACCAACTTGTATCATTGATTCGGGGAATGGTTATTATGCGATTTGGAAAACCGAATCTGCTCCTGGTAAATTTCCGAAAGTAACTCGGCTATATGAGCATATCCAACGCTATTTGTACGACATTTTCAAGGATATTGGTGCTGATGCACAAGCATTAGATGTATCAAGGGTGTTACGTGTGCCTGGAAGTAAAACGAAAGCGGATAAACGTGTTCAGATAGTAACATTCAATCCTCAAGCAACGTACACAATGCGTATTATGCAAGAGTATCTTAATTTTGATGGTCAATATGAGGAGATGTTAGCTGATAATGAAAGACGACGTAAGGACAAGCTTGCTCAACATACGAAGCGTAATATTAAGCACCTACACAATGTTTATAATCTAAATATTACGAGAGCGAGAGATTTCGAGATGCTCTGTAAGTTGCGAAATTATGATGTAACGGGCTTTAGGGATACGTTGATATACATTTATCACTATTGGATGTTGTTGGTGCATCAAGACGAAAAAACAGCGTTGTACAATACTTTAAATCTTAATGACAGCTTTTTAGAGCCTTTGACAGAGGATGAAGTTAAATCTTATGTGTCATCATCCGTTAAAATGTTCAGAGATATACAAGGTAAATCACCAGAGGAGCTTAAATTGCAAGCAGGCGTGTATAAAATGCGAGGTTATAATTTTAGTAATCGTAAGCTTATTGAATTGCTAGCAATCACTGTTGAGGAGCAAAAGTACCTCAAAACTATTATTAGCAAAGAGGTTAAGTATCAGCGAAATAATGAGCGTCGAACACCTCGAAATGAGGACGGTTTAACGCCACGCGAAGCTGCTAAAAAAGAGCTTGTTGCTAAAGTAAAGGAATTACATGAAAAAGGGTTATCGAATGCTCAAATAGCCGATAAGCTAGATATTTCTTTATCTACTGTAAAACGTTGTCGTAGAGCGATTTAAGGGGGGGGGTCACGAAATGCTCTTTATATAAGATGGGTGTCCGCTGTCTAGGCTCTACTCGCTCGACTCTACTAATAGAAAACGAATATAGAGAAATTAACAAACAAGAAGAACCATACGATAGAACTAGAAGAATCTAACAACTAGAGGATTAGTACACGTATTATAACAATTGATAATATGGCTTATTAATTAACAATATATATAGGATTCTATGTATTCTACGTTAGGTCTATAACATCAAATTTCCGATATTGGATGTTTTGTACACTTGTTGTGTCTACAATGGGTTGAATATTTATTAAGCAAATATTAATAATGCGGAGCAAGTATTTCATTTTCTTTTAGGGCGTTACGGTGCGATTAGCACCAGCCCTTGTTGGGGTCCCGTCAGGAAAATGCGGATTTACAACGCTAAGCACATTTTCGAGACGATTCCCCCATTTTTAACAACGTTAAGAAAATTTCAATGGTCTTAAAGAATCTAACGAGACTATTTTCTCGGAATTAAAATGGTATTCTCCTAGTAAATTAATATGTTCCCAACCTAGAGGCGATATATGGTGCAATAATTCTTCATTAAAACTACCAGACTGTTTTTGATATTCAACTGCTTTTGTTAGATGTAAGGTATTCCAGATACTGATGGCATTAATGATTATGTTTAAGGCACTGGCCCTTTGCAATTGATGCTGTATGGTTCGTTCTCTAAGCTCACCTTGTTTTCCAAAGAAAATAGCCCTTGCTAATCCATTCATGGCTTCTCCTTTATTCAATCCTCTTTGTATTTTTCTTCTTAATGATTCATCTGAAATGTAATTCAAAATAAAGATCGTTTTTTCTATTCGGCCCATCTCACGTAAGGCGGTAGCTAAGCTGTTTTGTCTTGAATAGGAACCTAGTTTCCCCATTATAAGGGAGGCTGAAACTGTTCCCTCCCTTATAGAATGAGCTAATCGCAAAACATCCTCATAATTTTCTTTAATGACCTTTTTATTTATTTGTCCACGTAAAATGGCTTCTAATTTTGGATACTCACTTGCTTTATCTATTGTAAATAATTTCGAGTCTGATAAATCTCTTATTCTAGGAGCAAATTTAAATCCTAATAAATGAGTCAGTCCGAATATTTGGTCTGTGTAACCAGCTGTGTCTGTATAATGCTCTTCTATATTTAGATCCGTCTCGTGGTGCAACAATCCATCCAAAACATGAATAGCATCCCTTGAATTTGTATGTATAATCTTTGTGTAATAAGAAGAGAATTGATCACTAGTAAAACGGTAGATAGTTGCTCCTTTTCCAGTCCCGTAATGTGGGTTTGCATCTGCATGCAGTGATGAAACACCTAGCTGCATTCTCATACCATCTGACGAGGATGTTGTACCGTCGCCCCAATAGGAGGACAACTGTAATTTATGATGAAAATTTACTAAAATGGCTTGGGCTTTATTCATTGCATCTTCATACATGCGCCATTGAGATACATTAGCTAGTTGCTTATATGTAAGTCCGGGTGTGGCTTCGGCCATCTTGCTCAAGCCAATATTCATTCCCATCCCTAAAAGGGCAGCCATGATAATGATTGTTTCTTCTTTATCTGGTTTTCGATTATTGGAAGCATGGGTGAATTGCTCATGAAATCCTGTTATATGAGCAACATCCATGAGTAAATCGGTTAATTTTATTCTTGGTAGCATCTGATAAAGGCTTGCACTAAACTTTTTTGCTTCTTCTGGAACATCTTTTTCTAAGCGTGCAAGTGACAGTTTTCCTTTTTCAAGAGAAACTCCATCCAACTTGTTGGAATTGGCAGCTAACCATTTTAACCTTTCATTAAGGCTGCTGGTTCTCTCCGTTATATAATCTTCGAATGATAAATTAACTGATAATCTCGTATTCCCCTTCGATTGATTCCATGTATCTTCCGAAAACAAATATTCCTCAAAATCCCTATATTGTCTACTGCCAACAATGGAAACATCTCCTGCACGAACATGCTCCCGAAGTTCTGTTAAAACAGCCATTTCATAGTAATGACGATTAATTGTTGTACCATCATCCTCATATAAATGCTTTTTCCATCGTTTTGAAATAAAATCCACGGGTGAGTCATCAGGCACTTTTCGCTTTCCGGATTCGTTCATTCCTCGAATAATCTCTACGGCTTGTAAAAGTGGTTCATTTGCCTTTGTAGAATGAAATTCCAGTACCCTTAATAGCGTTGGCGTATATTTTCTAAGTGAATAAAATCGTTTTTGCAGTAAGTCCAAATAATCATAGTCGGCAGGACGTGCAAGCTCCTGAGCCTCTTCTACTGAACAGACAAAGGTATTCCATTCAATAACTGATTCTAAAACCTTAAAAACGTCTAGTTTTTCCTCTCTTGCTTTAATTAATGCTTGTCCGATGTTCGTAAAGTGTATAACTTTCTCATTTAGCTTTTTACCGTTTTGTTTCTGGATTTCCTCTTGAGCCTTACGGCCTTTTGATAACAAACTAAGTATTTGCCTATCATGAATTTCAAACGCTTTATCTGTTAGCTCCTGAGTAAGTTGTAATAAATAGACGGCTAATATCGAATAACGTTTATTTTCTTGAAAGTCACGGAACGCATACGGTTCGTATCTTGAACCTAAGCGAGAAAGCTGTAATAGACGATTACGATGCAAATGGCTAATTTGCACTGTTTCTAATTCCATTTCTCGTAGGTATTCAAGTCGTTCTATTACTTTTAGAAAAGTTTCGGGTGAAGGATGACCCGGTGGTTCCTTTAACCAACCCAATATCGTTTTATTGGATTCGGATGGATGCTGCGAAGTAATAATCTCTTCAAGTTTTTCTTTTTGCTCATTTGTAAGAGATCTACTAACTGTATTAAATAGCTTCTTTTCAGCCATCGCCCTTGCTTCCCACACCATTCTTTCAAGTGTAGTGATAGCAGGCAGTATAATTTTGTTTTTTCTTAGAAAATCTATGCATTCATGCAGTAGATGAATAGTATCACCATTTTCCAAAGCTAATTGATGAAGGTACTTAAACGTCATTCGATATTCACTCAGGGTAAAAGTTACAAAGTCATATTCACTTCGAATTTCTTTCAAATGATCCCAAAGTGTATTTTCCCTTTGAGGATAATGATCAAGCGAGGATGGACTAGCACCAATCTGTTTCGATATATATTGTATGACCAAATCTGGGATGCTTTTGATATGAGTGTATGGCCAACCGGGATACCGAAGAACAGCTAATTGAACGGCAAACCCTAAACGGTTTTCTTCCCTCCTTCGCTTATTAACTATTTCTAAATCACGATTGGAAAAAGTGAAGTAGGTCCCCAATATCCATTCATCTTCAGGGATTTGCATAAAAGACTGTCTCTGTTCCGGTGTAAGCAATTCTCTACCTCTCGCAATTTTCATTCAATATCATCCCATTTCTGTATTTTTCAATTTATTAGTTCAATTATATATCAATAGAGTGTACTCTATTGATACAAATGAAGTAGACTGGTAAAATCATAGTTAAGAGCGTCTCATAAGACTTGTCTCAAAAGTGAGGTGATATTTTGCGGAAAATTGGTTATGTACGTGTCAGTTCAACTAGTCAAAACCCTTCAAGACAATTTCAGCAGCTAAGCGAATTCGGAATGGATATTATATACGAAGAAAAAGTTTCTGGGGCAACGAAGGAACGTGAGCAACTTCAAAAAATGTTAGAGGACTTACAAGATGGTGACACCATTTATGTTACAGATTTAACTCGAATTACTCGTAGTACACAAGATTTATTTGAATTGATCGATTACATACGAAGGAAAAAAGCCAGCTTAAAATCACTCAAGGATACATGGCTAGATTTATCAGAGGATAATCCATACAGCCAATTCTTAATTACAGTAATGGCTGGTGTTAACCAGTTAGAGAGAGATCTTATCCGTATGCGTCAACGTGAAGGGATTGAGCTGGCTAAGAAAGAAGGAAAGTTTAAAGGTCGGATAAAGAAATATCATAAAAATCATGCGGGAATGAATTATGCAGTAAAGCTATATAAAGAAGGAAATATGACTGTAAATCAAATTTGTGAAATTACAAATGTGTCTAGGGCTTCATTATATAGAAAGCTATCGGAAGAGAACAAATAGTTCAGTCCTATTCCATTAATTGGCCAGATAATGTTATGTACTTAAAGTCTTATGCAGTTTGGTTATTTTGTTATTAGAATTGGGTACTCCAATTCTTTTTTTATGAATTTTTTTACTCATTCAAACAAACACTTGAATGAATTATTAAAAATGGTTATACTATATTCAAATAAACACTTGAATGATATTGGGGTGAGAATGTGATTAAGAAAGATACTTGTGAAATTTATTGTTATGACGAAGAAAAGGTCAATCGAATACAAGGTAATTTACAGACAGTAGATATTTCTAGTGTTGCCCAAATGTTAAAAGCTATTGCAGATGAAAATAGAGCAAAAATTACCTATGCTTTATGTCAAGATGACGAACTGTGTGTGTGTGATATAGCAAATATTATAGGTGTTACGGTTGCAAATGCCTCTCATCACCTGCGAACGCTCCATAAGCAAGGGATTGTTAAGTTTCGAAAAGAGGGAAAACTTGCATTTTATTCATTAGATGATGAGCATATCAGACAAATTATGATGATTGCATTGGCACATAAGAAAGAGGTGAAGATCAATGTCTAGTGGGAAAGCAAAACTGTCTGAAGAAGAAATGAAAGCCTATCGTGTTCAAGGATTTACTTGTACTAACTGTGCAGCCATTTTTGAAAATAATGTTAAAGAACTTCCCGGTGTTCAGGATGCGAAAGTAAATTTCGGAGCATCTAAAGTTTATGTTAAAGGGACGACAACCATTGAAGAATTAGAAAAAGCAGGAGCATTTGAAAATTTAAAAATTCGAGATGAAAAAGAACAAAGGGTAGAACGAGAACCTTTTTGGAAGCAGAAAGAAAACATTAAGGTATATATATCAGCTCTTTTACTTGTAGTTAGCTGGTTCTTAGGAGAGCAGTATGGTGAAGAGCATGTTCTACCGACAATTGGTTATGCAGCGTCCATTTTAATCGGTGGATATTCGTTATTCATTAAAGGTCTCAAAAATCTAAGCAGATTAAATTTCGATATGAATACGCTTATGACTATTGCAATTATAGGAGCTGCAATCATTGGTGAATGGGGTGAAGGGGCAACCGTTGTTATCCTATTTGCGATTAGTGAAGCATTAGAGCGTTATTCAATGGATAAAGCACGTCAATCTATTGAATCTTTAATGGATATTGCCCCAAAAGAAGCGTTAATTCGACGAGGCAATGAAGAAATGATGATTCATGTTGATGATATTCAAGTTGGAGACATCATGATTGTTAAGCCCGGTCAAAAGTTAGCAATGGATGGAATAGTGGTTAAAGGTACATCGACATTAAATCAGGCTGCGATTACAGGTGAAAGTGTTCCAGTAACGAAAACCACAAATGATGAAGTATTTGCAGGAACCTTGAATGAAGAAGGGTTACTTGAGGTTAAAGTAACAAAACGAGTTGAAGATACTACTCTTTCAAAAATCATTCACTTGGTAGAAGAAGCCCAAGCAGAACGGGCCCCTTCTCAAGCGTTTGTCGATAAATTTGCAAAATACTATACACCAGCTATTGTCATACTAGCTCTTTTAATTGCGGTAGTTCCACCATTATTTGGCGGAGACTGGAGCCAATGGATTTATCAAGGCTTAGCTGTATTAGTGGTTGGTTGTCCTTGTGCCTTAGTAGTCTCAACTCCAGTTGCTGTGGTTACAGCAATAGGAAATGCAGCGAAAAATGGTGTTTTAATTAAAGGTGGTATCCATTTAGAAGAAGCAGGACACTTAAAAGCGATAGCCTTTGATAAAACAGGAACATTAACCAAAGGGATTCCTGCTGTAACAGACATTGTGACATATGGTAGAAATGAAAATGAATTAATGACCATAACAGCAGCCATTGAAAAAGGATCACAGCACCCTCTTGCTTCAGCGATTATGCGAAAAGCAGAAGAAAATGGATTAAAATTCAACGAAGTAACAGTAGAGGATTTTCAATCCATTACAGGTAAAGGCGTTAAAGCCAAAATAAATAATGAAATGTATTATGTGGGAAGTCCAAATCTTTTTGAGGAATTACACGGAAGCATTTCAAGCGATAGGAAAGAAAAAATTGCCGATATGCAAACTCAAGGTAAAACGGTGATGGTGTTAGGAACAGAAAAAGAAATTCTTTCGTTTATTGCCGTAGCCGATGAAATGAGGGAATCGTCTAAAGAAGTTATCGGCAAGTTGAACAATATGGGAATCGAAACAGTGATGCTAACAGGCGATAACCAAAGAACGGCAACAGCCATCGGAAAACAAGTTGGTGTTTCGGATATTAAAGCTGACTTACTTCCAGAAGATAAGCTTAATTTTATTAAAGAACTTCGAGAAAAACATCAAAGTGTGGGGATGGTCGGAGATGGCGTGAATGATGCTCCAGCCCTTGCGGCATCTACCGTTGGTGTAGCAATGGGTGGTGCTGGAACTGATACAGCTTTAGAAACGGCTGACATCGCCTTAATGTCTGATGATTTGAGTAAATTGCCATATACAATAAAATTAAGCCGTAAGGCTTTAGCAATCATCAAGCAAAACATTACCTTCTCTTTGGCGATTAAATTAGTGGCATTACTTTTGGTCATGCCCGGTTGGTTAACACTTTGGATAGCTATATTTGCTGATATGGGAGCAACTTTACTTGTAACATTAAACAGTTTACGCTTATTGAAAATCAAAGAATAGGTTCTAAAATGGGCGTCAACTATCGGGTGCGATCATTGAAAACAATGTTATGCTTCAAAAGGGATATTAACAGGAAATATACAACTAAAGGACGCTTTAACTGAGCAACGGAAAAAGCCAAATTTCTCAATTGATGTTGAGAAATTTGGCTTTTTAGTATGGGAATTTCCTTAGCGTTGTAAATCCGCATTTTCCTGACGCTACCCCGTGTATGGTGGAAGCACTTGATTTTCCATCTGATAAGAGGTTTCATCGTTTCTTCCCTTTGGATAAGGAAGATTTTTATTTCGCGAGTGGAAGAACTGAATCATATACAGTAATTGAAGTTAGTATGTTCGAAGGTCGTTCGGTAGAAGCCAAAAGCAATTACTAAAGTTACTATTTAAACGTATTAATAGTGAATTGAATATATCTCCACAAGATATTGAGATTACAATTTTTGAAACACCAAAACATAACTGGGGTATAAGAGGATTACCTGGAGATGAGTTAAAGCTGAGTTATAAAGTTAATGTATAAATTCGAGATGGTCATTTACTGACCACTTCTTTTTTTAAGTAACGAACAGCATTAAGTGAAAAGGAATTAATTGTCTTTAATATTATCTTGAAATTGAGTCTTCTGTTAAAGGGCGCTTTTCTGAAGTAAGGATTAGTCTCTGATTAACGGGAAACCAGCTAATATCTTGACAGGTGTTTATTAGCTGGTTTTATTACCGTCCCAAATTATGACAACTATGAGACTTTCAACTTAATAGGTATTCGCTGATCCATATCAAGTTCAAAAGTTCCGTATGGATTGACATGATGATAAAATAAAGGTGTTATTCCCCTAAAATCTTCCGGAGTCATTTTCTTCAACCAATATTGATTATTGTCATAAAGAACTTCTTGCACCATTAAGGTATTCATATAGACTAAGCAATTTTGCAACAATTGAAGTGATAAGGCGGACACCTCTTGATCTTCTATCGAATTGGAACGAATTTCACTGTTTTTTCCATAGAAAATATAGGTATTCACCGAGTTCCATTGTTCCACTGTATTTAATCCTTCATGGATCTCCCTACGAATCTCTTCATAGTGTAAATAATCACATAAAAAGATTGTTTTAATAGCTTTTCCTAATTCACATAAAGCCTGATAGGTTGGATGTTTCGTATCCCTTGTAAATCGCTTTAATATGGATTCGGCAGAAGCAGTACCCAACCGTAGAGCAGTTGCAAACTTAATAATTTGTTCATACTGCTGCCGAATAAGATCCCAGTTAATCGGTCTGCTTAAAGCCTGTTGTAGATGAGGATATTCCTCATTCATGCCGGCTTCTGGACGATATAGCTTTTGAGACCCAATATTTTTAAAACGTGGCATCAGCTTAAAACCAAGTAGATGACAAAAAGCAAAAGCAACAACACTTTGTCCGTGTGTATCGACATAATTTCGGTCAACCTCCATGTCCGTACAGTGACGAAGAACCCCTTCCATCATTGCTGCCACCTCCGAAGAAAGGCAGGACTTAAGCTGAGAATAGATACAAGCTGACTTTCGATCTGTATGCCAATAGATCATGACTCCATGTTTCTTATAACGAGGGTGCCATTCCGAGAGCAGGTTCTGATCCCAAGAGCCAAAATGTTTTGAATCGGAAGCACATGCAGTGGTAGCTTCTCCCCATACCTCTTTCATTCGATTGTAGATGATATGGTTTGTAACCTCTGCGTTGGCTTTTCTCAAATGATCCTTATGAATAAATTTTTGACGTATATACCGAAGTTCCCGATAACCATCTAGGCGGTTCCCTGCTGAAACAGTTTTCAAACCTGTATTTGTTCCTAATCCAAATAAACTTAGAAGAAGCCGTCGTTGGACAGTTTCTCGATCTAAAATCTCTCGATTGGCTGTGGTCTTAAAGTGTTTGGTGAACTCCGTGTGAAAATCTGTTTCTTTTAATAAATCCAATAGGTTAATATCGGTCCAACGGTTCTTAATCTCCTGTTTAAGCATTGTCACATGTGGAGGTTCAGGTTGCTTTTCGAGTGGAGTAACTCTAATCCATCCCTTGTTATTTCTGGTAGTAATCGCTACTTTTTCATTACTTTGATCTTCTATCCCTTGATTCAATAATTGGAGTTTATCTTTCATCATCTGTATAATATCTTTGATAAAAGGCTCTACATCAAGAGGAGCTTTAAGTGCTTGAAAATATTCTTCCTTGTGCTCATCAAAATCTTGAGGCAGATCTTCATCCGGATTTCGATAACGATCAGCGCCCTCGATCCAAATTTCCTTACAACGAAGTCGAGTGCGAAGCGAATGTAAAACAGCAATCTCATAATTGATTCGGTTCACCCTCTCCATCCCTTTACTATCCGTTTCAACAATAATATCCTTCCACTTAGGCTGAATGACTCCCTCAACGGGAACCTCATCCCCAGCAGCAAAATAACGTTGCCCACTTTCTCCATACTCTCGTATAAGTTGGATAGCCTCAATAATCGGCTGGTGAAATTGATTATTTGAGCGAAAAGTAAGGTTGTTTAAAATTTTAGAAAGAGACTTCCGATAATGCCCTTGGTAAGAAGAGTGCATTTTTGTATAGATTTTTTCTTTGTACTCCCGGTTATTTTTTGTCATGTCCTTAATAATATCTCGAATCATATCAGAGCTAACAATAGGGAATAAGGTATCTTGAATGACCCCTTCTGGATGATCTACGGATGCTTTTAATAGATTGACAATATATTTGTTTTTTCCTTGGACTCTTTCTAATTCTTCTACTGCTTCTTTTCGAGTTGTATTTTTGGCCTTATTTCCGAATTTAAGCGTAATTTCATCCAATAAATCAGCTAAATAATCAATAACTTCCTCATGACGATGCGAAAATAAAATGGCAAGAAGGGTATAGCGAATGGGTGCAGGGTGTGCACGCAATTCCGTTACAGTTTCTGTAGCTGCACGAAGTCGATATTTCTTTACTAATTTCGGAGTCAAATGATGAAATAATCTTGGAGGAATGTGTAGATGCCGAATCGCAAACAATTTTTAAATTTCTATTTCCATAGTGTTTACACTTGGTTTGCTAGGAGAAGATAAAAGTTGGCGAAAAGTTAAAATATCGGATTCCCTTTCCTTATGAAATTCTTCTTCAAAGCCTTCTGCTGATACCTCATCAGCAAAAGATTCCAGTAACGCATCTAATCGTGACCAAGTCTTAGGAGATAGCTGCTGATAAATCGATTCGTACAAATTCTTTTCAAAAATATCGATGGCAGAATCAATCATTCGCTTTAAACTCCCGTTTGAAGGAGGTTCGACTTTCCACTTGCGAAACAGACTATATGCCTGATTTTTTAAATAGTCAGTATCATGTATAAAGTGAACTTGTTCGTTTAACCAATCTGTCAAAAGATCATTGTCCTTTGCCGTTAGCTCTCTAAAATCGAAGAATTCCCTAATTTGCTTTCGATGATAAGTAAAATTTCTTTCCTCTGCTCCCCAACGATATTCTTCAAAGAGCGTTGGAGAAAATCCTAATTGATGTGCTATAAATTCAATGACCACTTTGGGAATATCCTGTTTTTTTGCAGGAAATCGTGCCTCTTGCTGAAAGTACTTTAATAATACTGTAAAGCCTAAACGACTTGCCCCTGTTTTATTTCCAATCAGCTTTCTTTCAATTGGTAATAAGGTAAAATGTTCTAGAAGTTCGTCTTCATTCCAATTTCGTTTCATAAATCCTCTTCCCCTAATCTAAAGTAATTACTAATTTGAGTGTAATCTATTGATTGGAGGATGAAAACAATACTTTGCGGTCTAGAGCAGCTACCCTGTCACTAAGCCCTTTTGCTTTCAAGAATGAGTATACAATACGAATTGTATATGTCAGTTCCAGAAATTCAGACAAGTATATCTTAGCATATTTACATTAGATAAATCATTGTGTTAGAATAAAATAACGAAAATTCGTTAAAATATTAGTAATGAATGTTCTAGTGAGTATTTTATATTTTTTTATTTAAAAATAACGAAAATTCGTTAAAAGAGGGATAATAGTATGGCTAAAACAGATAACCCCATAATTATTGGTGGCAATGATCCGTTTACGCATTTTTTAATTACTGGTCCTACACGTTGTGGTAAAACATCAACGATTTTGTTACCGACAATATTTCAGTTATTAGAACAAAAGAAGCGTGGAAAGAAATTAGGTTTTTCATTAGTGGAGCCAAAAGGTGATTTGATTTGGGAGGTTGAGGAGTTTTGTAAGGAGATGGATATTCCTTATGTATTGCTTGATCCATCTAATTCGAATACTGATTTCTTTAATGTAATGGAAGGCGATACGGATGTAGTAATAGAGGCGACAGTAGCTGTTTTACAATCTTTATTTGGTAAGCAGGAGGCGTTTTTCCAAACATTAGCTGAACTCTCTACACGTAATGTTACGAAGCTTTTAAAGCTATTGAAGGGTGATAATTTAACCTTATTAGATTTATTGGCAACATTACGTGATGAAAAGCTGTTAAGGCGCTATGTAGAGGATTTAAGGGATCAAGGTGAAGCTTCAGATTTACTTTCATTTTTTGAAAATGAAATGTTTGGTTCACTTGCAGATCAGTATCGTAAATTAATCATCGGATTACGTGCACAACTTGAAAATATGACCGGTAATGAACAGTTACGTCATATTATTTCAGGTAAGAGCAGCATCAATTTAGATGAGCATTTAGCCAATGGTGGTGTTTTACTTGTTAATACGGATTTAGGGCGTTTAAAGAAGGCTGGAGATGCTTTTGGCATGTTTGTAACGATGCATATTCAATCAGCTGCATTACGTCGTCCTGGTATGGAGAAAACACGTACACCGCATTTTATGATTGTGGATGAATATGCCCGATACATTAATCCTGATGTAGAAATGTTTTTATCTGTTGCAGCGAGCTCTCGTGTGGCTGGTATTTTTGCGATTCAATCACTTGGCCAATTAGAAATTGAATCTGGTCGCATTGGTGCGAAGGCAATGAAACAGGCCATTATGACGAACTGTCGAAACAAAATTGCTTTCTGTGGTTTATCTTCAGCTGATGCAAAAGAGTTTGCAGAGGAATTCGGTAAGGATGTTGTGATTATGCGGCAGTCTACTTACAAAAATAAGATTCTGACGTCAAAATTTTTCCCAGAGAGCTACCGAGATACAGAAACAGAAGAATATCGGTATCGACCGACCTACTTACAGGATCAGATGAAGCGATTCCATTTTATCTGCAAAATCTTAAATGATGGGACTCCTCAGAAGCCGATTGAAGGGGTTGGAGCATTTGTTCCTCGTAATTGGAAAGAGCAAAGAAGCTGGGAACAGCCCATTAATCAGCCTATCCAAGAAGAAAATCGTGGGTTAATTAAAAAATTATTTTCACATAGTTTTTCACGTGAAACAAAAGTACTTCCTACTAAATCAGCCATTTTTTCAGTGAATCCAGATAAAGAGGGAAGTCGTGAATTTGTAGAGGAAAATGCGATTTTACTAGGACAGCATAAACAAGTTGTCGTTCAGCAAGTGCCTGTACAAGAAGAAATTCAAAGTAAGCTGCAAGAAGTATCTCCAAAAGAGCTAGTTAAACAGAATAATGATTTAGAAGTGCTTTCAACTATAGAACAGGTAGATGTATGTAAGAAAGTCGTGCCAACGTCTGTTCCAAAAGTAGAGAAAGCGACTGCTGGTGATAGCAGTTCAACGGACTCATCTAAATTTGTCGTATCAGATGATGAAGCGTATGAGAATGGCGATACATTCTTTTAAATTTAAAATCCCATATGAATGAAATGACAGCATGATTGTCATCTAGAAAAAGCGAAAGAGGTATTTTTAATATGAGTGGTCTAAATGATATTTTAATCGAAGGGTTTAATCCTGAAATTGTAGCAGAGCTAGAACGTGAAAGACAGTATGATGTATGGAACGATATTGCGAAGGCTCAGCAAACAGAGCGTATTGTTGGTGAACAACTAATTGGCTTTGAAACACACAAAATTAACGAACAAAAGGTTGTTTGCGGTGTTGTGCGTATAGGAAAAGTGAAAGGTTTAATTCCTTTAGATGAATCAGGTATTAATCCAGAGGACCCTTACGCATTAAATAAGTTCAGAGCCTTAGCAAATCGTGAAATTCAGTTTATTATTTTACGTTATAGCATGGAAGCTGAGATGTTTGTTGCTTCTCGTAAGAAAGCCCGTGAAATTACAGCTGGTATTACGTTAAGTAAAATCAAAGAAGGCTACAATATTTATTGTGTTGTGCGTGAAGTTGAAAAAGGTCATTTAATTGGTGATATTGGGGGAATCGACGTTCATATTCCAGCCTTTGAATTATCATATGGTTGGGTAGATGATTTACGTTCAATGTATAAGCCTGGTGATCATATTCGCGTACAGGTTGTAGAAATGAATTTAGATAAGATTAAAGTATCAAGAAAGCCGTTGATGGAGAATCCATTTCCGGAATGTTTATCTCGTTATGTACCAAATGGTGAATATGTTGGAACTGTCTCAGGTGTACAAGCGTACGGTGTATTTGTGGCGTTAGAAGAAGGTGTCGATTGTTTAGCACAGCATTTAAAGTTCCAGCATGTTGAGAAGGGTAGTAAAGTGCTTGTACGCATTACAAAAGTAGAATCAAAGGGCTCGAATAAGATTCATGCGAAAATTGTGCGAGTGATGAGCCCGTTATACTAACAGTAGAAAAAGAGAAAAAAATATAAATAGAAATATAGAATTTTATTTATTTAGACTGTATACACCCGGTTTAATACGAGTGAGGTCATTGTAGGTAACAGCATGATGATTCGGTGCATTGCTACACATTTTTGAAGTGATATGTGTGCGAATGGTGCTTTCCTTATACGGCGTATTTTGATGTGTTAGATAGTTGAGGACGTCTAAGATGGTAAATTCATTTAGATTTTTAGACTGTGTGATTTGTTCAGCAGCAGTTAAAATTTGTTCTCGACAAGTCGTTGCTTTCATTCGACTCCCTCCTTTTCTATCAATATAGCTTGTCGTTAAAGTCCTGTCTAGTAAGCGTGTATTGTGAGTATGTGGTGTGTTTAAAGGTAGAAATAAATAAAAAGCGATAAATATATTTTTCTTTTTATAGATTTTTAGAAAAAATAAAAGTAGAAGGGACTATGTAAATGGGGAAGAAGCCATTTGTCAGTCCTTTTTCTCTAGGACGACATGAGTGGTCGGTTAAGTGGAATGTCATGAGTGACCGTATTATTAATCGAGATATGCAGCGACGTATGGAGAAAGAGGAACATATACTGCGACACTTGAAAATATTTCAGGTGATTACACAGAAGCAATTAAGGAATCGATTTAAAGCAGGCGAGAAGCAAATTGAAAATATGGTGCGTAAAAAGCTATTAGTAAAGCACTGCTTACTAAAAAATGGGCAGGAATGGTTGATCTATACATTGGCCAATACCAGTAATTATTGGCTGGGCTATGAAACAGAAGACGTTTTGAAACGATTAGTTGGTGTCGATTTCTATTATGAATTAAATCAGAAACTTCCATTTGAATTAAAGCTGTTAGCGAGCATTCAACCCTTTGTTTATCAAATTGAAATGAATGAACATGTGTATGAGGTGTATATAGACCGAGGGGATACGTCGGAGCTTCTGCATTTTATTGAGCGTTACCAAAGTGTTTGTAAGGAAAGACGTTTATTTATAGTAGCGGAGAAAATTAATCATTTGAATGGTCTTTTAATGGCTTTGAAGACGAATGATATTAAGGTGAGAGCTGTTACAGATAGCCAGTTGTATGAACAGGTATGCGGGTTTGGGTTTTATGGCTTAAATGAAGGTGGCTGGGTTTTATCTAAATAGAAAAATATATTTTTAGAAAAAGAGATAAAAGTAAAGGGTATGACGTCAAATTGTCATACCCTTTTACTTGCTCGAATACGGTTGTAAAAGTCATCTGGTAAGTAGCGATGACCAAATGCAACAATCCAAATTTGCCCTGTTTCAGGATGATAAACGATACGTAAGTCATCATGTGGTGGGTCCGTTGGATAGTCTGATTTTTTATGAAGCGACTTAAACCCGGCAAAATCATTTTTCAGGTTGTCACCAATTGCGGGATTTTGAACAATCTCAAGTAGAGCCTTTGTAACGGTGTGAAGTACAGAATTAAATTTTTCATCTTCAGCAAATGCAGGTACTTTCGATAAAGCTAAAATATCTAATAGTAAATGCTGTGGATTCATGGATATTTCTTTAATGCTCGCAATTGTAGAAATTGCATTTCGCAAGGATTGTTCAGAAACTGTCATTTTATTTCTCCGTTTTGTAAATACTGATCTAATAATGCGTTTGCTGCATCTTCAAGAGCTGCTCCGTTCAGTAATTGTTTCTCTTGTAATCGTTCACTGTATAAACGTTCAATTTTAAGCTGTTCCACTTCTTGCTCCAATAATTTAATTTTATGGATTAATGAAGGGATTAGATCCGGTGTATTTAGTTGAGCAATCGTTTCACCACTAGAGATGATTTCAATTGTCGCATAGTCCTGCAACAATTCTTTCCACTTCTTACTGTGACGTAAATCAGAAGCTTGAAGTCGATTACGATTCGGTAATTCGTTTTCGATACGTTTAATGTCTAACTGTTCCATAAGTGCTGGCATGAACTCACCCTCTTCTCTCATGTTTTCACCTCCTAGTATAGTATATGTACAAAATATGTACAAATGTTTGTACATATTATTACCTTTTTGAAATTAAATAAACACAGATAAATTTCCCTTTATAGAAAAATATATTTATAGAAATGTAAAATGATTGACTTTTAACGAAAAGTCGTTAAAATGAATAGTGTACTTTACTTTATCATCAAGCTTTTATTTATCCAATTTGGATATTCAATTTATTTGAAATAGCTGATGGCTAGGCAGATGGATTTCATCTATAAAATGTTCTAGCGAAAACCTTTGTTTTGCCATTTAGAAAGCTCTTTATGGAGTAAAGTGGCCTTGTGAGTATTGACTTGCAAAAACTTTTGTTAAATCGGTGTACTTATTTCAGTGCGTCTTTTTTATAGCGTAATATTAAACGACTTTTCTATGTGTAGATACATAGATGGTCGTTTTTTTATTGCAAAAAATTCATTTTAAGGAGAGATGTCAGCATGACAGAGATTCAGACAACAATAGCACCGACCAAGTTATTACAGAAATTGGTGGAAGTGAGAAAGGCAGTTCCATATTTACAGAAGTCACAAAACGGATATCAATATGCGTACGTTGGCTCTTCCAATGTATTAGCAGCTGTACGTGACAAATTAGATGAAATGGGATTAGTTCTGTTTCCGAAGATTATTTCACGCGAGGTAACTCAAACGGTTGCAAGCAACAAAGACAAGTATGGCAACATTAAAAATTCGATTACCTATTTTACTGAGTTATTTTTTGAATTCACATGGTTTGATAGTGAATCAGGAGAGTCATATGTTGTTCCTTTCTATTCACAAGGCATTGATACCAACCAAGAAAAAGGTGTCGGTAAAGCAATGACCTATGGGGAGAAATATTTCCTGCTCAAGAGTTTTAATATACCTACAGACTCTGACGATCCAGATGCTTTTCAAAAGAAATCGGGTCAGCTGTCAGTAGATTATATTTTAGAAGCTCAGGTCAATGAATTGAAAGGTCTTTTAAATCAATTAGCAACAGTTTGTCAGGCTGATTTTAGTTCAGTAATGGAACGCTTTTCTTATGAATTCCAAGTGAAATCATTAGATAAGCTGACAACGGATTATTTCGGTGCTGCCAAACGGGCAGTAAAGGATTGGCTGAAAAAAGCGAGTGCAGCAGGGCAGCAACCTGTCACTCCATTATCACCAGCCTCTCAAAATCAAGTTCAACCTATTCAGGTGCAAACTGCTTCACAGGTGATGCAGCAGCCTGAATTTGATCAATCGAAAGAAGCTTATAAAGTGCTTTCATTAATTCCTCGCGTTTCTGGTAATGGTCAAAACTATATGGAAATGCAAGTGCAGTCTACAACGGGGCAAACACTCACCGTTTTAGCTCGTGATGAAAACTTTGCTAAAGCACAGAGTCTAGTAATAGGCACGAATTACAATTTATCGCTACAAGAACAAAATAATATGTTCTTCCTAGTGTAAGAAAGGTGATGTACATGAGTAGATCGACACCGTTAGCAATGTTTGTGACGAAAAATGATGAATTGGTGGGTGTGTATCCGGGTATTCTTGGGGGCAATACGCTAGTCATTGCAAAGAATGTTGCAGATAGCGTGTTAGAAATTACTCATCAATGCCAATGCTGCCGATTTTATCGTGAGGAGTGTCCCATCATTCAGTCCATCATTTGGTATATGGCGGTACATCATAAAAAGCGAATCACAGGCTTTAATTGGGTACAAGAAAAGGTTACGTTACAGCTAGATTGGCATCAGATTCCAATTCCATCATTAGATATGAAACCTGTATCGAGGGAGGACTTTGTATGAGTATATTGCCAAACATTGTTAACGTAGCTCAGGAATATCAAATCGATATAGATCCCCGTACTTTAGGTAAGCGTGAGGTGTTAGGAAAGTGTCCGTTTTGCGATAATGGCCATCATAAAAAAACGAGAAGGTATTATTTATCTCTTAATGAGGATAGGAACGTCTTTCGTTGCTGGTACTGTAATGAACAAGGTGGCGTGCTACGTTTCCTTTCATTGCTTTCTGGTGAAGCTGAAGGTTCTATCTTAGAGCGATTACGGAATGAAAACAAACGCTCTAATTATCAAAAGCATAATGCAGAAAAGCTTACGACAAGACAACTTCAATTAATCGGCTATGGTCGCATTAATTGGATGGCTAATCGTAAATTCGATTACGACTTGTATGTAGCTTATCGAGAGCGTGTTTGGGATGATTGGCAACGGTTTGTTGATGCACAAGTAAAGGTGGCGTATCGAAAGCTTTGGCTTCAAATGCTAAAGGGGGATATTGCTTTAGGCTTTGCAGATGTGAAAAAACTAGAACAAGATATTGGAGTTCCGTTAATGCAACAGGTCCTTCAATACTTTTCAACTGAAGGAATAGATAGTGATATGGATCGTTGGGATTTAGAAGAATTTGTGTGTCAAATACTAAAGATTCCACATCGAGAACAATCATTATAGATTTTTAGAAAAATATATAATTCTAAATAAATATAAAAATAAAAAGAGATAAATAGATATTTATCGAAGAAAGTAGGAACTAATCATGAATCATTCCATTTTAACAGGTCGTTTAACAAAGCCAGCAGAGATTTCGTATTTACAGGATGGAAAAGCGAAAGCAGTATTTACGCTTGCAGTAAACCGTCCATTTACGAATGCTCAAGGAGAACGCGAAGCGGACTTCATTCGCTGCACCGCTTGGGGCAAAACGGCTGAAAACGTAGCAAACTATACTACAAAGGGCTCTAAAATCGGAGTGCAAGGTCGTATTCAAACGGGCAGCTACGAAACTCAGCAGGGCCAAAAAGTGTATACGACGGATATTGTGGTGAATGAAGTAGAGTTTTTAGAGTCTAAACAGACCAATCAAAATGGGCAACAGCCACAGAATGTACAGCAAGCACCAGTTGCACAGCCACAATACCAGATGGCACCACAACAAGCTATGTATCAGCAACAGCCGGTACAACAGCAGTATGTGCAACAAGGGAATCCAATTCAACAACAGCAACCGGCAAATGCACAATATGCTGTGAATCAGGATTTACCGTTTTAGGCTGAAATAAAAATCATGGAAGTACAATGTAGCATGAACCTGCTATATTGTGCTTTTTTCTATTTTTAATAGAGAAAGAAGGATAGAAACTAATGGATACATTTTCATATAGTCGATTAACAACGTATGAGGATTGCCCTCGTCGTTTTTATTATCAATATATCGAGAAGATGGAACAAAAAGAGACCGTGCCTTTATTACTTGGTAAAGCAATTCATGCAGCTGTGGAACGTAAAATGGCAGGGGATAGTTTTGAATCTGCATTGGTTCAAGGTATGGCATCTGTCGATTTTAATTTAGAAGTACCTTATCAAGATATGGAATTCATGCTAGGGAATGTGCCAGATGCGGTTACAGGCGAAACGGAAGTCTATTTCAAAATCCCTTTGAATCATAATGAAACAATCTTTTTACAGGGTTTTATTGATGTTGTGAATTCAGACGAAATTATTGATTGGAAATCTAATCGACAAATGTTTTCTATTCATGACACAACGCAAATGGCTTTATATGCAGATGCGCTTCAACAGCTGTATGGCTATGACGAAGTAAAAGCTCGGATGTATTTCTTACGATTTAGAAAAGAAAGTAAGTTTGTTTATGACAGACAAACGACTGCTTATGCAAAATCATGGGCTTTAGATTTAGCACTTGAGATTCAAGAACAACTAGGACGTTTAGATTTCGAGTATTACGAGCATGTTTTTCTACCTCAATTATCCTCGAAATGTCGTTATTGTCCGTTCTCAATAGCGTGTTATCAGAGCCGCTGTAATACCGTGATCGTGTCTGCTTAATATACAAAAATAGATAAAAATAAAAAAAGAAAAATATTCTTTTCTAAAAATATTTAAAGGTATAAAGATATTTTTTGAAAAAGAGATAAATATATAATCAAAGAAAGAGGGATATATATGGAAATTACAACGATGGAACAGGCTCAGCAAGTAGCCAATGAAATTGCTCAAATTGAGTCTACGTTAAAACAAATGAAAGATGGACTGAAGGCATTTGTAGACCAGCATGGTCAGGTACAAGCAGGTGGTGTTCAATGGGGTTATTCAGAATCAATCTCATGGAAAATTGAAGCAGATCACATGAAGGAATTTATGCAATGGGTTGCCTTAGAAGGATTTAATCCATTTGAAATGATGTCAGTGTCTGCTACCTCTCTTAAAAAGCTAGCTTGGTCAGAAGAAACTTTACAACGAATTGCAACGAAGAAGCTAACGAAAAGCTTCCGTTGTACAAAATTGTAAGGAGGTCATTTTATATATGGCAAAGTTAAATAAAGTCCTTTCAAATGAATCAGCTTTTATGGCATTAGGCTTTGTTCCAATGCTTCAAATGTTCCATGTAGAAATCGTAGAAGAAGATTTCTTTTACAGTCATGTGAGTGAAGAATTGCCGCATTATAAGCTGTTTGCGAATATGATAGAGGTAGATACAATCGATATCATCGATTTTACACAGGATTTTTGTTTAATTGTTGATGATGAGGGTTTATTGAAATCAGAAAATCTTGTATACGAAATTACATTTCAAGGTATTACTCAACAAATTGCAGGTCGATTTGCAATTGGTCGAAATGAGTATTGTAAATATAAAGGATTGATGACTGTTCCACTTCAACCTGCTGATTTTGTTGATTTAGCTGAGCTAGATATAGAAATCATAGGTCGAGTACGATAAAAATCCCTAGAGGTATTTATAGATAATTCTATAAATACCTTTTTATTTTTTTCTAAAAAACAAAAAGTATATAAATCTAAAAACAGAAAGAGGACATCTTATGAATCTGTCATTGAAACAACAAATCAAACAACTAGCGAGAGAGCAATACTTTGTGTATTTAGGCGAGTTCATTTACTTCTCATCAGCAAGCGAATTAATCGTATGGCTTTCATCTGAAATGACACCATTCGAATTAGAGCATCTAGCTTACCGTTTAGGGAATACACATATGGAGGAACTAAAGAAGTCTGGCTGTGATACACCTGCAGAAATCTATGTATTTGAACACGAATATGTATTTGTCTTACAGGGTAAAAGCGAAAAGTTATTTATCTACTCATGTGATTTTATCGACATTGATGATGAGCATATATTTGTATCTCCAAATGAAAGTGCTTTTAAATAGGTGGCTGCATGATGGAGAAGGTTATTGATTATATTTTGCAACACCAATCAGCTACGACTTGTTTTGTCGAGCAACGTACTTATTTCAATTGCACACCAGCTTCAGAACGATTAATCGAATATACCGCTTTAGATGTTGTGAATGTGAATTGCACGTTTATTGTTTCGTTAATTAATGAAAAGAAAGGGCTTTTGTTTAGAGAATCTTTAGCATCAGTGGATCTGTTAGGATTCGAATTTGGGCAGGTTTTGCTTGTCACAACAGAAGTACATCAAGCTTATGCGTTTGTTCAAGAGTTTCGCCAAAAAATTGGCTATATCACAAATATTCGCAAGCATTTAAAACAATTACATGATGGTGAGTAGGGGATAGATATGAAAACATTTAAAATCGAAGTAAAGGAAACATTAGCAGCTATTCATTCAGTTCAAGCTGAAACAAGAGAAGAAGCAATTGCTAATATTAAAAACCAATATTTAAACCAGGAAATCATTTTGGATACAGAAAACTTTGTTCAAGTGGAATTTCAAGTTTTAGAGGATTGCAGTTTAACTTATACAAAGGACACAAAACGCCTTTTAAAAGATGGCGATTCTCTTTTTTATAATGAATGGACTGGCGAATGGTATGATTCATGGCTGGCTATGGTTCATGATGCTTGGTACAAAGGCATGACGAAGGCAGAACTGGCGATTGCTTTAGATACGGAGCATACAGATTGCTATTTATTCTATACTTCTTACGAAAGGGATTGCTGAAATGAATTGTGATGTTGTATTAGCCCGTAAACGAATTTTTGTACCAGGAAGTTGGGTTCGATTAACTGAGCGAATGAACGACCCGTATACGCCCTTAGAAAAGGGGTTAACGGGTACAGTTCGCTATGTTGATGATATTGGCACTGTCCATATAAATTGGGAGAATGGCTCACCTTTAGGCGCAGTCCTTGAAGATAAAATTGAATTGATATAGATAGAAGCCCTCTAGAAACTTGTGCTAGGGGATTTTTACTTTGTAAAACCTGAAGATTTACTTACTGATCAAGAAACATTTCAATTTTCCGTAAAATCTTTATCTTTGGTGCGTCTATTTACTGTGTCTAATGATGTAAAAAAGATTTATGATAGCGAATATAGGCTTAGTTGATGAAAAGATTGTTTAGTAAAGTGACGGGTACTATTAATGAAATTAATCCAAGTCTATATAGAAGGTTTTCTTCATATTTTTTGTGTTAAGATAGATGTACTTTGTCACTCTGAAAAGAGTAAAGCTCTTCATCGTTACGATGAAGAGCTCAGAGCGTCGACAAACTAATTTCTGAGCAGAAAATTAGCACGGTCGGACGCTCTTTTATTGATTAATGCAGATTTTTAAAATTCACAGGCTTTCAGAAACATTGCTATTACAGGATTCTTTATAAATCCAAATGACGATAAGAAAGCACCCTAAATATAAAAATAGTAGACAAAATCGAAAAAATCGACTTTGTCTACAGTCTGAGCTTTTCATCGTTACGATGAAGAGCTTTTTTTAGTTAGGTACAAGTGATGAAAGATTTTTATTGTCCTTTGAATCAAAGTTTATTGATGAAAAAATACTGCATCCACTTCTTAATGATGTACCTTAAAACAGCAGCAGGTACTGTCTCTTTTCTAATAAAAAATAGCAAAGGGCGTTGTTTCTGCGCCGTTTGCTATTATCTTTTCCAGTTCGATTTGCGAAGAACGAAAAAGTTTTGCGAAAATCCCCCACTTTTTTGCGTGGAGAACTGTTCTAACGCTTGATTTTGAGTGCGTTTATTTAATAGACTACGCCCAAGTGATCTGATGCACAAGTCTGGCAAGTATCCTTATCAAAACGGTGTTCAAAAGTAACCTTTTCATTGCAAAATTGGCATTTTCGGTATTGCCTTTTTCTTGAGTTAATCGTCTTTATTAGGAAGTTTACAATAATATCTAGCTGCTCCATTTTATTTGAAAAATTCAATTCCTCCCAAATTAATGTATGCTTTTTAAAAATACTAGGAGTTGTACTAATCATATATCCCTCCCATTGAATCGTCTCATAACCAAATTCAAGCCCTATCTCCGTAGCTCTTATATATACCTCTGGCTCATCAGCAAATCCTTCAAGTTTAAAATAAAATGATTTGTCCATTGAAACATTCATTGGATCAGTTATGGAATAAAGTTCGCATTGAGAATTAAGCCAATCAAGTGCTTTAGTCTTTAATGATGTCATATCGAGTTGTCCTTATTTTTCATATTAGGTAAAGCGTAAAGCGCAGTCGTTGCAACAATAATAACAGCACCACGTTCATGAGAAAATGGTGCTGTTTTGCTACCTGTTCTGAATTATTGCTTCGGTTTGTTCTTTTCTATAGCTTCTAATTTCGCTTCATAATTAGCACGGATTCGCTCATTTTCTGCGTGCATTCCAGCTACTTTATCGTTGTACTTTTCATTTTGAGCCTGTAACTTGGCTTGGTATTCACGCTCTACTTCTACAAGTGCCTTCTCGCGTTCAAGGTCCTTTCGTTCCTGCATGATTTCGAGTTCGCGAGTATAGTTCAACTGGGCATTTTCTAAAGCCTTTTCTAATTCACGTACACGTTCGTTAGCTTGCTGTTGCGCTTGCTCTAACTGATGAATTTGCTCTGTAGAGGCTATTTGTTGTTCATTTAATTGTTGTACAAGTGATGCCTTTTCAGCTGAAAAACTCTTTTTTAATGTTTCATTTTCTTCAGCATATCCCTGATATTTCGTTACAAGCCCGCTTAATGTATCATTCTTTTCTTTATATTCGTTAATAAGCGCCTGGTTATTATCCAGCGAGTTTTGCATGGATACTAACTTTTCTTCTAGCGCTACGGCATTTTCCGTATCTATTTTATGTTGTTCCTCTAAGTTGCTAATGTTCGCTTTTAATAGCTTGTTTTGCTCCTGGAGTTCGGTAATGATGCTTTCCTTACTTTCCAGTTTATCTGTTACTTCTTTTACGGCGTGGTCCTTTAAATATGTGGAACGAGCGACCATGTTGCTAATAAGTGAGTAGATACGTGTCGTATGCACTTCTAACTCAGCTAAATCGTTCGAATAATCACCGGAAATGCCGTCCTTTAGACTGTTTAATTCATACAAGGCTACTGCTTTTTCCAACCAATCCTTCGCTGTTAAACCACTCATTTCGATTGTTGCTTTGGCTTTGTCGTAAACTTCCTCAGTTACTTTGATTCCTAGTGTTTTATCTGCCATATGATGACCTCCCTTTAGTTAACTAATAAAACTAGTAATATCAATAGGTTAACCTAGTTAACTATGGTTAACCTTTGTTATTTATATTATACCTTCTTTTGGAAAAGGAAACAATGAGGAAACATTAAATAGGGTGTTTTGTTTGATATTAGGGTTTAGTGGTTTGGGAGAATGAATTGTTTTATGAAAAGTTGGAATTTGCGTGAGTTAAGGGGTTAGTTTTTCTTTAGAGGGGGCGCTGCCTTTATAACAAGGAAAGGTAGATGATAGAATTAATTGTTTATAGTTAACTTATAAAGATTGTTATATCAATGGTTAACCTAGTTATCTTAGGTTAACCATTGAAAAGTATATTTGTGTAATGAAAGAAATCAAGGCACTTCATGATACGCCGTTAACGCTTCTTCTAAACGCTTCGATAGGTTTTTAGCCAAATACTGATTGATAAAGCGCTCCTTTTCCAGTTCGATTTGCGTAGAACGGAAAAGTTTTGCGAAAATACCGGACTTTTTTTGCGTGGAGAACTGTTCTAACGCTTCTGTACGTAATGTGGATACGACTTCATTTTCAATTTGTCGTTCACGGATCTTTACAACGATATCCTTTTCTTCTTTCAATTCTGTGATTTGCTGTTGTAGACTTTTGCTTTCTTCTGTAAGCTTCTCTGTTCTTTCCTGCATTTCACTCAGCTGCTGGGTGGATTCTAATGAAAGCAATTGGATATTTTGCGCGAGATAGTCCTGGTTAAGGGTAATTTGCATCGCGCCATTTTCATCGTCTTGTTGCATATGAAAGAGCCCGGTTTGCATCATTTGCTGCAGGACATTACTGAGCACGTCTACTTTATTGGCGAGTTCATCTGGTGGGGCGATTGCTGTTGTGGCAGCGGGTGGTTGTTTGACGATATAACCATTTTCATCGATGCCAAGCAAGCGCTTGAGACCCTTTACGCGGTACTCGTCTTTTAGCAATAAGATCATCTGTAGCCTTAAAATCGATGGGAGATTCAGTCGAATAACCGTCGCCGTCGTGGGGTTGTCCGTAAGCCCGTAATCAAATAATGTATATAAAACACCTGGCACCTCCGGTATTATAGACTTATCAAATGAAGGAAGTGTCATTCTTATGCCTACAAATAAATTAACAATTGTCCCCGTAATACGCAATCCAATCCATCACACAACATCCTTACAAAGCCCGCAACAACAATCTGTCCCAAGCTGCGTGATGAAAACAGCTACAGCTGAAATTTCCTTCTTCAATGGTGTAGGATACCGACACAATATCGACAGATACCGACAATTTTAATGTCGGTTGTAATGTCGGTTGTACAAATGATAGACTCAGAGTAACTCGAGGGTAAATGAATTGCTATAGTAATAAATAGATTTGATAGTTTGTCTGGACAACAATTACGATATGTAAGTTTTCGCTACTATACTAAAATGCAAAACTTTTAAATTCTTTTTACATGATCAACCCCAAGTTGCGGTGTTGAATCATAATAATGATATTAATACCTAATAGGACTAATACCGGTATTGTTGTAACCAAGGGCAAAATAAATGCTTAATATACACATGTTTTTTAGTAACAAAAAGTTGCTACATGAATAATGTTACGAATTATATTTGATACAGTATTTTGTTACAACGAATTTAGGGGTTATAGAATTTATTGTTTTTAAACACTTCATGTAACAAAAATGAACGTTTATGTTACGAAATAAATTACTTTGCTCCTCAACGCAGCTACGCTGGTACTGGGCCTAATAAAGTATACAAAGGAGATAAAGTTAGATGAAAAAAATATTTTCATTATTTGTTGCAATGTCATTTTTAATTTCTTCAGTTTTTTTGTGGGGAGGTACAAAAGCTTTTGCAACAACAGGGGAAGAGTCATCTTTGACAAATGAAGAACTTTTAAATGCTGATGAACAGTTAGGGGCTTACATTTATTATGAAGATGGAAAACCGTTTGTTGATATCGAAAAATTAGAAACAGATGGTTTAGCAGAGGAATATATTGAAATTGGACTTATGGTAAATCAGATTAGTAGTAGTTACTCTAATGATCAAGCAAACACTATAAAGGCAGCTAAAATAAGTATACCTGTTTGGGGGAATTGGTGTGGTCCCGGACATGGTTCTGGTACTCCACAAGATTTATTAGATAGAGGTTGTCAGATACATGATAAGTGTTATGAGGATAAAGGTTATTTTACCTGTTCTTGTGATTGGGAGCTTGTTATTTATATAGAAACTTATTTCCATAAGATGGGTCTTAAAGAAAAAATCGCTGCTACTGCATTAAAAACATATTTTAATAACACCTTATGTAATCCATTCTAATAGCGAGGGAGGACATGTATGGTTAAATTTATTAAGGTTTTAGCTGTAAGTACGATAATCATTTCTTTATTGCTTTGGGTACCTAATATTGTGTTTCAAAAAGCATCATTTTTATGGATTTTTACGTTTGTTTTTTCCGGGATTGGTATTCTCTTATCGGTGAGTGTTAAATCTAACATTTTAATTATAGGGAACACCATAACTTTCTTTAGTTTTTTTATAGTAATGTTTTTAGGTTATATTTTAGATTTTTTAATAAACCAGATGTAATAATAGTGATTCCGTGAAAAAATAAGCATGGTTTATTTTATCTAGTAAACGACTAAAACCTTAATTTTTGAGTTGTAATGATTATTGTTAGAATATTACGGGTAGTGTTACAAAATCGTCTTCTTCCTTTTATACAAGGGAGATGGCGTTTTTTTATTGAGATATCGAACAAAAAAATATTTTGCCGTGATGATCTCAATCTTTAATTTTAAAAAATGTTTGTGTCCTTTTGGTCGGCTTAACTCTATGACATTAAAACATGCAAAAAACTAGTGCAAATCATTTACCAAAAGTAAAGTTTAATTATACATTATTATAATAAATGTTTCATAAAATTATGGTTTATGTTTATATTTTACAACTAAAACTTACTTTCTTATCAAAAAGGTGCTTCTTTTCCCTTTGTGCAGAAGGGAAAAGAAGCACCTTGTCTAGTCTAACAATGAAACGAGAATCTATCCAACGAATCGATGGAAAGCGAATGAATGTAGCTATGTGAACAGCTTTAAAAATTATACAATTAATATACAGTTTATGTTTATAACAACAGATGGAAGTAGCGTTGTCAAACACATTATAAGATGTCTTGAAATCTAAGTATATAAGGGAGTGAGCATTGCGAATCGTCTCGTAGACCATCTCTTATATACTTATAATAATTAATAATAAAACTGACTGTCGCAAAAATGAAGATAAAAAGCCGTGGCCAATTTTCGTGATGGCACGCTTCATTTTTACTATTCGTTGTTATCTTCCTTTACCCTAGTCTTCTCTATCTCCTGCTTCAAGCCCCCTATTTATTCTTCATATGAAGCTCTTAGCTGTGCGATTTCATCGTAAAGGGCACGGATTTTTTCGTTGGCTGCTGTGAGTTGTTCCTGGCTTATGCGTTCGAGTGCTACTAATGCTTTATCGCGCTCGATGTCTTTTTTCTCAGTAAGTATGCTTAATTCAGTTTGGTGTTGTTCATTTGTAAGGAGCTTCATGATACTCCGTTAACGCCTCTTCTAAACGCTTGGATAGATTTTTAGCTAAATACTGATTAATAAAGCGTTCCTTTTCCAGTTCGATTTGCGTAGAACGGAAAAGTTTTGCGAAAATACCGGACTTTTTTTGCGTGGAGAACTGTTCTAACGCTTCTGTACGTAATGTGGATACGACTTCATTTTCAATTTGTCGTTCACGGATCTTTACAACGATATCCTTTTCTTCTTTCAATTCTGTGATTTGCTGTTGTAGGCTTTTGCTTTCTTCTGTAAGCTTCTCTGTTCTTTCCTGTATTTCGCTCAGCTGCTGGGTGGATTCTAATGAAAGCAATTGGATATTTTGCGCGAGATAGTCCTGGTTAAGGGTAATTTGCATCGCGCCATTTTCATCGTCTTGTTGCATATGAAAGAGCCCGGTTTGCATCATTTGCTGCAGGACATTACTGAGCACGTCTACTTTATTGGCGAGTTCATCTGGTGGTGCCAGTGCTGTTGTGGCAGCGGGTGGTTGTTTGACGATATAGCCATTTTCATCGATGCCAAGTAAGCGCTTCAGGCCCTTTACGCGATACTCATCTTTTAATAATAAAATCATCCGGAGTTTTAAAATCGATTTGAGATTCAACCGAATAATAGTCGCAGTCGTGGGATTGTCTGTTGTATCGTCGAAAATATAATGTTCAAACGGCTTGATATAGTAACGTAGCTGTCCATCTGTTATGTCAAACCAGCCGGCCACTTCAGGCGTGGAATAAAACTTCTTTTCGATAATGTCTGCTAGGTAGGGATCGGTATATAGTGTTTCTTCTAGTGGGGTATCTTGTAGTACAGAATAAAGAGGGTCATCCTGCAGTAACTCGATTATCTTTTCTTTCATCTCATTCATTTCGATCACATTCCTTCACACTCCATTTCATTCGATTCTAGGCTAAACTTTTCTATTCTTTTCTACTTTATTTGTATTCTATTCTACGAGATTCTATGCGTGGAGAGATAAATGATTATAAAAATTAGCACTCAGACGAATCGAGATAGGGGAGTAATTACTATCTCAATTTTTCAATCGTCTGAGTGCTTCTCTATTGTGTTTCTTCTATGATTGCAATACGTGACAGATGTTATATGATATAATTTGTTATCGATGGATAACAGGTGTGTTTGTAATATTATCCATAGATAGAGAAAGTATTTGTGCGATGGCTCCTCTTTTAAATTCATAGACTACAGCTAATTTGTTAGCCATGCAGAGGGAGAGTATTGAAAATGATTGACTCCCGATGCTGAAACATACGAATACAAGCTATATAAGAGCGTGAGGACCACCCAACCACTCAATTAATAGCTTAATTAGCCTTTACTGATTTCCATAAAATTTATAATGTTATTCGCCAACTAAAGCTTGAAAATTATTCAAGTGGGCCAGAAATAAATACAAGTACTAATTGTCGGAAGCTTTTAAAAAGGCGGTGTGTGGTTTTTGGGTAAACGACTGCAAGATTTTGCTGGAAAGCCGGTTGGAGTCTATATAAAAATTTGCTGCGCCAAACTGAATGCAACGGATTTTGTTGCTTGTGTATCACTCTACAAAGCTGATTCTCTAATCAATCCCTCTCTTGCATAAGGGGGGGATGGAGTTCCGCTATACATATACGAGGAGGCACTAAGATGAAAAAGTTCTGTCTTGAATGCTGCGAAGATCGAGAAGTCACCATTACTACCCAGAAAAGAACACAGACGCTTCATAACATAGATATTACTTATGATGCTAAAATCTATATTTGTTCCGAATGCGGGATGGATGTCCCCGATGACGAACTGTACTCGATGAATTTACAGCAGGCGTATAGAGTATATAAAGAAAAAAATGAACTTTTATTAGCCGAAGACTTCCGTTATATCCGTGTTGCACTATATCAAATTACGGTAAGAACATTTGCGAAAATAATTGGTTGTAGTCCTGCAACCATTACAAAATATGAAAAGGGTGCCATTCAGACACCACAGCATGAGATGACATTTCGTTTGTTACGAAATCCTACAATTATGGTCCAATATGTTGAAAAAAATAAAGCGAAGTTAGAAGAAAGTGAATACTTTACTTTAAAAGAGAGATTAGATTTTTTATTAGAGGCACTTAGAATGGAAAAGATTTTAACGACAACAGATACACCATTGAAATTTCCTGAACTAAAAAGGGCGGAAGAAATATCAATGATTCCATATCAAGTAATGGAAGAATACTTTATTATACGAGGATATGAAGAATCGAAGAATGAATACGATACACTTATAACAAATAAAAAGCTACAAAATCTCTCCTATTTTACGCAAGGTTGGCATCTTGCATTTACAGATGAACCTTTAATATCTAATGATTTTGAAGCTTGGCGTCATGGTCCAGTTATCCATGAATCCTATCATAAGCATCAGCATCTTGGCGCTAATCCATTGCCACCAGTAAATAAAAACATAGTAGAACTTGGTTTATTGTCGTACCAAGAAGCTATATTAGATTGGGTATGGGACAAATATCATCATTTCGATGCTCAGTATTTAGAAAAGTTAAGCCACATTGAAGGCCCCTGGGTAAAAGCGCGCGTAGGATTAACGCCGATTGATGGATCTAATCGAATCATATCAAAAGAAGCAATCCATAATTATTTTAAAAATGTATATAAGGCAATAAAATTAATTAGATCCGCCTATTAAACTAGATGAATCCCGTTTATAAGCGGGATTTTTCTATTGTTCGACCTCCTATTCTATGATAATCTTCGTTACTCTTTTCTATTCTAAATATTAATTTTCTGTATTTTTCCACTCTGCGCTAATGTGAAGAAGTTTTTCAGGGCATTCGTAATAAATAGTGGAATGCCCTTGATTTTACTTTTCTCTATTAAACAATTTTTTCAAAATGCGTATTAAAATTTACGTACATTAGAAACTGTTAATAAAGCTTCTTACTTATAAAGGACTAGGGAAGAAATAGCTGTCTTTAATTCCAGAAGATTCTTTGTCGTGATAAATTAATCCTTTTTCTGCGTATGAATGTAGCGCACGTAACACATCGGCATAAATTCTTGGTCTACGACTAACGCTCTTTGAATATTCTTTTGGTACATTATAATGGTCTCTGATGATATGGCTAATGGTTGTTGCACTTGATATACCATTTACGACAAACTGATAAGCTATTTCTGCAATATCAACTGTTGTTAATTTATTCGTGAAAATAAATTGTTCATTCACAGATTGAACAACATCAAGTTTATCCTTATATTTTTGTTTTTTTACGTTCTCCATAATTTGTTTGAATTTTTCAAATTGTGTTCGCCGTTGCTCTTCCAAATACTGAACCTCTAACATTTTTAATAACCGCTTTATTTGACGATCTAATAACGGCACATTGTGGTCTAAATGCACTTGGACATCTGTTGGGATGACTACTTCATTCGATAATAACTCTATTATCTCATAACCATATTCGTTGTTTTGTATCTTTAATAGCAGTTCATCTGCTTCATAGTTTACTTCATGCAAGCCGTTAATGATTGCGTCAATATCCGACACATCGATATTTAAAAAATCAGCTAAATGATCTTTTCCGTAATGAATGCGTTTTTTAGTAATAGCATGTTCAACTATAAACTCATATCGTAATGTTTTGCCACAAGCACATTTACCTGCGCGATTGCCTAAACCATAATCACGATAGTCAACAATCTTCCAATCCTGCGATTGCTTTTCAATTTCTTCTAATGTAATATCATCGGTCATTTTTATAACGCTTACTTTTTCAGACTGCATGAATCTCATAAATAACGTTTTTCGTCCGACTTTCAAATTTTCCTCAATAAATTCCCGTTGTTGTTCTGTAAGAAGCTCTAGCAATTCTTTTCTTTTTTTGAAAGTAAAATTTACCATAATTAACCACCCCTTTTTTATGACAATAAATCATCGATTAATTCCGGTCAAATGCTTTGTAAAATGTAATAATCACTTATCACATTTCACCACTAATTACGAATAGCCGTTTTTCATAATGACCATGCCCCCTCGATATAGTTTGTTACATTAACTATATTTTGGAGGGAAGGGGAATTCAAGAAGGGATAATAAAAATATGTTGGCATCACGTGATTGCTAGCAGATCGTCGAGAAAATCACTCGACGAACAGCCAGCACCGTCACTCGCTAAAGAAAAGCGTTTCAGCGAATGACTATCACGGCATGCGCCCCTTCCTTTAGAAAAGGGATTTTATTTCTGGATGTGAAGATCATTCGCGATTTGACAAAAACGACATCCAGTCTGTTTTAAAATGAATTACTTGCTTCAAGGTAGATGCTTACTCGCCCACCATACCATCACCATCTCGGTCATCCATATATGGATATAACCAGTGATCACGCGTTATTGGCATGCTATAACCTGCATCTTTTGCTTCTTTTATTGTAACCTGTCCATTACCATTTGTATCAACACTAGAAATATCACCTGTTTGATTTACATTAGATACGTTGGTATTAGTTTGGTTTGAGTTTGAAGGTTTGCTACCTGTTAGACCACTGGAAGCATTTACTTCGTCAGGGTTCACGTTATCAAATTGATCTACAACCTTGTTACCTTTTATCGTATACGTGTACTGATAACTAGAAGGTATCTGCGTTGACGTATTTGGATATGTGATAATGGCTTCAAAATTTGTAGCCCCGCCGGCTTTACGGATAGAATCTTCCATATAAGCCTGATCGCCATGTCGGTTAAGTACAGACTGTTGAGGTGTGATATTATATGCATTTGATACGCCACCTAAAGAATCTGCAATCACATGCCCTTCATCTAAATCAGAACGCTCAACTCCCGGAACCTTTGCCTCGTCAGAACAATATCTACCCTGAGATGTTACACGTTCACTATTATCATCTTGCAGGATAATTTCATCAGCAATGACACGTACTAATTGGCCGTATTCATTGGTAAATGCCCAATATTCACGTTCGCCATAACCAATATCAACAACAACTTTGGCTTCACGATGACCCGATTTGTTGCAACCATCTACTTCAATCAAATTGTATCCTGCGAACAGTTCATCATTTGATTGAGCTGAAGTTTCCTTTGTTACTGCTTCTTCTTCTGCTAAATCATCAATATCCGTAGTGATCGGCTCTTCTTTTTGGCTGGTTTCATCCGTATCAACTGTGCTTGATTCTTGTGACTCCGTTTCGCTATCTGTAACGGATGTATCCTCTACCTCGGTACAACCAACCATAAGGATAAGTGTTAAAAGTAAGACTAGATAGTTTATTTTCTTTTTCATTTCAGGACTCCCTATAATAGATTTAATAATACTAAAGTATATTCTATCATATGATTTTTCTTGTTTTGTTTTCTATAGTATTGAAGCAGCTAGCACTCGGAGATGTTCATCTTAGGGGTAAATAAATTGAAATGGCATCACGTGATTGCGACATGCGCCCGGAAAACCTCTAAAGAAAAGGGATTTTAATACTGAAACGAACGAAATAGTGACTGGTTCTAACACGCGATTTGACAAAAATGACATCAAGTATGTTTTAAAACGACTTACGCAAGCAAGGCTATGCCTCGCTTGTGCTCGCTGTTTTAACATACTTGTGCAGCTCTAAGCGATTGGCGTGGTGGAAACCTGCACCACCACACCACTCACTAAGAGCTGATTTTTGTAAAATCTGTTTTGAGGTTTTTAAAAAAAGAAAATATTGACATTTATTTTAATTATATGTAAATTAATGTTACAAGAATATATGATGAGGTTATTGCAAGATATGCACGAAGAAGAAAGCATTGAGTGTAACCAAGACATTATATTACTTACTACTACCGTAAGTGATAATGATGCACAGTTTATAATTGGACTTAGTAGCCACACTGTGCTTATACAGTGTGGCTTTTTGTTTAGCCTCATATATATTCAAACAAATATTTGGAGGTTATAAAAATGCAAAAAGTTAAATTTTCTTCTAAAGATGCTATTGAACGGAGAAATAGTGTACCGTCTACAGTTGTAATTGCACCTACTGGTACAGGCAAGTCTACGCTTTGTAATACAGTAATAAATTCAAAATTTGCTTCTGTTTTATCTATAGGGGTTGGCGAGAAAAGTCAAACAACAAAATTATCAACGCAATTTATATTAGATTCACGTATTGATAATGAAAATGAATTCTCATTGTTATTGGAAAAAAAAAGTGTGGATTTAAAAGTGATTCAACAAGAAATTATAACAAACGTTTGTAAGATATTTTTAGAAAATGGATTTAGTAGTGATGATTCTATAGAGAGCTTTGATGAGGAAGTTCTTGAGAAGATTATCTCACCAGAAAATGCCTTATATGATCTTTCGCAAATAAAAAATGCCTTGAATACAGAAGAACTTGTGAAAGCGCTAGGTCCTATTCTTAAGCATATTGAAGAATCATTTAGTGAGCTAGTATCGGAACGTAGGAAAAATATTGACAGTAAGAATATCTCGCTTAAAGAAATTCGAAGATTTGTTTTTGAAGATTTATGGGATAGTGCTAGTGAAGAAGATAAGAAACCTTTATTACATTGGCTAAAAGAAGTTGAAATGAATATTGAATCAGAACTAGTAAGTTTAACAAAATCTAAAGCAAATGAAAATCAAGAGATATTAATTACTAATCGGATTTTAAATGATGAGCAAAAAATATTTTTAACAAAGTTATATGACTCTACATCTGTTTATAGTTTAGTGGTTAAAGATGTAAAATTTGCATGTAAACCTCATTCAGAGTTAATTGAAGTCCATAATGATGAATACCCATTCCGATTTGCAATTAGAGATACAATGGGAATTACACAAGGAGGAATTGATCCTGAAGATATCAATTCAGCATTAGAAGTAGCATTTAATTTTGATTCGGATTCAATTTTTATGTTAATCAGCCTAGAAGAGCGTGATGATGTTATTCAAACAAGTTTAGAAGCAGTGCATGCTAAATTAGCAGACTTAAAAAAGCGTAAGGGTACAGAAAAACCTATATATATCTTATTTACAAAAGCAGATAAATTAATTGAAGCAAAGATAGATGGTAGGAAAGATAGCTTAACGGTTTCTCAATCTGATTATGATCAACATATTTTAAATGTAATTAATGAAGTTGAAGAAACTATTGCAAAATGGAGAGCAAAATTTAAAACAATGGAAGCTAATACGCATTGGTTATCATTGCGATATAGAGAATTAGAAATTGATCCAACGCAAAAGGCCTTAAAAGATCAAGAACAATGGTTAAATCGTTTTAAACCAAAGGGATTGTATAATTTTGTAAATAAAATCGCTAAGGAATGTCAGTTGAAATTATTACCAATGGGCCAAGAGCATCCGTTACTTGTAACACCTAAAAACTATTATAAAGATATTATTAACGTAGTCTTATCGCCAGAGGAAGTTTTACCAAATATTCAGTTCATTCGAGAATTATTGATAAAATATCCTAATAATGTAGACGAATACTATAATAAAATTGTTAATAATGAGTATAGATATCATGGTAGAGCTGTTTCTACTTATTGGCGTAAGTTATCTCAGGGGGAAGGACATAAAACAAGGTCAAGAGTGTATGCAAATTTCAATTTGAATATGTCTGGTTTAATTAGGAAAGTAATTGAATCAAATCAGTTGAAAACTACTTTAATTAATGCATTAAAAATTGATACATCTAATTTAACTGAAGAAGAATTAAAAAAAGTTACAGTGTTCTTCAATAAACAAGAGCTTGTTTCTAACCAATCTTCAGACGATTTAAGGAACTATTTGGAAGTGTTGATAAAAAATTATTTAGATGAAAAGGTATTTTTATACTATTCGATATTGATTACAGTTGCATATCGTTTATCTTATGAAAATCCTGATATTCGTCATATTCTAGAGAAAGCATATTGTAAATATATATCATATGACCAATCTTTAAGGGAAGTACAAAAAGCATTTTATGAAATCTTCAAAGAAGATGCATTTTTAGAAATCTTAGTTCAAGAATGGAGAACTGCTGTAAATCATGTGATTAATAAATCATTTGTAGTTATTTAAGTGAAGATATAAAAAAGATATATAACTTTTAAAGGAGTAATACCTTGGGATTTTAGGCGTTTACTCCTTTTGTATAATTAATAATATAAGATATTTAATTGAATTCTTTCAATACTTTATAAATTGTACTTCTCCCAATCCCATACTCCTTCGCAATATCAGTAGCACTTTCACCACTTTCAAACAGTTTGATTATCCGGCGTTTTGTATCGGCATCGATAGCAGGGCGTCCACCAAGACGACCACGTTTTCGTGCTGCCTCTAAACCGGCTTTTGTACGCTGCTGAATAATATCGCGCTCAAACTCGGCAAAGACGGCAAGCATGCCAAACATGGCACGTCCGGTAGGGGTAGTTGTATCGAAATGATCGTGAATGCTGACAAAGTCAATGCCACGCGCACTCATTTCATCTGTGAGTTGGTAAAGCTCTTTTGTGCTGCGTGCGAGGCGATCGAGTTTATAAACCACAAAGCGATCTCCTTTTGTCGCTGCCTTCAGTGCGTGTTGCAATTCGATTCTTTCTGTTTTGCGTGTGGAGATTTTTTCAACATACATAATCAGTTCGAGCCCTTGTTCCTGGGCGTACTTTTCAATGGCCATTTTTTGCATATCTAAATTTTGATCGTCTGTGCTAACACGGGCGTATCCGATGATGCGGGACATATACTACACTTCCTTTTTAATATAGGTAGATTTTTGATAGGCAGCGAATCCGAAGTGTTGGAATAGTCCACCGATTGTTGTGAAATTACATGGAGCTGCTTTAGCAATTGAAGGAAATGTTGCATTAAACCATTCCCTGCTAAATGTATTAGTGGATTCAAGTTGGTGATAGCATTTTTCCAGGACGTCATATGTTACTTTTTTTGAATTTCCATTTTGCCCAATTGAATAATAAAATCCTTCTTGGTCCATTTTCAAAATGGAACTTTGTACATTTGGCTTTTCAAATTGTAATCCAGGTATGATAGATTGTTTCAAATCATTAAAAGACATAAAATAGCCTCCTTTTTGTCTATAACTATACGTTTTATATAATATTAATTATAGACGAGTAAATAGACAAAAACAACTAAAATAGCCCTGCTCAAACGTTGATTTGAGCAGGGCTTTGAATTCGTCTATAAAACGGTGGATAAATGGAATGAAGTTGTAATCTGAAGTAATTAAAATTTGTGACTAACCTTGTTTATTGATTATTTGATCTAATTTTTAATAATCGATTAATCAATAAAGATACCCGTCACCATGAAAGGTAACGGGGTTATATACGCATTTCATTTATTCAACAGTTTCAGGATAATATAGTTCTTTTCGCAGACAAACATCCTTATGACACAAATTTTCCCCTTTAAACCGTAGCCAAATCTCATCATCTGCCATGACACCATGTGTTTGTCTCACAATGCCTCAGCGATTATAAGCTTGCATCCCTAGGCTTTCCAAAAGCTCTTTTGCATTTGCTCGAGTAGGGGGGAACGTACGCCACTTCAACCATTTTTCTAGCTCTTCTAACGTAATATGACCTTCCATGTTCGGTGAAAACTGCTTATTAAAGGTTGTAATGTAGTTTATAACGTAGGGTGTTCCGCCATTTGCAGGCTTTAAATCTACCGTAGCAATTACATCATCCATCCACATCACATCAAATTTCATATAATCAATCATTTATTACACTTCCTCTAGTTAGGCGTAGTTTAGTCCTTTACTTTATACCTTGTCGTTGGTCCGCTACCAATGCGAATGATACGACCATTCAGCATTAATTCTTCTAGTATCTTTCGGACAGTTCCTTTACTCTTATCTAAATATACCTCCAGCTCTTTTGAAGTAAATTCAGCATGATTCTTTAACCAATCGAGCAGTAATTCATCTTCGGTCGTCGGTGTATGTGGTGTTATTTTAGGTAATGTCACAACAAATGCATTTGGCCCAATTTGCCATGAAGGTTTTACAGGACGATTTTTATAGCTTTCAATCATACGCTGTAAGCCTGTTCCGTAGCTTTCAATCCATTTTAAGCGGTATAAGACATTGGCTAGTTTTGGATTACGGCTTTGTGAAATACCAAGTTCAATATCTTCTGCTGTTAAGCCTTTCACCAGTCCACCAACAGATACGATTTCAATGCGGTTTTGGAATAGATGAATTAAGATACTGCCACTAAAGCTATAATCTCGGTGTGTTACGGCATTAATTAACGCTTCACGTAGCGCGTATGATGGGAAGCTTTCTTGTTCAACACGCTGAAGCCCTTCAAAATGAGCAGACTTAGCATTGTAAAGGTTCATGTATTCAAAGGCTTGCTCTACTTGTGTAAGGATTGACCCACTAAATTCTTTACGGTCTTGGAATTCTAGCTTGTCATTCCCTAAATAACGAGCACATTTAATCGTATGTTCACATTGATCCGAGAAAAGCAGACCTAAGTTTGTATAGTAACCATCCTCTGTGATTAAACCAAGTGTACGCTGCTGTTCAGGACCAAATTTCAGTGCTTGTTTTTCAAATACAGCAGTGGCTTCCGTAAAGCTTAACTCCTGGTGTAAGCTACGCATGGTTTCAAAGTTCGTTCCGTCTGATTCCATAATCATTTGACGAATATTTTCCTCCGAGGCATTGGTGACAGATGTCCCATAGCGAATGAACACACCAGATGGCTTCATCCCTTTACTTTTCAAATGATACGGACGACGTGTCCCACGTGATACCGAAACTTTCACGACTTCCTTCTCTTCCATTGTTTCCACTGTTAAGTAGGTGTGCACTAAAATGTCGGGTTGAATACTATCATGTAGCATACTTGAAACGGATTCTAACACGTTATGTGCATGATCTAGTCCAAGAATTGTCCCATCATCATCAATCCCGATATATAAATCGCCACCTTGTGTATTGGCAAACGCAATGATTTCACGTTTAACGGCATCTGTTAATTCACGTTTAAATTCAACGGTCGGTGATTCTTTCATCTGCATACTTCTCACCTCTATCGATTATTTGTATATATAAATGGTAATCGATTATAATCGATTAATCAATTAATTCGATTCTCTAGTTAATATGCATGGAAGAATTAAACATATGAACGCGCTCTGACATGCGTATATTTAAATATTAATTAAACGAACCGGCTACTTCCGATGCAGAATAGAGTTACTTTTCAATAATGTCTGTTAGGTAGAGGGATTAGTATACGGTGCTCCTTCTATTGGGGAACACATAGTACAGGGTAAAGAGGGATATCTTGTAGCATCTCTATTATCTTCTCTTTCATTCGTTTCTTTCGCATTCTCTCACACTTCATGTTGCGCTATTCTACGCAAAACTTTTCTATCCTTTTCTACTTCGTTTGTATTCTATTTTAGGGCATTCTATGCTATAAAATGAGCGCTCAGATGGACCGAGATGGGGGATTGCACACTATCTCGATTTTAAATATAGGTGTCTTTAAAAGTTTTGAATATCAATCAGTTCGTGCTCCAAAATGGGTATTTGGGAAGATATTTGCTAAGAACTAGAGGCAACAGATAATTTAATCAACTGTCGCCTCTGATTTTTATGGTTCTAACAAATTATATTTGCACCAGAATCTTCTTCATGACATGTATAAGTGCGGTTTCTTCGTCTAAGCTTTATAATGAAGAAAAGGACGGTGATAGCATGCTAAATAAAGTTACCCTGCAGCAATTAATCAATACGATAAATGAACAACTAAATACCGATTTCATCATTTTGTTCGGATCATTCGCAAAAGGGACTGCACGCGAAGATAGTGATATCGATCTTGCTTATTTTAGCGATCAAAAGCTATCATCCTATGAACGTTTTACGCTTGTTGGCGATTTAGCTGCGATTGCTGGTCGAGAAGTGGACTTAGTCAATCTTAAACAAATCGATACCGTATTTACGATGCAAATTTTTTCTGAAGGTGTACCGATTTATATAAAAGACGATAACGAATTTACTCGTCAAAAAATGCGCGCTTACAGTATGTATGCCACACTAAATGAGCAGCGAGCCTCTATTATTGAGGCAATTAAAGAACGAGGAAGTGTATTTGGCGATGAATGATGTGATTCTAAATAAAACAACAACGATCGAACGTTGTGTGAAGCGTATTCATGAGGTGTACGAAGGTAACCCAGCTAACTTAACAGATTTCACAAAGCAAGATAGTATCATCTTAAATATTCAACGCGCTTGTGAAGCGAGTATCGATTTAGCGATGCATATCGTCAGCGAACGTAAGCTTGGCATACCGAAAGCCAGTCGCGAAGGCTTTAAGTTATTACAAGAGGCTGGGTTGATTGATTCTAATTTAGCGAAAACACTAATGAACATGGTCGGCTTTCGTAATATTGCTGTACATGATTACCAAGCGTTAGAGCTTGATATATTAGAAGCCATTTTAGAAAAGCATATTGATGATTTTAAGAAATTCACAAAAGTGGTTTTACAAATGGAGGAAAGTTGAACTAACCCCATTTATACAAGTCGGAAAACGATAAGATAGCGTTCAGATGAATCAAGATGGAGGGGGTGTTCACCATCTCCATTTTCAGATTGTCTGAACGCTTTTTAATGGGTTCTGGTGCAAATATAATTTGTTAGAGACATAACACCTAATGCTCCTTATCATCTATGAATTATGATACTCCCCCAAATAATCTATGTATGAATTCAATCTCGTTTTTGACAGAATTCTCCCTTTGGGGAAGTTATCCTTTTTTGAGCATATGCATCACTTCTACGCCACAGATAATCGGTTGTGCTGTTCCAAACGTTTTTAAACCTAGCATAGAACGGACAGCTTCTTTATAAAGCGGTAATCTTGCTCCACGATATCATTCAAGTACTTCAGCTGTTGGGTCCGCATACGCTCTGGAATGCTTTTATCCTTTTTTATTGCTATTGGATAAGCTGGGTTCTTATCAACGGTGATAACACGAGGCTCAGACACATGACTAGACTGCAAAGCTTTCTTGAGAAAATTCTTTGCAGCCTGTTTCTCCCTTGTTTTACCTAGATGAAATTCAATTTTGTTCCCTTCAGAATCGACTGCACGATACAGATACATCCATTGTCCTTTTACTTTGATGTATGTTTCATCGACTCTCATAGAAGTAGAGGGATTTTTCCAATGGATTGACCGTTCTCCTTTCTTCGGTAAAAACACGATTACCAAAGCAGTGGAATACACATTGGGCTGAGCGAATGAGTTAAAAGCCTTCTTTAACAATGGATTGGTCACAATCGATAACAACCTTGTTGAAAATGCGATTCGCGCGAATGTCATCGGTCAAAAAAATTGGCTTTTTCAGTGAGTGAAGCAGGTCAGAAAGTGAATGCCATTTGTTTAAGTTTGACGGAAACAGCCAAAGGAATTGATTTTTATAGATATCTGGTGAAGTTGATGATAGAACTGCCAAATTTCCAGGTCCATTAGGAACCTGAAATTTTACATAATTATTTGCCTTGACCTGAAAATATCCATACTACATGTGCAAAATAGCCAGCTTTTCTGAAAATTGTCACAGAAAGCTGGCTATTTGTTGTGCGTACCGTAAAAGTGCGTTAATTTTTATATTTCAGGCTTACCTTACAGTGTAGTAGTGTGCGATTAAATTTTTATTTAATTTAGTATCGAAATTTTAAAAATTAAATAGCTGTCTCCTGTAGTTAAAATAACGCTATTTGATAAGTAAAAATGCCTAGTCTAGATAAAACTAATAGTTAATCGACTTGATACTCATATTCATCAAAAAAATTATTAATGATTTCTCTTTTACTTTTAAATTTATGATTATTAGTTGAAATCAATAGGCTTTCACAGTCATGACCAATACAAATGAAGCTTTGATCTTCTGGAATTTGTATTTCTGTTTGTGCTAAGTTTTCAATGTCAGTAAATATATTATACTTAGTTGCCCACGAAACTACTAAGCCCATACTAGCTATTGTCAATGCTAAAGTAAGGAATTGTTTCAATTGATCTTCGCTTTCAATTTTTATAATTTTAAATAATTTATTATAATCCTCATATTTTATATTATGTTGAGCACATACCTCTTTAAATTCTTTTTTTATAAAATTCTCGATTTGTATACAAAAATATAGTGGGTAGCCATTAATCTTTTTCATCCAAATAGGTATAAAATCTTTATGACAATCATGCAAATTAAAACCAAAAGTATCAATAGTATATCGAGTGGGGACACCGATAATAAACGGCATATTTTCAAAATACCCTTGAATATTTTCATTCTCTATATCCGAGTATTCAAAATAAATCATGTAATCACCTCATTGTTTTTACCAAACCCAAAAATGCGTTTTTGCTTGTATTTTACTAAATGTGTAACCTTTTCTATATTGTTCATTCCATCTGAAAACATAGTGTTGTTTGGGATTTCCAAGATGATAATGCCATGCATTTTCTTTACGTTTTCCGAAATATACAGACGCATACTCAAACGAAAATATACGTCTATCACCTTTTCCAGATTTTTTAACAATACTTACTAAATTACCTTTTCCGAAATTTATATTGTAATCTTTTGTGTATTTTTTGATATATTTGTTAATATTGCTTGATACAATGTAATTTAATTCTTTCATTAATTTTGGTCCATACCTCTTAGCTAAATATTTTAAAATCGGTATAACTGTGTATTGTAGTAATTTAATGAGGACAGGGTTATTACCATCTGTATCCACAAATATAATTGGATTGTTATTAGCATAATTATATCCATTCATTGTAATGGGCATTTCCTTATCACCTCTATATGCATCGAGTGATAAGAATACACCTGTATCTGGATTGTAGTAACGTGCCATTAAGTAATACAGCTTTGTTTCTTCATCATAACGGTAGCTTGCGTAACGGTAAGGGTTCACACTTGCCATTGTACCTGTTTGTGTTAAGATATTGCCCCATGCATCGTACGTATATTCAGCAACCACTGTACCATTTACATCTGTTAAAGCTAATACATCGCCACGATAGTTCGTTAAATAGTTATATGTTTGATTATGGTACGTCATCGTTAACGGATGCCCATTTAGGTCATATGTGTAAGCTTTTGTCACCGTACCACTTGCGTTTTCTTCAAACAATACATGGTTACTTGTCCCATCATAACGGTAGTACGTTTCAGTGCTGCCAACTTTACTATAGATACGACGACCATTTTCATCATATTGATACGTTGCGACTGTAGCTCCTGCAGTAGTTTTCACCGCTGTTAATTGATCTAATACATTCCATGTATATTGGTAGTGACCGTCATTTGTTAAGTTACCATTTACATCTACTGTATAGGCTTGTGAACCAGCTTTTGTCATTTGATTCGCTGCGTTAAATGTATAATTCGTTGTCGTCGTTACACCATTTTTTACAATAGATTTTGCTGTACGATTGCCTACTGCATCATACTTATAATTAATCACTTGTCCATCTGCCAACTGCTCTTGTGTTAATTGGTTTACTTCATCATAGACATAATTTGTAGTGCCACGTGTATTTGTAATACCTAAGATTTGCCCGTTTTTATCATACTTATAGGTATTGGTTAACCACGGTGTCGTGCTACTTGTGGTATACATTTTTTCTTTCTGTAACTGGCTACTATTTTTAGTCGTTCCATCTGCTTGTGTAAGGACATAATCGTTTTCGATTGCAGATTTCCCGTTCCCAAATGCTGTTTTTGTATTTAATCCATTCGCATCATAATTGAAAGTGGCTAAAAGCGTTGCGTTATTTTTTAATGACGTTACTTGATTGTTCGCGTCATACGCATAAATTAAACTATTTGAACCATAAGAAAGCGTTGCTAATTGCTCATTATCGTATGTATACGTTATTTGATTAAGGTCTAGATTATTGAAGCGAATTGTCGACAATAGTCCATTCTCTAAAGCCTTATACTGGACTGTTTGATTATTCAACAATTGTTGACTTGTTGTAACTAAATCTTTTTCAGTTGTAGTATAGGCTATTACTCCGTTTAACTTCGTACTACTTTGACCTGTTTCTACATTTGTTTCATATGAAATCAAATCACCATTGGCCTTTTTAATTGAAGTGAGATCCCCGTCTTCATTATAGCCATATGTTATAACTTGATTTAATGCATTCGTTTCCGATTGCACTTGATTTTTAGCAGTGTACGCGAGTTTCGTTTGCGCATTCGCTGCGTTTGTAACTGTTGTTAAATTCCCATTCGCATCATAAACGTAATTTGTGATTTTATTCGCAGCATCTTTAACTGTCAGTAATTGATCACTTCTATTATACGTGTATGTTGTGACTTGGCCTTTCCCATCTGTTGAAGAAATTAGATTTCCTTCGCTATCTGTTACGCTTGTTGAAGACGTCCCTAATGCATCGTCTGTGTTTGTCGTTGTTTTACCACCATTAACAAAATCGGTTGTAAATGTTTGTATATCTCCCTTTGGTGAAGTAATTTTCACCAATTCACCATTTGCACTATAGGCAAAGGTCGTGATCTCATTATTCGTTGTTTTTGTACTCACTAAATTGTTCTTACTATCGTACGTATAAGTAGTTATATGACCTTGCTCATCCGTAGATGTTAAAGGCGATTGAAAGCTATTATACGTTGTGGCAGTTTTGACATTTGAAGAATCTAGCGTTGTTAAAACGTTGCCACTGCCATTATATGTGTAATTTTTTGTGTAGCTCGTCCCGTCTGAATGATTCGTTACTTCTTTCGTTACATTATAATTAGCGTCTAGAGTATACGATTTTTGTTCACCTGATGGAAGTAAAATTCCTGTTATAACAAAGTTACTATTTAAGAAGTATTTTGTTGCTAATCCTTCTGGTGACGTAACAAGCATTTCACCGACTGTACGATCTAATACATACTTAGTAGTAGCATCAATTGAGCCATTTGCAGATACTGAAGCAATATCTAAATTACTTGTATATGTGAAGGTCGTCGTATATCCTGATGGATCTGTCACTTTGCTTATTTGCGTTTTTTTAGCTGTCTTTTCATAAGTAAATGTAGTAACTAAATTTTCTGTAGCTGATTTTTTCTCTGTTACACTTGTTAAAAATCCATCTGTATAACTATACGTAAATTTTTTATCTTTTTTAGTAACAGAAGCAATATATCCATCTAGGTTATAAGTCAATGTAATCTTTTGATTCGTCGAATCCGCATTTGTATGAATACTTGTTAATTGATGTTTTGTATTATAACTATACGTAATTGTATTTCCGTTCAAATCTTGTTGATTTGTAATATAGGCAATTTTTACGTCTGTATCTTTCGCAGATTCTCTTACTGTAAAGAGTGTCTTAATTCCTTCAGGAGATGTTAAAAGGTATTCTGTATTTGATATTTTGGTTAATTTATCATAAATACCTACAGGCGATTTGTAATTCGGTACTGAAGTCGTACTCGTATCTTCAAACAAATGCGTTGTTCCATCTTCATCTTTGTAGTAAACACCATTGTCCTCTGTGCCAATATACAGTTTTTGATCCCCTGTAAATGACCAACCTACACCAAATGCTGAAGTTTCCACATCTTTACTGTTGTAAGTACGTGTGAAATCTAACCCGAAATCCGCATAGTTTAAAAGAGACACATCATTATATTGTAAAATATTATTTAACGTACCTAAGTTAATATACTGTGTACCATCATTTAATGGATGAGACGTATAATCCCAATAGCTTTCTAAGCCTAAACGACTTGGTGTTTTATAGGTAATTACTAATTTAGGTTTGTATTGTGTAGTTGTGGAGTAGGCACTACTCGCAAACTTCTTATAAACCTTTGTTGATTCATTTGCGCTCTTTAATAAAATACCATAGTTACTAGAAGGCGTATTTACCCATTTTTCAATAGAACTTACAGGGATGTTCCACCTTGTCAAACCATTTTCAATAGTAGGAACTGCTGTTATCCCTGAAACAGTACTTAATGGGGTAGAAGAATAATCTCCACCTGCTGTTGCCCATTTTGTATAAGGTGTAATTTCACGATATGTCCATGAGGCTTCATTTTCTTCCCAGGTGCTTGTCATTGCGTGTGCATTAATATTTATACCCGTAGCAGCATTATTAGTAGATGTTAGGTGCAAACTTAGATCAGCTGATAATATATTTACAGCTGTTGGAATACTAGTAAGGTTAAATTTTAATAAGCTACGCACGATATTTCCATCTGAGGCGGTTCCAATGCCTAACTCAAAGTCATTTCCACCTGTCGTAGTTGGAAAGTTACTACGAATGGTTGTGTCAGATACTGTTGCATCTGTTTCATTCTCTGAGGCATCTTGTAGACGTACAATCATTGGATCAATAACAATAGGATATTGACGTTCTTTAGCAGAAAGCCATTTCTGATTAGGTATTAAATCAATGAAAAGTTGATTGTTTTTTTCACGTGTATTCATTTGAATATCGTAAGATTTTGCTTCTTCTGGGACAGAAGTGACTCCTTCTACTGTTTTAAAATTTGTTGGTTTGTAAGCATCATACATAAATGGAGCTTCAATCATGTAGACGGATTGATTTGTTTCTGGATTATATAAATAAATGGTGTTATCTATTGCTTTATACGATAATCCTTTTAAATCTAATGTATAGGTAAATTTTTCTGGTAAGCCATTTTTCGGATAGGATTCTAAAATAATGTCTTCTTTGACATAGTTCTCACCAACCGTATATGTAGCTGAAATATCTTCGAAGATTTCAGAGTAAGAAATTTGATTATCTTTAACTTCGCCAGTGGAAGGTTGCAAAGATTCTATACTATTATTCACGACTTCGGTTAGCTGTAAATTTACATTGTAGGTATCTTCATGAACTTGTAACCCTGTTGATTGAGACGTTAGTTTTTCATTGAATTCAACTGTAAAAGCATTATCTGCATTTTTGAATTTCCCTTTTTTACTAGGAACTAAGTCATTTTTTATTTCTTTCCATTGTCCATTATTGTCTTGATAATGTTGAGGGATTTGTGTAATTTCGGTAGACAAGGTGCCATCTAAATTATCATACGTTTTGGAAAGTGCAGTTCTTTCTTCTACTAATTCCACCCGTTCTTTCGTTGTTTCTTTTTTTCTTTAAAATCGTCCTTACTTTTTGCTTCAGCAAAATTCCCAAATGGAATAAATGCAAGTAGCATACAGAAGACAATTAAAAGGTTAAGAGATTTTTTGAACATATTGTGCTCCTTTTAAATATATTATTAGATTATACAATCCGATTTATTATATATTTGTTATATTTTTAATTAAATGGTCATAAAAAATCATTTTATTAATATAAACTTAATTCTTTAGTATGTGTTTTTTTAAAAAAATTCCATTTTATTTAACGGTATAAATTTACTTTCAATCTAAAATTGGTTTACTGAATTAAAAATTCCTGAAGTTTTTCTATTTATTATGAGGAAAAATATATAGCATAAAAGCAGAGATTACTTATTACTACAGAGGGAGATATGTCTAATAAATAGGAGGAAAAGAGGAAAGTTAGTTTAAGTGTAATTGAAAAGGCTAGCTGTTATTGTCAATTGTATAAGAGGTCATTTGTATAGCTAAAATTCAAGCAACGGAAAAAATAGTAGCTGCTTATGACTGTTTAGAGAGAACAAGAAAGTGCAAGAATTGTAGCAACAGATATAAGTGGTTTACATCGGTATCTCTTAACTTGTTTGTAACAATAGGAACATATCAGTGGAGAGTCATTTTTAAAACATTCTACAAATGAAATGAAGCAGTTTAAACTAGACAAACTTAATTACACGGCTGAACACAAAATGGCTGCTATTTTAATGTAGTAGTTCGTCACAATAGATATAATCAAATGTCGGTTTATATGTAATACGATGATAAAGTTAAAAAAGCCTACATTATTATTGAAATCTTATACGATAATATATTTGAATATAAGAGAGATGTTACCAAATGTAGCTTTGGGAAGCTTCTTACTTTAACTAGTGAGAGGAAATATTGGTTAAATAAGAGATTTTAAAAATAATAGTTGAACTATAAATGTAATTTCAAGACATCTTATAGGGGGAAGCCAATGAAAGAGACTGTAGAAGAAATTGTGGAAAACTTAAGTAATAAAAATCCTCTTTACCAAAATAGGTAAAGAGGATGTATAGCTACTAAAAACTATTAGCAGGGCGGCAATCCTGATCTCTGGTGACTTATCACAAGGATAAGCGCGTGGGGAACCTTTCCCACCTCAAATAGCTTTTAGTAAGTTCACTTTATTCAAGTTTCAATCATATTATACGTCAAAATCGTTAAAATGTACACACTTAGTATATATTAGATCATGGTTTGAAATGAGAATAAGGATGTAAACGCCCAGTTCGTAAACGCTTTGCAATTTTATCAGCACCATTATCTAATATGTAGAAAGAACTCATGAACATGCCATCTGCTTCATTTAGTTTAATTGGAAGAATGACATGATCGGCAATTACTTTATATATTTCAATGGTATGTGGCTCTTTAGGGTTTTGTCCAACGTAATCAGGAAGTGCAATCATCGCAGGGATATCTTCATAATATTTAATAAAATCGTCCCAATGACCACGCTTTTTTAAATGTTTAAGCACCCCTGGTGGTAGATAAACTTCGGCGGAAGCACATTTAAGGGAATAATAATCAATAATACACTGTGGAACAAGTCCAATTATCTGCGTTTCGGTGCTTGTTGGATTGATTTGATAGGTCATTTTGATACCTCATACAAGTAGTTTCTTCTATTATATAGTATTACAAATACGGCTTTTCACCATTTAACACCATTTGCTTCACTTCTTTAAACTTCGCCACGAGTTCCTCGCCACTTAGCCCAGCTGCAATCAGTTCCTCTAATAAGTTCTCTGCAAAATCTTCATCTACTTTGACGACCGGTTTAATGACTAAATGACCTTCATGTAATTCAATCGTTACTTCCTCACCGATATGAAGTGCGTCATAGTATTCTTTCGGGATCACTAAATGACGTTGTCCGGACACTTTAATTTTTTTACTTTTAATCATTTCATTATTCATTAGGTATCAGTCCTTAACTTTTAGTTATCATTAATTATATATTACTAATTATAAAACAATCATAGGTATTTATAAAACATTTAATAATAAATTATTATAAATAATAAGTAATAAAACATTATAAATTATTTATGATTAAAAAATGAATGGTTATTCAAAGACAAAAAAGATTCCTTTTTAGACGTGTAAAACGTATAATGAAAAAGTAAGAACAAATGCTCTAATTAATAGAAAAATAGAATCATAGATAAAAATATTTTTATTTAATTATTTTTATAGAAAAAGATAAAATAAGAAATAAATATAATAATATAAGTAGAAAATAATTAAATTCTCTTTATCCCAAAAAATAAAATAATATAAAAATAATTTACCTTTTATATATTTATCTCTTTTTCTAAAAATATAATTTTATCAAAAGAGAAATGGACTGAGTGAATTGGAGGAGAGCATATGGATAAGACGAATAATCAAAGTTCAGTGATTCGTTTAAACACCTGGCAGACGAATTTGAAGGTAGATGCGACGATTGAGAAGGTAATTGAGCAAAAGAAGGAAGTATATCGTCCAGACTTTGAGCGTTTTCTCCGTTTTTGTGAAATGGAACATCGTGAGCCAAGCTTTGATGCGATGGAGAAGTACCTGCATGAATCAATCGTAGAGCAGGGCGTTAAATATTCAACATTTAACCGTCGTGCAGCAGGCATTCAATATTATTTAAAAGACGTTTTGAATTTAGAGCAGACACCTGAGCAGCAAAAGCGAATTCAAATTATACGCCAACTATACAATACAGAGGATTACTTACGTTTAAAGCCGATGCGTGGTGTTCGAGCTGAGAAGCAGGATGAAGTTCTTTCTATTATAAATAAGTACGATACGAATAATAAAGCTGACATACGTAAACGTGCAATATGTCTTGTGAATTTGATTACGGCCAATCGCCCTTCAGAAATGGTACGAATAAAAGTATCTGATTTTGATTTAGAAAATCGTACAGTATCGGTAATGTTGAAGAAGCAAGGTGAGATGAAGGAAAAGCGTTTAACGTTAGAATGTGTGAAGGCTGTGCAAAAGTATATCCAGTTCTCTCAGCTAAGTGGCGACGATTACTTTGTAGGTGCAGCAGATCGTTGGGGGAACTACACAAATCGTATGATTACGGAACGTAGCTATAACAGGCTCATTCATGAATGGCTTGGCTTCGCACCTTATACGTTACGCAAAACACAAATTACGCACATGCATAGAAAAAAAGCAGACTTAGCCACAATCGCAAAGCAATCGGGGCATAAGTCGCTTCAAACCATTACACAGCATTATTTAGAGGTTGATAATGCGGATGTTGAGGAATATTTGTAAGAGAGACCAATTGGTTGATTAACAACTATTCTCTTAATTGGCTAGGTTTCCAATCATGAATGAATCCATTTAACTGTGAGTACTGATAAAACTCCGTTAACTTTTTTTCAGTGTAGTTTTCGAATTGTAGTAAATAACGTTCTTCTTTAATCCATTGATTGTTGCGTGTGATGAGCTGTTGTAAAAAGTTTTCAGCTGCAAGCTTATTGTTTTTCCTTGTGTTGCAGGTAGAGCAAGATAGCACGAAATTCCAAAGATGGTCGCTTTGAATGTAACTCCAAGGGATGAAATGGTCGACGTGACTCGATTTACTTATTTTTTTATGGCAATAGAAGCAATGCTCAATGCCTGCTTTTTGTAGTAGCTGTGAAAACTGTAGCAATGATTTTCTTTGTGTGACGACTTCTACTCTTGTTAACAGCTTCGATACCTTTTCAGCCTCATTGAATTTTTCTAAAAACAGGGCAAGCTGGTAGTTGGTAATGTTGGTTAACATTCTTTTATGTGTTTGGAAGAACCTATAGTAGGTCGGGTGCAATTGCAGGTATTCCTTTTTCAAATCAAAGGAATAAATTTCACCATTGAAATCACTATACGTTGCGCCAATAACATACTTCTTGCCGACTTTTTTTACAGCTGCTATGAGTTGAAGTTGCTGGCTAGCAGGAAGTTGGTCAAAGCTCCATTCTCTAGGAATAGCATGAGTAGCGGCAAATGCTTCGAGCACCTTTTGAACGCTAGAAGGGGCTTTTTGTGAGTTAGATTGACAAAGATTGTTATGGATTACGAGATTCCAATAAATTTTGGTAAACGAGTAAAATAAATGATCAAACGAAATTTCGAATTGTTCATTTGCAGAGGGAACGCTTTCTAAAAGAGCCTTTAAAAATCCATATTTATATGTAGTTGTTGTTTTCCCATGATAATAAAAACGATGAACAGACTGCCAAATGTCTTTGTCCGTCAGATATGGCTTTTGTATTTCCGCTACTTTTAAGTCCCAGCTCATTTTCTCACCTCCATTTTTAAAAAATTATACAACAAAAAGCTAGTCTGTTGAAAACAGACTAGCTTTATCATTTAAAGTTGTTTGAAAATATTCAAATCGTCCTTTGAAATATAAGGAGAGAGGGAGAATCGAATCGTTTGACGTACTTCATTTAAATCTAATCCGATGGCTGTTAGTACATGGGACGGCTTAGCAGAGCTGCATGCAGAGCCAGTTGAAACGGCCATAATCGGTGCTAGCTTTTTCACAAGGATTTCATTATTTAAACTGATAAACTGCACACTTACAATACCAGGAATTTTATTTTCCTTTGGTTGATTGAACTTAATATTTTGACCAAATTTCGCTACTAACAGCTCGATTAAATAAGCTTCTAGCTCCTGTAGTTGTTGAATATTTTGAGCTAATTTAGCATGTGCAATTTTACTCGCAACGCCCATGCCGACGATGTTGTGAACAGCTAATGTACCACTTCTAAGACCGTGCTCTTGTCCGCCACCATGTAAAAGGGGAGTAATGGATGGATACAAATTGTACTGATCCTGACGTAAGAACGTTATACCAACGCCTTTAGGACCGAAATATTTATGAGCTGAAATCGAAATAGATTGCAGGCCTGGTATGTCTTCAAGCGAGAAGGCTACTTTTCCAACGATTTGTGTAGCATCAGAATGGAAAAAGACTTTGTGCTGTAAGCAAATGTCCGCAATTTCCTCAATCGGATTGAGTGTACCTAATTCGTTGTTCCCCCATTGAATCGTTACTAAAATCGTCTCAGGACGAATAGCAGCTGCCACTTGTGCAGGGCTCACACGTCCGTATTTATCCACAGGTAAAATGTTTAATTCAAAGCCAATCGTTTCAAGGTATTTACAAACTTCCAAAACGGATGGATGCTCCGTAGCTGTTGTGATGATGTGTTTACCATCATTTTTACGTCGATCTGCAATGCCTTTAATAACAAAATTATTACTCTCGGTTGAGCCGCTTGTGAAAAGCACTTCATCAGTTTTACACCCTAAAAGCTTTGCAATGTTTTGACGGGCTTCATTTACAGCATTTTTAGCGTATGTAGCAGGCTCATAGTATTTACTTGAAGGGTTGCCGAACTGCTCCAGAAGAAAAGGGAGCATTGCTTCTTTCACTTCTGGATGAATTTGTGTAGTCGCTGAATTATCTAAATATAACAAAGTGATCACCCGTTTTCGTATTTGAATAGGTTAGTTAAAAAGTTTTCGTAGTTACCTGCTAATTTGTATTCACCTTCTAAAATTTGAATGCCACGTTCTACATGACGATTAAAGAGCTCAGGGAAATAATCTTTCTCTGGTACGTGATAACCTGCATGCTGACGAATCAATGCTTTATAGACATAATCATGCTCACCTGTCATTGTATTGCGATGAATTTCTACGCCGGCTGTATCTGGTACGGGGCCAGGCTGTGTAGAGTCATTTAACGATAATGCCACACCGATTCGACATAAAATATTCCATGTTAATCCAGTAGAGTTTTGGAGGGACTTTAAGGTTTCACCTGTTTGTTTAGATGTTTTGAGACGAAAGTTCATAGTTGTCACTCCTAGCTAAATTTGAAATAGTCTTTCTTAATGCTTGTTTGTTGCTGGATTGAATTGAATTCAAGTGTATATTCACGTGCAATGGCTGGCTCTAAAATTTTGTAATGTGCTTGGTCAATCTCACTATCTGTTGATAGAATGATAGTTTGCTTACCAAAGTTCGGAATAAATGTTTTTAAAACAGCGGATTTATGTGTTTTATCAAGTCGTCCTAGTAGGGTATCGAAAATGAATGGTACCTGGCGACCTGAGCAATCGAAAATTGCCCAAATAATCGAGATGAGTAAAATTTGCTTTTCACCAGCTGACAATGTACGTTTTTCAATTTCATTTTTATGAGCATCGATTAACGTTACTTCATAATCGTCTGGATTAATTTTGATGAGTGAAACATAATCATGTTTATGCAGCATCTTTTTTAGGTTTGTTGTTGCTTGAATTTGTATATCTTGCAAGCGTTGTGTAATTTGTATATCCTGATATTTACGGCTTAACGCGATAATTTTTTGAGCTTCTAGGAATGAGCCAGATGTTTTTTCGTAGTTGCGTAATTGCAATTTGATTTTTTCAATTTGCTCTAGCAATGCTATTAATTCCTGCTTTAACTCGGCTAGTGTATTTTGCTCCGCTTCTAGAGCTTGTGTAAGTTGTAGAATGTTTGCGTTATAGCAATCCATTTCCTTGATAATTTGTCCAAATTCATCCGTTGTATCATGGATTTTTACTTTGTCACGTAGCTGCTTTGATATAGCTAAATCCATAGCATTTTGGTTTAACAAGTTTAAATATTTTGCAGGTAAATCTTGTTGAGTAATATTGTAAGCTTGCTCTACTTTAAAAGATTCAGCAAACGATGCACCGTGAATGATTTCACTTTGCTCTGCTGGTTTTACAAGATTCACTAGCTGCTCTTTCATTTGCTCTGCTTGTACTGTAGAGCCTTCGATGTTCAATTGCAGCAGCAGTGATTGTAAAATATCTGTTGAGAGCTTTTCCTCTAGCTGCTTTGAAAGTTGTAAAGATTCTTCATTTTTTAGCTGTTCGCGTGTACGCTGCACTAAGTTTTGTGCAAGGAAAAAAGGCAGATATGAGCTAACAAATTGTTTAATTTGCTCTGAACGATGTTTACGATCTGTTTCGATTTGATTGATCTGTAATAATAATTCTTCACGTTCTTGCTTGCGTAGACCACCGTATTTTTCAAATGTATCCTTTACTGTTAAATATTCCTCGGACATTTGCTTCAGTTCAGTAGATTTATATTCAATAGCACGTATTGTAGTGGCGATTTGGGTACGTAAATCTTTTTCACGTGTGTTCGCTTTATATAAATCATGTTCAATTGTGTTTAGCTTATCAGAATCGACGTGCTGCTTTGAATAGTTTTCAAGGTCAGCTTCTAGCTTTTCAAATAAATCTAAGTTGAAGACTACTTTTGAAAGTTTTTTAATGTAAGAAGAGAGCTTATTTTGCGTAACGATTTGTGCAATTTCTTCCCCATCAAATAAGCAGAAATCGAGTAGCTGTGGTGGCATAAAGTCTTTGAGCTTGGCATTGAAGAGCATTTTTTGCTGCTCATCTAAAAAATGACCGTTTTCTATTAAATAATATGTTTCTTTAATTTGCTCATTAGAATATGTCCACTCACGCTTTAGCTCATAATTGAATATTTCTAAGTTGTCTACCACTGAAAATTGAATCGTCACGTTAAAGTCGTTTAGCTTTTCACGTTTTGCTTGTTTGTTTAAAACACTGCTGACGTGCTTAAAGTATTCATTGTTTTCAGTCTTATAGCCAAAACCGTAAGCACCAAACAAACCGAGTTTAATCGCATTTAGTAATGTCGTCTTACCAGCGCCGTTTTCACCACCGATCAATAATACATTTTTGTTAGGTTCTGTTTCGAAATTAAAGAAATTGTAGCCTTTGTATGCACCGATATTTACGAGTGCTATATTTTTCAAATACATAATAAAACCTCTTCTATAGGTGTAAGTAATCTTGTCTTAAAATCTTCCCTATTTCATCATTTAATCCACGTCGAACTTTGTAGCCGGCAAACTCTTTTTCCGCATTGATGAGCTTACGCATGACCTTGACATCTACATTGAATTCTTGGCAAAGCATTTCAAGCTGATTCATTTGTTCATATGTTAATAGTGGACGATCGTCTTTTTCCCAATCGATCGTTTTTTGATTTGCATATACTTTTTCGTAAATCATTGGGACGTAATCTTCCCACTCACCTTGCTTTAGCCAAACACGACGGATTTCTTTTAGCTCATCGACAGAGATTAGCTCATATGAAGGGTCCTCAGGATGGACAATTGTACGTTGCACAGCTAATAAACGTTGTAAAATTTCACGACGTGTTTCCATTGTATACGGACCTAAGCCGAGCTGCGCGTGTTTTTCAACAATTTCACCATCAAGCGTTTCTTCTTCGTAACGAATTAATACTTTTTGGTCTTCGGCTGCACTTAAGTCGATGTTGTTTTTTTGGATATAATCCTGTAACTCATTTTTTTCAATAATCGTATAATCTTCTAAATATTCTCGAGATGCAGCACGACCTGATTTTTTAGGGATAATAAGCCAACGTATGTTGTCTTCTTCTACAATTTTAACATCACGGAAGTAAATTTGACCGTTCATACGGTATTTCATACGCTTTGTACGATCATCGCGAATCGTTGTTAGCCAGTTACGGAAATCAAGCAGTGGTTTCATCCAATCATGACCGCTTTGAATAAAGCCTGTTAACGCTTTATCTTCTGTTACAACTGTACAAACCCAACAGCCGAAACGACTGTTACCACATGAGCCGGCACTTTCTTTGATATTTTTGTCGATAACTAAAGGACATTCACCGCTGCTCGAATCCTGATACAGACGGTGTAGCTCATAGTTGTCATCACCCCATGGAGAAGGAGCATTTAATAAGTAATTCCATACATCATCTAAAGTAAAGCTGCGAATTGGTGCGTAGACGTAAGCGTTTGGTAACGTAGAATGACGCATAAAAAGCTTACCTTCAATAGAATGATTGCGAATACTGTTGCCGCGGGATACACTCTCATCTTCACGCACACCTAGTACCATAACAACCTCTCCAAACGTTGATACTTTATTCATGACAAACGAGTTCGCTGGTTCAATTTTTAAACGATCTGTACACCAGCGGAATGTTTGGTTTGGTGAAGGATAGCCACGACCAATTAGGTTAACCCAAAATGAGTTTTTAGGCTCAGGCTTTACTTTATGTGTTTCAATAGGAAGTCCCATTTTGAGTGCAGCATCCTGAATACGTGTTAATGTCCTATTAATCGAGTTGATGATTAACGGTGTTTCAATTAATGTATCAGAAGAAATGACGTAAACTTTTTTTGTTAAGTCCATCGAGTCCATTTCTGCTAAAGCTTCAAATACAAGCTGGACAACAACTGTTGAATCTTTACCACCACTATAACCGACAACCCAAGGGCGATCATCTTCTTTGTATGCTAATTTAATTTGCTCTTTTGCTAAATCTACAAGTGACTGTTCATTTGAAAATAAGTCTGAAATAAGTCCTGTACTCATAGTGAGTGACTCCTTTTTAACAGCTGTTAAGGGTGCTGTTTAATCAATTCTTTTATTCGTTCGGCAGTGAGTGCAATGTTTTGGTTCGTTTTTTGTATGCGTCCATTATCTGAAAATGTTCTTCCAAGCCAATCTTTCGTATTCGTACGACTCCAATCAATATAACGCAATTTTTTTAATTCATCTGGCCATGTGCTTGCATATTCTTCTTTTAAAGATTTCCCTACCTCTCCAACAGCTTCGATAAACACTGAGTGTCCTACGATATAATGACCTCTTAAATCACGAGGAGACAGACGTTTATGAAGTACCTCTTGCCATTCTGTAATCGATTCGGTAACTGTTTCCCAAAAAGCTAGTAGGAAGCGTCGTTCTTCTACACTTATATCATTTCCTTTACTTTTACAAATCAAGCGTTTGTTCGTGTTATAGATGAAATTGAGTGCAAGTACCTTTGGCGAATTTTTAGAGAGGGAAACGCGTTCATTATCTGTATAGCGACTTAAAAAATCTATACTGTTAACAACTTCTTTCGTAGCTAAAGCGAGAGGATCTCGGTGGTCGTAAAGAATACCGATGGAAGATGTTGTATTAATCGAGTGAAGATTTAAATCTGAAAACATTTGCTGAGAACGATTCAATCCTGTGTCATGAAAGAAAACAACAGAAATAGTTTCGTCACCTAATTCGGGTGAGATTTTTAATGCTTCTTCTATAGCAGCACGTCTATGCTGACCATCATTGATCAAAAACTTAGCATCCATCGATATTTTTAGCATACCGAGGTCCTGAGCAGCCTTCATTGAGCTTAAAGGCTCAAATAAAATTTCTCCATCAATTGATGCTGTGATGGAAGAAAAAACATAGTCTTCAGTGTTATCTAAAATATAATTTGTTAACTCAGGAATCCGAGCACGATTTAAAATTCGCTGTGCACGAAACGCAGCTGGAATCTCTTCTTCATCAAATAAGAAAATCTTAGGAATGAGCCTTAATGGACACATGACTACGAAATATTCTTTATTTGCTTGTCGGCCACGTAGAGCTGGAAAATTATAATTAAATGATAAATCCATAAACAATCCTCCGATTACGTACGTAAATAATAAAAATTATATCATTGTAGCCAAAATAAGAAAATATTATTGTGTAAAGTGGATAGAAGGGCTGATAAATATGGGATTCTCTGTAATAATGGAACTAATTATTTAAAATGAGGAGTTGATAAGCAGATGGAAAAGGCTTTTTTAAGTTTCTTAAGTAGCTCTTTACCATACGCTGCACTTTGCGCTAAAAAAATGGAGGAGATTTTCTTCTCTGACCAAAGTGGTGCTGTTGCAAAAGCGCGTTTATATATAGAGGATATTGTAAAGCGAGTTTGGGAAATTGAGGAGCTAGACAGTCATTCATACAGCAATTTAAATGAAAAAATAAATTTTTTATATGACCAGAAGTACATTACATCTAAAATTTATCAATCATTTGATATTATTCGTCGAGCAGGGAACAAGGCGTCTCATGATGCGACATATAGCGATATGAACAAAGCATACCTCGTTCATAGAGAGATGTACAATATTGCGGTTTGGTATTTTGAAATTTATACACATGAGGAATTGGTGCTACCGATTTACGAAGTACCGAAGCCACCCGAAGTGAAGCCAACTTTGACTGAAGAAGAGCTGGAAGCCAAATTAGCGAAGATGATTGAGGCACATTCAGGAAGAATTCAGCCTGTCATAAACACGCAGGAAGATACACCTGGATTTAAAGCTATCGAAAGCAAGCAGCATCAGCTTGAATTGTTAAACGACAGCTATTTAGAGCGTGAAATCGCACGACTGCATATTTCATCAGCAGAAGCAGTTGAAAATGCACAGTCATTTAGTGATTTTAAAAATTATTTGCACGTAACACGACCAATTCAAAGTACGATTGAAAGTATATTACAACAACGTAAAGAAGAAACAAGCAGTAATTTAATTTTACTTTGTGGTAGCGTAGGGGACGGAAAATCACATTTACTAGCCTATTTAAATCGTGAACGAAAAGATTTGATTGAGGGATACACAATTTACAATGACGCTACAGAAAGTTTTTCACCCAATAAAACGGCGTTAGAGACATTAGAAGAAATTTTGAAAAACTTTTCGGACCAGCATTTTGATGAAACGACAGAGAAAGTGATTATTGCGATTAACTTAGGCGTTCTGCATAACTTTATTAACCATGAACATTCCACTTATACGTACAATAAGTTGAAAAAGTTTGTTGAGGAAAGCGGTTTATTTACGCCTAAAATATTAACGCATGCAGCAGACAACACGTTTGATATTGTTTCGTTTGCAGATTATCAAGTATACGAATTAACGGCTTCAGGGGCGGAGTCGAATTATTTATCATCAATTTTGAAAAAGATTTGTGATAAATCAGATGAAAATCCGTTTTACGCAGCCTATTTGAGGGACATTGGAGAAAACAGACAAACGATTATCCATGAAAATTATCAATTTTTATCAGATGAATTTGTACAGGAGCAAATTATCAATCTTGTCGTGCAGGCGATTATTCAGTACAAAATTAATTTGTCATCGCGTCATTATTTAAATTTTATCGCGGATTTAATTTTGCCAAATGAAGTAGAGGATGGTACATATCGTACGCACAATGAATACGACAAGCTGACAAAGACTTTACCGAATATGTTATTCCAGAGTAAAGGTCGCTCACAGCTATTAGATGTGATTGGACAGTTAAACCCAATTCATTCACGTACAAGTGCAATTGATGAATTGCTCGTGACGTTAAATACATTGTCAAATTGGGAAGAACTTTTAAATCAAAAAGTACATGTAGATTGTGCAAAAGAATGGTTGATGCCGTTTGCAAATGAAGCAGAGCTTATTAAAGAATCGTTTGACTTATTTGTAGAAAATTTAATCGCGATTTTGTATTTAACAGATGCGCATTTTGCCAAAAATATTCGAAATACTGTCTATGATGAATATGTGGAATATTTGTATGCATTCAATAAAAAAGAAATGTCCGAAGTTAGAACGTTTTATAAAGAGCTGAAGTTCGCTATTTTCAGTTGGAAGGGCTCGCCGATGAACGACTATATCAATTTAGAGTGTTTAGAAGGTGAAAAAACGATTGCGCAAAAATTAAGACTAAATCCAGCAGCGGATCAATTGGAAGCTTTGCCAGGTCTGAAGCTACAGTCGTTTAAGCCGTCTATTACAGTAAAGTATTATAACAATTCGAAAAGTAAATGGGAGCTATTAGATATCGATTTTGTGTTGTACCAACTGCTAAAAAAAGTGACAAACGGCTATCGTCCAAATAAGAGGGATGAGGAAGATGCAACAACGTTTGTTGAGTTTTTAGGTAAGATTATGCTGTTTGGGGAAAAGCAAAACGAGCTATTATTTAACTTCCAGGATGAGAGTATGAAATATCGATTGAAATATGATGAATTCGATGGCTATGTATTTGAAAAGGTGGAGTAGCAAATGGATAAAATTTTACACATAAATGCCGAGCAACATCTACCTAGTGGTGTTGTACATACATTAAATAAGCCTAGTTACTTATTTCCTTTTACAACGAAGAAAACGAAATATCTTCAAGGGAATTTTAAAATAGTAATCAGTGAGCTAGCAAGAAATATTACACATTATGACTTACAACCACGTAAACTTGAGGAATTGGATTTTTATTATTTTGAAGGGGCTAATAAATTGAGTGAATTTATTGCTGGGACAAAAGAAGTAGAATTCCCGGATGATGTGGCAAGAGTAAACTTCTTAAGATTAATTGATACGTATTTATTTAGCGATCAACAGATGAAAGTTGTACATACGTATTTATATAATTTCATAGGGAAAAGTGAAGCGGGTCAAACAGAAATTAATCACTTAGCAGAGTTCATTGCGAGTGTATTTATTGGGGACAATGAGGAGATTAAAAATATCTTTAAAAATAAGGAAACAGACGATATTTTAACACGACTAATTATTAAAGAAATCGACCAGTTAGTAGAAGAGAAAAAGACTGCTCCTAAAAGACAGTATTCGAACCTGTTCCCTAATTTTACAAAGCTATTCCAGCAAGATATTCAATTTTTAGTAAAGCATAAGGAATTTTTTATCGCCAATTTCGAAATGTTTTTACATTATTATGCATTCATGTACGTATGTCAAGGCGTTGTACAACTTGAAAAGATGGCACAAGGTACATTCGAGGAAGCACATCCGTTGTACTTTGCACTAGATTGGGAAGCAGTTAGAAAGAAGCGACCAGTTGCCGATGATTTTAAAGGATTCAAAGTAGTAAAAGATAATGCGATTAATTTATTCTCACATGAATTTGTATTGCGTTCTTTAAGCTACAACATATTTAATAAAGATAAAGATGCAGGCTATGAGGTACGTAGTTATCACCAGTTGCTTCATGATGTGGAGTCACGAGGTGAAAATGGTAAACAACAGTTTGTACAGGAGCTAAAGGAATGGGTGAAGGACTATATTAATTGGTCTTATAGAAATCCAGAGGAACGACCTACAAGTGAATTACCAAATACAGCAGAAGAGTTATTTGAAGTATTGTTAGCATTGGTGAAAGATCGAATGAATGATGATGCAAGAAAAGAATACGGTCGTTCAATCGAAAATTTAGGTCTAGGTGTATTTTTAAAGCAGCGAGGTAGTTTAGGTTATTTATTAAATATTAACCATGATTTCTTAATGATGATGACGGCTGTTATTGTGAAGGACGGGCGTATGCCATTTAAAACGTTGCTAAAAGAATTTGAGAAGCGCGGTATTGCATTCGACCGACATTCCATCGAGGAAATCATAACGTTATTTAACAATCATAATATTTTAGACAAAAAAAGTGATAGTGGTGATGCTCAATATGTCAAACCAATTTTATAATTATATCGCAAATGAATTAATCGCCTATTGGGATCAAACAGAAATCCAACGAGGCAACAGGTATTTTTTAAGGCTAGACACTTTGCAGGAAGTGCTTGATATGGTAACAGCCTTAAAAACAGTTCAACCAGATAAAGTAAGCAACTTTACGTATATGCATGAGCAAGGCGCGGGCTATGAAACATTTTCTTTAGCCTTTGGTGATATTAAAATTGTCATTGCAAATACGGACGAAGTTGTCAAAACGGATTATTTAGCGTTAATTCGTAACTTAGTAAGTGAACAGCAGCCAGGTTGGGAGAATACGGCGTTAATAAGTATCGTATCAGAGCAGCTTGATACGATTCCTGGTGGTAGCTTAGATATGCAAAGTGAAGGAATGCCATTGCATCCAAAAACATTATCAGATCAACTAGAAAAAGAAATTCATAACAGTATGTTAGGGAAGGCTGAAAAATTAATTTTAGAAGATAATCTTGAAAAGTTACTGCAAGATTATCAGTTTATGAAGCTATCGATTTTTGAATTTGAAGAAATTTTAACGATTTTAGAAAAGGGCAAAATCGATCAGGATGACTATAAAGAGCTTGGTATGTTTATGGACCCTGAGCTTCCGACATACTCTGGTAAAAATTTGAAAAATAGAATTCAAGAAAACCGAGAAATGTATGACTTCGTCAGCCAAGCAAATGAATTTAACGATACAGAAGAGCAACTACAAAAAAAATTCAACGCTGATTTTGCGAAAAAAATGCAAGAAGAAGGCTGGGAAATAAAACCGTATACCGAAATTCAAAAAGAGCACAAAAAATTTATTGAGCACAATAAAGCTGTAAAAGTCACATATGAGAAAGTTTCAGCAGACAATGGCCTAGTAGTTTGGGACAAGCCTAAATCAGACTCAGCAGCTGGTAAAAGAAAGCGTAACATCATCGTCTTTAATCCGATGAAGGAGCAGGAAGTAAAGCTAGTCATCAAGTTTGAGCTTGAAGGTGCTGCTAAAACATTAAGGAAAGAGTTTCTTTCTAATCCTGACAAATATTTAGGACCAGCGGAGATTGAGGTGAAAAATTCAACGATTCACGTAAAGATTACGCCAAACGACGTGCAGCCTGCGTTTGTGAAGTTTAATTATGAGCATGATAATAAAGTTTCTTTAGGAGCGGAGTTTAATATTTGTGTGCTACCGATTGGCTCGTACTTATTTGAAGCGTCAAGCTCAAGCTATGGCGTAGATGCTAAAAAGAAAGCGTTAGTTTTAAAGGCAACGGCAGGAAGATTGTCATTCGGTACGAATTATCCGATTACCAATATAGACTTAACAATGAATGAAGCTATGTTATCAATGGAGGAGCTTGGCAAGACGATTATAACGATTGATCCAAGCCTATTTGATGAAGAAGATGCATTGACCTTTTCAGCAAAGGTTCAGGAGTCAGTTATTCCGATTCGCATTGATAGTGAGTTAATAGATTCTACACCGATTCAAGGCGCACGTATTTGGAAGCTTGTACGCGAAAGCATGCTTGATATGACGTGGATTAAAGAGCTAAATCGTCTGACACACAACCACCGAGAATATTACATGCAAAGCAGCTATCAAGAGTTTTTCGAGTGGGAATATAAATGGCTAAAGGAAGGTATGCGATTTGCGAAATTGCAGTCGGGGGTGTTAGTTTCCGAAACATTGGAGCTAGGCGAAGAGCTAAGAGAGGCATACAGCCGATTTTTATCTTACTTTATTACACCGACGATGATTTCAAGCTTAACACACGTTTCAGCCGAGTATGCTCAGCGAGGAAGAGACTATTTAGAGGCGTATCATAAAGAGGTAGAGGCTTTCCAAAATGGTGTGCCGGCTGGGAAAAAGGGTGTTAGCCTATATCGGTTAGGAACAATAGAAGCAAATGATATAGTCTATATGACACCGTTTCATCCATTGATGGTTGCATATAAATTAAAGGTGTATGAGCAGCTAGGTAATGAGGAAATGGATAATGTTATTTTAAATCGTCTGACACCAGAAGCATTGTTACCATTCCTTGAGAAAGGCGAGTTATACCGACCGCAGTATCAGGATGATGCACCAGAATGGCTCGTATTTAAATCTGTAAATCAAGTGACAGCATCGGATTCTGTTCAATATTTGTCAAAGGTGATTACCGATAAAATTAAGCAATTTAAAGAACACTTCGGCTATTTATTTACACAAACGTCTAAAGCACCGATTTTGATTAACGTGATGAATTTACCGGATGATTATGAAGTATTAATTGGGATTTTGAATTTCATCTTACATGAGGTGAAAACGAAAGGTGCTCAATCGGTGAAATCGATTGAAGTAACGCTTTATAAAGAATCTCAAGTAAATAGTGCCTTTGAAAAGTTTGCACAGTTAACAACTGTAGAGGAAGTTATCGACTATACGAAGCTGACCCAAATTAAGAAAATAAAAGATGTAGAAGCTGATGTTGTGCTAAAAGTGTTACGTGAAAGTTTATTCTTCTATCGTAGAACAAGCCAGGAGCAAAAATGGGATTTACGTTATGCACACATTACGTTTTATAAAATGCATGCTCAAGAAAGCTCTGCCATGCAGTCAATGCATGAAATGAAATCGGATGTGGCATTGTCAGGTCTTTATGCAAGTGTGCCGGCAATGCGTGATGCAGAAACTTATAAATCGGGATTCGGTATCAAAAATTATTTGATAGAAGCGGACGATTATTTAATTAGAACGGCTTACTATGTAAATGAGGTTATTGCGAACTCGCGTAATGAGGGAAATGACTCTTATGTAAAAGGGAATACCGTGTTATCTCGTGTCAACACGACTGATGAAACAACGCTACTTGAAATTTTTGATCATTCACATTGGGTAACATTTATCGACCCGACAGTAGACCTTGAGTTTTTCAAAAACTTCAACAATGATATTGTAGTCATTCACTATAGTGACCAGTACACGTCTTCTAACAAGTTCGATGCCATTACAGTGACAAATAAATCAGACCAGTATTACAAAGTGATAGAAGAATTTTTGCACAACAAAGGAATAGAAGGAACAGAAAATAATATTAAAAACACGATTCAAGCGTTTAATACTTTTAACGGAGAATGGCTGCTCCGCATTATTGGCACAAAGGGTTATGCAGATCGTGAAAAGCTAAGCATCATTTCTGCTATTAAATATGTGCTGGCGTATTTAGATCATCCGAACATTAAATGGATTCCGATTTCATTAGAGGAAATTTTACGCGTTGCTGGCGTCTTTAATTTATCGAAGGCAGAGGGAATTTTCTCAGCGAAAAATCTAGGCATTCAAGGGCCAACCAGTGATGACCTGCTATTAATTGGCTTAGAAACAAGTGATGAGCAACTATACATTCATTTCTATCCAGTTGAAGTGAAAATCGGTGTAAATAATAACAATGTCATTGCCAAAGCGAAAGCCCAAGTAATGCAGACGAAAAAGGTTCTGCTAAGTGCATTAGTAAAAGACTATGCTGGAACATTTAAAGAAAAGTTTTATAAAAACTTCTTTGTGCAGCTGCTTATTGCCAATGCAAACAAAATGGTACAGGGTGATATTTGGCCTGAAAAAGATTATGCCTTGGCAAGTGAAGTCGTTGAAAAGCTTGTGAAGCTTGATTTCAAAATTACAGACCACTTGCATTCACATATCGGAGAAGGTGCGATCATTTCATTCCGTACAGATTGTACAGCGCGTTCGTCTTATTTAGATGAGCAGTGGATTAATGTGATTGAGTTCTCGTTAGAGGATGGATTTAATGGTATTGTCAAAGCGATGGTGGATATTTGTCATTGGCTACATGAGGAGGAAACAGATTTTATAAAAGATCGTTTCTTAAAAAATCAATACGATGCGTCTGGAGCTGTAGTAGCTAGAGTGGTACCTGTTCAAAAAGATGAAGATGCTTCAGAGGAAGTTGTTGAAGAGCCGGAACATTCTTCCCAATCTATAAAAGATTCAAAAGAGGTAGAAATTGAGATTGTTACACCTCCATCACCACAGCTTGAGATTATAGAAGTAGGAAATGATCTGATTGATGAAGTGGCTGCTACAATGGAAGAGCTAGAAACTAGTGAGCTAGTAAAAGAGGAGCCAAATATGGAAGTGCAGGGAAATGTACTACCAAAATTAGAGGATATCCGTATAAAAATTGGTACAGCTGTCAACTCAAATAAAGAAATTTATTGGGAGTATGGTCATTCGGAGTTAGCGAATCGTCACTTATTGATTTCAGGAAAATCAGGACAAGGGAAAACGTATTTTATGCAATGTCTATTACTTGAAAAGTCACGTCAAGGCATATCAAGCATTATTATCGATTATACGGAAGGTTTTTCGAAAACGCAGCTGGAGCCAGAGTTTTTAGGTGGGCTAGGGGAGCGATTCAATGAGCGAATCGTTTATTTTGAAAAGTTACCGATTAATCCGTTTACTCGTACAGTACGTGAGATTAGTGGTCGTGAGTTAAAAGAATCTAATACAGATATTGCAGAACGTATTAAAAGTGTCTTTTCCGCTGTCTATAGCACGCTTGGTATTCAGCAGTTGAACATGCTATATGATCGTATTTTAATCGGACTGGAACGCTATGATGAGAAGATGAATTTAATGCATCTAAAGGACTTGCTAGAAGAGGAAGGTTCCGGTACAGCGATTAAAACGCTTTCTCAAATTCGTCCATTAATTGATCGAAATCCATTTGCGGATGGAGAATCAATTAATTGGAAGGATTTAATCGACAAGCGTGGCGACGTCTTTGTGATTCAGCTAACAGGCTATCCGCGTGATGTACAGCTTATCATTACAGAGTTTATTTTGTGGGATTTATGGAACTATTCAATCCGTAACGGTAATAAGCATATGCCAATGCCGGTTATTATGGATGAGGCGCAAAACCTAGACCATAAAGAGGGAGCACCATCTGCACGTGTGCTGACAGAAGGGCGTAAATTTGGTTGGTCTGCTTGGTTTGCTACACAATTCTTAAAGGCACAAATGGATTCGAGTGAGCTAGCACGTTTACAAAATGCATCACAAAAAATTTATTTTGCACAATCAGATGAAGATGTCACGTATATTGCTAATACATTAGCAAATGAAGTGGGAGACAAAAAGTATTGGGAAGAGCAGCTGTTAGGTTTAAAGAAAGGTCAATGTATTGTACAAGGACCGATTTTAGAGGCAAATGGCAAGCTGTCTAAACCAAAAACAATTGTTGTCAATATTACACCTTTACCTGAGCGTTATTAAAAATACATGTATTTAGAGCTAACATCAAAATTAATGCTTTCTAAATTTAACTGCTGATTTCAAAGTATATGGAGTATGGAGTGGCAACTGTAGTTTGGCTGAGAGCCTTTATTTATATAAAAAACGACTTGAATATGTTCTTATTAAAGTCTGAATGGACAAATCGTCCATTCGGGCTATTTTTATAATAGAAAAATATCTTTTTCTAAAAATCTTTTTTTATTTTTATACCTTCAATCTTGACCCAAATCGTATATAATAAAGAGAGTAAGTAATTCAAAGGAGGTACTCCCCGTATGGCAATTAAGATGGTTTTCGGTAACCAAAAGGGTGGCGTCGGTAAAAGTACGTGTTCCTATCTATTCACGTTATTACTATCGTTACGAGGTCATAAAGTGCTTTTAATTGATATGGACAAGCAAGCAAATAGTACGCATTGGCTGATTAATACATTCAATAAGTTACATTTATTAAATGAAAATACACCAACGATTCAAGATGCAATCGTAAATCAAGATTTCCGTTCTGCTATTCTTCCGTTAAGTGAGAACGTAGATATTATTCCGAACGGTAAGGATTTAGATGGTATTGATATTTTCCTTTATAAAATGTTAGGTGATGAAAAGCATCCAGCGTTCAACTTCTACTTACGTAAACTAGTAAGTGAAATTGAAGGTGATTATGACTTTATTATTTGGGATACACCGCCAACACAAAATACATACACAAAGAATGCATTAGCTGCTTCTGATTATGCAATCGGTGTAGTGAAGTGCGAAACTTCTTCTCTTAACGGTGCAAAGGACTTTCAGGACACAACAAATACGCTTGGCAAGATCATGGAGGCTATGCAGCTAAAGCCAGTCCAATTTGCTGGTGTTATTATTTATCTGTTCTCTAGTCAAGGTACGCTACGTAAAGAGGTTGTAGAGGATATTCGTACAGAATTTGGTGAGCTTGCGTATAACAATATTATTAAAGCTCGTGACCGTATCGAGCGCTATACGAAAACGCCGTTAGATTTAGATAATAAATTAGATCATCACGATAAGAATGCATTGCAAATGTATGAAGTATTATTAAATGAAATTCTAGAAAAGGTGGGTATTGACTATGCGAAAGGACAATCCAAATCCATCTCCATTTTCTAAAGGAGATCCACAATTAACTGAACTAGCACAAAAAGTAGGGGCTGTAGAACGTGGTGAGGCAGACGTATTAAACTCACTATTCGGTGGTGCAGCACCTGTTGAACAAAAGCCACACGAAAAGGCTTATATGAAGCGTGGTTCGTTAAAAGCGAACGAAAACGACTATCACTTCATTAAGCTATTAAGCTCTATGCGTGGGATTAAACAATACGATTTAATGGGCGACATGGTGAAGGTGTATTTTGAAACACTTTCGGATGAAGAGAAGATGATGTTGAAGAAGTATATTAGTGAATAATATTTATGCCCACCAAATATTTGGCGGGCATATTTTTATCAGTATATTTTTAAGGGTATAAAGGCGGTTCTAACAGATACTATTTTGGAAAGTGAGCTGTATCCACAACAAATTCTTCTATTTGGTCGATATCCACATTACCACCTGAAATAACCGAGACGATCTTTTTCCCACGCAAGCCTAGCTTATCAAAGAGCACCGCTGCTACAGTTGTCGCACTAGATGGCTCGATTATCTGCTTCGTGCGCTCCAATACAAAGCTAAACGCATAGCGAATTTCGTCCTCGCTTACAAGCACTAGGTCATCTAAATAGTTTAGTAGTACTGGGAAGGTAAGGTCACCTGGCTGATTCGTACGCAGGCCGTCTGCAATTGTGTTCGTTGCAGGAATAGTGGTAATTTTTTTGTTTTGCAGTGATAAATATGTATCATTCGCGATAGCTGGTTCTACGCCGATGACTTGAATGCTTGGCTTAGTTTCTTTAATCGCAGTAAGGATGCCGGAGATGAGTCCGCCACCACCAATTGGTACAAGCACTACGTCAATGTCGTCCAACTGCTGTAGGATTTCAAGCCCAATGGTTCCTTGACCAGCCATAATAAACGGATCGTCATAGGGTGGGATGTAAATGCCGCTTTTTACCTCAGCAATAACCTTAGCGCGTGGCAGTCGCTCATTTGATGTTGTCCCGCATTTCTCTACGTTGCCGTTATAGCCTTTGATCGCGTTAATTTTGCAGAGACTCGCGTTTTCTGGAACGACAATTGTTGCAGAGATGCTATAGTGATTTGCGACGTATGCTACAGCCTGTCCATGATTGCCAGAGGATGCGGCTGTTACATATTTTGCACCTTGCTCTACTGCGTGAATCACTTTATTCGCTGCGCCGCGAATTTTAAAGGAGCCGGTTTTTTGCAGGTGCTCCCCCTTTAAAAATAATGAATTGCCACAAATGGCGGATAGCTGCTCTGAATGAAGGGTCGGTGTTTCATGGATAATCGGTTGAATGCGCGCTTTCGCATCTTTAACATCCTGTAAAGTAATCATTTAGCACGCTCCTTTATGGCAATGATGAAATCAATTTCAACAGGTGTGTTGCTTGGAAGTACAGCCACACCAATAACGGTACGTGTATGTCTTCCTTTTTCGCCGAAGATTTTTTCTAGCAGACGGGATGCACCATCTACAACGCTAGACGGCTCATAAAAATCGTCGGCAGCCTGTACATAGCCGGTTACCTTTAATACTTTTTCTACATTATTAAGCGAGCCAATTTCTGCTTGCAGGCAGCTAAGTGCCTTTAGTACACAGTATTCAGCAAGCTCCTGTGCCTGCTCTACAGTTACCTCTTGTCCTACCTTGCCAGGGTAAGGAATTTTCCCGTTAATGCGTGGCACTTGTCCACTAATATATGCAACACCTGCGTGAGTCGTCACGGGCACATACTCATAAAGTGGTGATGTTACCTCAGGTAATACAATGTCGAGCTCCTTTAAACGTTGTTCAATCATTTTGCTAATCTCCTCTCAGATTGTTATATAGTTATTCCGTTTTTACATAACAATATTATTTACTCTTCATTCTTAGTTGTAAAGTTATTCAGAATTATCTTTCTAATATTCTGATTGGTTTTCTGTCCCACTTGTAAATTAAACGAAATTTCGTTAAGATAAAATGGTATTTAACTTTCCTCAATGCCCATAGCCTACGCTATACCTTTGCATTGGCAATTCTAATTGAACGTTCAATTATTAAAAGTGATTGCATAAAACCGTTGTTTCCTGCATTTAAAAGCTCTTTTGGAGTATTGCAGCTGTGAATGAATTTCACAAAAATCTTATGTTTATTTAGCATGCCTATTTTTAAAAAATCCATATGGATATATTCACGTTTTAGCGTGTCATATATACAAGAAGTCAATTTGGCGTAGTAGCTGGATTGGCTTTTTTGCATTTTCAAAACCCATTTATAAAGGAGAGAGATTTCGTGAAATTACGTAATCAATTACAAACAGGACAAGTCGTTGCCAAGACAGAGGGGCAGGGGAGTATTGGTCATTTATTTTGGTACAGCATTCAACATGTAAAAATTTCTCGTGAGGAATTAGAGCAAAAGATGCAAACTTTCCAGATCGATACGAAATATCTTCCCAATCCAATTCGACCAGCCGATGCATTTCGTCGAGCCACACAGGAGCTGAAGCGTACAAAAGTACCGACAATGCAGCGTGATGTGTATCTCAATTATTTAACGCGAGAGGTGATGACAGATACGCAATTTACACAGCGTAACGTTGTTGTAGAGAGTGTAGACCGAGCCGGTAAGAAGCTAGCTTACGAAACCGAGGCGGTCAAATTAGTTTTAAGAAAGTCAGATAATACGGTATCAGTAGATGCGACGACAACTGATCGTATTGCCATTCAGTTAGCAGAGGAAGCGAAGGAACGTTATGAGCAGTATAAATCCTTATACGATTCTCAAAACATTCGCCAATTTGTCGGTCGTATTTTGGAGCACATGGCAACCACAAGTGTCCGTCCTTCGGGTGGTATTTACTTTGTGCCGTACACGTATGATCAGCAGCTTCTGGCTCTTTCGGAGTTAATTAACGACTTATCAGAAAGTACTGCTACATGTATTCCGTTATTCGATATTAAATCTTCACATGAGCTCGTGAATCGTCAGATAACTGAGGATATTAAGAAAGCACTTTTAAGCTGTGAAAGCATTGTTCATAAGCCAGGGGTTACAAAGTCAGCTTTGAAAGAGGCGATGACCAATGCGAAAAAAGTCGCTCAAACCTATAACGAATATAAAGCTATTTTGGAATTACAGACAGATGTACTGGATAGCAAAGTAGATGACCTTCGTTTGCAAGTAATGGGTGTACTCAATAAATTAGCAGATTTAGAAAAGTAGAGAAGTCTATTTATATTAAAAAAAGATAAATAGAAAAAGAGAAAAAACTAAAAATCTAAAATAAGAAAGCCTGTCACATTCGTTGATAGATAGAGGGATTACAGCATGAATACACAATTAAAGCAAATTCAAGATGGTTTAAACGCAACATTTTTTGATCGAGAGGCTGAAATAGAAGCACTTTTAACAGGTGTTTTAGCTCGCCAGCATGTTTTGTTTATTGGGCCTGCAGGAACGGGAAAATCAGCTCTTTCATCCATGCTAGGGAAAATCGTATCTGGCTCAAGCTACTTCCAACAGCTATTAACGCCTTACTCAACACCGGAGGAAGTATTCGGTGTCCTTTCATTAAAGGATTTAGAGCAAGGTCGCTATGTGCGTAATATTGATGGAATGCTACCAATGAGCCACTTTGGTTTTATTGATGAAATCTTTAAAGCCAATTCAGCGATTTTAAATAGCTTACTGACACTGATTAATGAGCGTTTATATTATAACAATGGCGTACCGGTTGCCTCACCGTTAATGACGATTATTGGTTCATCTAACGAATATATCGAAGAAGGAGAGGGTCTTGAAGCATTATTTGACCGATTCCTTTTACGTTATGAGGTGCAGTACATCAAGGAAAGCCAGAACTTCATTGCGATGATGAAATCAAAACAGCAGCCATTTATTCCAACAATGACTTTAGAGGAACTACTGATTCATCAGCAGTCCGTTGACCAAGTACAAATTGGAGATGTCATTTATGATGCCTTAGCTCAAATTCGACAGGAATTAATAGATGAAGGGATTCGTCCAAGTGACCGTCGCTTCAAGCAGTCCCTTTCGTTATTACAGGCTTCAGCTTATTTAAAGGGGCGTAATGAGGTATCGGTTGGCGACCTTCGTATTTTGGCACACTCGCTATGGGAAAATGCAGACCAACAAGGGATGACGAAAGACATTGTGAAAAAGCATTCACAGGATGTAGTACAATCGTTTATTGATCGAGTGAATGATGAATTCAATGAAATTTTACAATTAGCTGTATCAGCAATGAATCGTGAGCGTTCTCAGGACCAAATTAGCGAATTGTTGCTAAAAGGGAAGGCTCTTTCTAGCGAAGTGCAACAATTCCAGGAGAAGCATCCGAACCGTTCAGAGCTTGTACAATTAAAAGCCCGTATGCAGGAAGAACTTTTAAAATTAACATCGGCTGTGATTGGATTTTAATTACGGTATTCAAAATCAATATATACATGAGGAAGTCAAAGGTGAGTAATCACTTTTGGCTTTTTCTATTAAGGAGAGAATTTGATGGAACTGATAAGAAAAGATTTAGTTTATAAGCAAGAAGATGCAGTGGTGAATGCGGATAAATATGATGTACGTCGTTTCAACGAACTTTATAAGATGGCAGGGAATCTTCGTAATCTGTGTGAAGCCAATCAACAGGTGCCACAGTTCACGAATTTAGTTGGAGATGTATGGGCGAGCTTTTATAAGTCAGCCCCTTCCTTACAAGATGTGAAGCCTGAGTTGGAGCTAAATAGAGGTTTAATCGAAAAGCTATTAATCAATCCTGATTATCAGAGTCAGCATGAGCATACGAAGCTAGATGATTTATTATCTACAGTGACGTCAATTCATATGTCAAAAGAGCTTTTAAATTGGATTCAGCAGCAACCGGAAGCAAAAGAGTACCATAAGCAATTAAAGAAAATTCAAGAGCGTGAAGATAAGGCACAGCAGGATATTCAACAAGCGACAAATCAATTAGCCAATCTTTCATCACTTGCTATTCAAAAGGAGATGGAAAGCTTATTAAAACGGGCTGAAAAGCGATTAAGTCGTGCACAGGAAGCCAAGCATCAATTACAGCAGGATTTTTCGAATGTAACAGATAATCTTTCAAAAGAACAGCTAGGACAAATGCTTTCACAAGCAGCTGAGCGTTCAAATGAAACGACACAGCAAATGAATCAATTAATGGGAGAGGGTACTGGTTCAGGAAAAGGTGATTATAGTCAGTTACCGATTCGAGATCAGTTTCTACTTGCACAGGTTTGTGAAGCCAATCCGAAGATGAAGGAAATTGCTTTATTAGCAGGGCGATTTAAACAAATTGCGAAGGATAAGCAAAAGTCTTTTCATAAGGAAGCGATTGCCCGTAAAGGTGTAACAGTTGGGAATGAGCTTGAACGGCTGTTACCTAGTGAATACATGCAATATCTTTTACCACAAGCGAATGTAGATTTTATGAAGCGTTTTAGTGAGGCGCAAACTCTTATTTATGATAAAAAGGGGAAATCGAAGCTAGGTAAAGGACCTATTATTTGCTGTATTGATGAAAGTGGATCGATGCGTAAACTTGATACACAAAGTAAAGCTTTTTTAATCGCTTTAATGAGTATTGCTCGAAAGCAACATCGAGATTTTGCAGTTATACCATTTTCCAGTACGGTTGGTCAGATTGAAATACTTCCGAAAGGTAAGTGTTCAGTTACACAATTAAAGGACTTATGTAGTCGTTTCATGGGGGGAGGCACCGTTTTTGAGGAGCCATTACAAGCAGCCCTTCAATTAATTGAGAAGGCTCGTTTTAAGCAAGCAGATATGATCTTTGTAACAGATGGAGAAAGCAATATATCAGAGGGGTTGTTGCAGGCATTTAGAACAGTAAAGAAAAAGAAAGGTTTCGATTGCACAGCTGTTGTTATCGGTAATTCGGCAAACGTGAATATCGTTAAGCAATTTGCTGATAAGGTTGTGCAAGTAAATGATTTGTTTTCAGCGACAGATGTATTTTTATTTTAAAAGGAATTTTATTTGAGCCTACTTCCTTTGGAGTAGGTTTTTTGTGTTTTTAGCTATTTTCTTAAGAAAATGATTCAAAAGACCTTGTTTGTAATGTTTGTAATCAATTGTAACAGTTAGGAAAAGAATAATTATATTTGATGTATTATTTGTAGAAAATTAATGTGATTAAGAGAAAATTATTAATTTATATCTTGATTTTGAGAGGAATAATAGTAGGGTTTTATATGTTTTATAGGTCTTATTACGCTAAAGGTAGAAAAAGTAAGTATATTATTCTTGAATAATGTTGTTTTAGTTTGGTAGAACAATGTAAAATGCCAACAGGTAAATTATCACGATACTAGCTAAAATTTATTGCTTCGTTAAAGTAACGGAGATGGTTATAGGGCATTTTGAAAAGGTAGGGGATGAAATTGGTTAGTACCGTCACTCACCCTGAAAAGCTTGGGGATTTTCTAAAAAGTATTCGCCTTGAGCAAGGGTTGACGATTGAGGAAGTATGCAAGGAAATACCAGTAGATGTAGATACATATCGCGATATAGAGGAAAATAAATTATTCAATCCGACTTTTGAAAATGTGTATTATATTTTTCGACAACTAGGTGTTGAACTGGATATGTTTAATTGGAAAAAGTATTTTCAATATGTATAGAAAAATATATTTGTCTAAAAAGGGATTTATAGAAAAATAAATGAATTGAAACTAGTACCTTGTGTGGCTGGTTTCTTTTTTTTGGGGGCAATTTAAGTAGATATTCGAAATAAATGATGCAATACTTTATTTCATTGTTATTAATTAATACATACTCGAAATGCTTAGTAAATTAATGCCTAGTATGCATATTGGTTCATACATAAAAATGCTATTCCATGCTAACAATTAATTAAAAGGCAAAAAGGAATGAATGTCATGAAGAAAATATTCACCATCTCGTTATTAATGTGCCTCTTGGTATCAAATTCAGCTTTCGCTAAATCGAATACTCAATATTTCCCTCAAGATCAACCACCTAGTATATTAGAATTAGCGTTTCTGCGTGACTTGGGGCTACCTATACTGGATGCAATGTCCGCACATGGAAATAGACAATTGTTCACCTTTGAACGAATCGAAAAAATTAAACGTAATATCGATGAGGATACCTACGATGTTACATTAAGAGTTGTCGGTTACGAAGGTGCAATGAATCCACCATATAAACTAATCCGTATTACTTTCCGTATACCTGATCATTATTCTGACAAGCGAATGAAAGTGATTTCCTATAAAGCAAAAGATATTACTCCAGAAGAAGTAGATGAACTATCCAAAAATACAAGGTAGTTCACTTTTTTTACTAAGCAATTTGTTTCTGATACGCAAAAAGAAACCGCACCAGAATTGTAGTAAACGAATTGCTATGACAAAAAAGCCTTTCGTAAATAGTAAGGACGAAGTCCAGCACTAACCCAAAGATTAGTTCCGCTCCGTCCTGCCTCTTATAGTATAACGAATTTTAGTGAATTAACACTTTTTTTCATCATTTGGTTCTACATGAACGTGAACTTCGTATACACCCTGTTCGTTAATCATCATATCTTCAATATTAGTAGCTACATTGTGCGCTTCCGTTATACTTAAATTCGCATTAACCAGGATTACTATGTCTATAACCTCGTTATTACCGTAATTTCTTCCTCTAATTTCTTTTATCCCTTTCACTCCCTCCAGTTTTAGAATAATATCTTTGTAATTTTGAAGTATTTTTTCATCAAAACCATCAGAAAGTTCATGTGAACATTCTTTAAAAATATCCCAAGCTGTCTTACAAATTAAGAATCCTACAACAATAGCTGTAACTGTATCCAACCAAGCCATATGTAGTTGTGACCCTAATATTCCAATGGCTGTTCCTATACTAACCCAAGCATCTGACAAATTATCTTTAGCAGCAGCCATTACTGCTTTACTATTAATCTTTTCAGCTAATTTTTTATTATAACGATACACAAAATACATAACCAATGCTGATCCTAGACCTACATACGCTGCCAAAATATCTGGAGATTCTTTTCCGCCTTGAAAAATTGAGATAAAAGCATCTATTAATACCTGAATACCAACTGCCATCATGATAAATGAGGCCACCATGGACGCTATTGTTTCACTTTTCCAATGTCCGTATTTATGATCATGATCTGCCGGTTTTTGAGAGAGTTTAAGCCCAATAAGTACTGCAATAGAAGCAATAATATCAGTAGTATTATTTAAACCATCAGCCTTTAAAGCTTCAGAATCACTCATGTAACCAATTGCTAATTTTAAAATGGACAAAACTATATAAGCACTAATGCTAATAATTGCTCCTCGTTCACCTAATTTAAGATTATTAAATTTTTCTGATTCCAAATTTCTTACCTCCTACTTAGTACTTTTTTATAATAACAACCCAACTACGAGTGGGTCTATAGCAACCTTTTTGCCTAAACTTACATAAGTAGAGAAGGTACAAAAGAGTTGTTCATAGGAAAATTTCATCATAAAAAAAGAAGCAGTCTTTCGACTACTTCATCATTTGTTCTAAAATACTAATTTGAAATTTGAAATTTGAAATTTGAAATTAGTCGAACCTACCTCTGCTTCTTTAATGGTATTAGATGTCAAAGGGCTAAAGGTATTTGAAGCATACACAATTACCCATTAACTTTGCAGGTATCTTCACTATTTCTCCATGTTGTTCAAATCTTCCCAAATAACATGGGTATTTTTGTTTTGATTTATTTCACAGTAAGCGTCCATATGCATTTAATACTTACTTCACATTTTTGAAACAACAGTTTAGTAAAATATAATTTCAATCTACTACTTATTACGAGTAGCCATTGAAACCTTACTTATTACATTAATAATTTTAACGAAATACCGTTGACTTATAATCAAATATCGACTATTCTTTTCACAGAGCAAATGTTTACGACTGTTTACACGCTCTGTGATTTTATGCAGCAGGTGTTGCTGTGCCAGTCAATTGGACTTGGCTAAAATTTTTTAGTTTAAATTAACGAAATATCGTTAAAATGTGAGGTTAAAATTTTAAAAGCTCTTTTGAAATTTTTTTAATCTAATATAACGAAATATCGTTAAAAATATTTTATACATAGTGATGATAAAAACAAATCTGAGAGGTAACAAACATGGAAATGAATGAACAACAACTTTACGCACTACGAATGCACTTATATTACGAGGATCTAGCTCGTGATATGGAAGCAAAGATTAAGGTCTTAAACGAGTTGAAGGAGATTGATGGTGTGACAATTTCAGAACTTCAATTACTAATGCGTTTGCTGCATGAAAGTGAATTACCTTCTGAAACACCGGTTCCTTTCGCTCAATTGTTACATGCTGAGGAACAGCAATACGAGGGTTTAGTAAAGCAGATGAAATTTAACCTAGAGAGAGAAGGCATTGTACTGCCGGAATGATTGGAGATTTAATCAATGGAATATGTGTCAGTGGATATTGGATATGGGTTCGTAAAAGCAATTAGTTCAAATGGAAAGCGGGTTATTTTCCCGGCAGTTGTTGGCTCTGGCCGTGAAGGGATGAATTTTGCGTTAGGTAATGACCGTCAAATAGATGAACAAAAGCTAGATGAACTGCATATTCAGGTGAATGGAAAACATTATTACGTCGGTGAGATGGCTCAACGAAACGCAACAGATTATTCTCGTGTATTCGAACGCGTTCGTTTTAATCATGAGTACACAATGATTTTATTGCAAACAGCGATTCATCTTGTTGCAAGTCCTGAAGAACGAGAATTTGTATTATTTACGGGCTTGCCACTTGATTACTACAAATCACAGGTAAAGGACTTTGAGGCGAAATTAAAAGAGCCTCTCCCTGCATTTAAATGGATCAGTGGTGGCTCAAATGAAAGCTCAAATAAGGTGATGAAAGCCGTTAAAGTGTTCCCTCAAGCGTTATCAGCTATTTGGGCGACTTTGATTAATGCAGAAGGACGAGTGGTTCACCCTGAGCTAATGCAAGAAGGGAATCAAATTGCAGTCATTGATATAGGCTTCCGTACAACAGATGTATGTGTAGTTGAAATGAAGCAAGGTGGTGGCTTCCGTCCGTTATTAGCTTTATGTGACACGATTGATATTGGTGTAGTCAATCTACAAGACATGATTAAAACGGCTTACAAGGATAAAACAGGCGGGTCTAATTTAAGTGAAGGTAAGATTGAGCGTATCCTTTCAACGAAGCAGATGAAGTACAAAGGTAAAGTTGTTGATTTCACTGCAGAAGTAGAAAAGGCTCACCAATCCGTAGTGAATGCCATTGAGGACCGTATTTCAACACTTTGGAAGGAAGAAGCAGATACATTTGATGCTACGTTCTTACTTGGTGGTGGCGGTAGCACATTCCACTCATATTTCACGAATGAATACGACACGATTTTAGATGGGCAGTTCGCCAATACCATTGGTTATTACCGATTAGGCAAAATGCTTTTAGGTGAGCGACTTGGACAAGAGAACTAGAGGTGTGAGCGATGACAGTTAAAGAAGTCTATGCGATTCGATTAAATCGAAAAGATGAAAGCTTGCGCCACTATTTAGACAAATTCGATTTGAAAAGGCAAGGTACAGAAATGAAGAAACTCCTATATTTAGGGGTTTCTACTGTACAAGCTCAGGGCAATCAAGGTGATTTTCGATATGTCGTCTCATTTACGAAGCAAGATCAGGAAATCCTAAATTATTTAAACCAATTTGATGCAGCATCACAGGAAGCACATTTAAAACGTCTTTTAAAAATCGGCTACATGATTGAGCAGGCTCAAACTGGCTTTGCTCAAATGCAACAAACACAGGAATCGAAGATAGATGAAATGATGCAGCTATTAAAGCAGCTAGTTTCAAAAGATGAAATGCCTAATTTAGTGCCTACACAGTCATCAACTTCAACTGATAGTATTTTCGATCAAGATGTGTTCACCGCTAGCCTCAAAGAAGGACTATCGCTATTTGAAAGTGATGATTGGTGAAGCTCATGCAGTTCACTATTGATTTAGAAAAAGTAGTTGGCAAACTTCGATACATTTTGCTCGGCATTTTAGTATTACTTACGTTTTTCTTTCGTGATACGGCGCCAAATGAAACATCTGAGGAAAAGGCAGCTATACCAGAACAAATGGAGGAAGTACCTTCTGAAAAGAATATGCTTACCACTGACGAACCAGCCCCTTCAAACCTAGTGCTTGAAGAAGAAGATTTAAAAAAAGCGGTTGTTCGCCAAATTATTAATGGTAATACCGTTGAATTACAGTTTGCCGAGAAGCGAATTGAAACGGTGAAACTACTGCTTATCCGTGCACCGATTGGGTCAGAGCCTTATTCAGAGCAAGCTATACAGCGATTACGAGAGCTAATTATTAAGGATTCTGTTGTGGAGGTTGAGGAAGGTGAAATGGCTCGTGATAAACAAGGAAATCTACTCGTTTATATCTGGAAGGATAGTCAAAATGTCAACTTACAGCTTGTACAGGAAGGTTTTGCTCGAATTTCAAATGTAGAGCATCCCAATACAAAGTATGTTGAAGCCTTTTACGAAGGACAGGCTTTAGCCCAAAGCCAGAAGCTAAATATATGGCAGTAAGGATTGCTGCCTAATTAACATGAGATACAGATAAGGATGTGGATATATGTTTAAGAATTTATTAGTAGTTGTAGCAATGATTTTAGTAATTACGGTGGTGGGAAGTACATTAATTGACCAATTCCCAACACTAGCTCCAATTTGGGAGGAATTTAAAACAGTTGTAGGCGATTTCTATGAATCAAGCAAAGTAAAATACGGTGTTTTAACAACGGTCATTTTTATTGCTGGAATTGCAATTCTATTTGGTTCAAGCAGTATTCGATAAGTGAGGTAAATGGGCTGTGGCGAAAGAAAGAAAAACAAAAGCTCTTTTGAAGGGCTTTAAGCGATTGTCAGATGATGAGAAGCAAAAAGCAGAGCAACGAAAGCTTGAGCGTAAAGGGAAAAAGCTAAATAATTTTACGCCTAAAGGCTATCGTGCTCGCCGTGTCGGAGTATATACGTTTTGGACTTTATTTGTAGGCATGTTCTTATTTGTAGGGCTACTTGTTTTATCTAATGGATCAGATGATTCGGATGTAAAAGACGAGATTTTATACGACAAAGTAGCTTCACAAGAAGCCACCGTATTTGCTCAAAACTTTATCAAAGCATATTTTACATGGAAACGAACAGACGAAGGCATTGTAGCACGTCAGCAAGCCTTAGCACCATACCTAGCAAATGGCTTGGATGTGAATGCCGGGCTTGTTACAAAAAGTGTGAATTGGGATTCGACCTATTTATCATCACAAGTTCGTGATGTTGAAACTATTGAGGAAGGAATTGGTCAAATTACATTTCAGGTAAATAGTAAGCTCTCGAACGGAGAAGCAGAAAAAGTTGTTGAGCAGTTTATGATTGTGCCTATTGCCTTTGACGGTGAAACATTCGGTGTATATGGGCTACCGAAATTTACAGATATTACAGATTATACGACGGTAAAGATAGTTACAGATAAACGGCTAAAAACAGCTAGTACAGACGAATCGAACGAGATTAAAGCCTTTGTGGAAACGTTCTTTAAAACTTATGTAGAAGGCGAGTATGAACAACTACGTTATTTACTAGTGAAGGATAGCAAGATAACAGGCTTAAATTCGACCTATGTATTTAATGAAGTTGGCGAGGTAGAGGTCTTAAAAGATGAAGCAGAAACAGGCTTTATTGCTAATGTAGACGTGCTAGTTACGAATCCTGTAACGTCGATTCAAACTTTAATGAACTACCAGCTTTCGATTAAGAAAAGTGCAGATAAGTTTGTTGTGCAGGCAATGGACGATATGACAGGGAAAGAAATCAAATCAAAGTCAGCAAGTGATGTAGAGAAAGAGCTTTTAAGCTTACAACAACAAAAAGAAGCTTTAATGGCAAAGCAACAAGCTGAAGCATTGGCTCAACAAAAGACAGCAGCAGAATAAACAGATTTTAAAGGAGTTTTCATTGTGGATTTATCAGGGTTATTTGATTGGATCAAAGAGCAAGCGATGTACATTTTATTTATCGGGGTCATTATCGGAGCCCTTGTACTTGGCTTTAAGCGTGCTTGGATTCAGTTGGTCGGTTTAATTATCGGATTTGGTATTATCGCCATTTTTATTAGTAATCCAAACGTGATTACAGATATTGCCGATTGGTTAGGCGACAAGGTAAATATCGGTGGCTAATTAGGGAGGATACTGATGCAGGAGCATAAAACCAACCATACAGCCCTTCATGTATTAAATGATTATTTGAAGTTTGAAAAGAAGATTTATCAAGTATTTGGTGTACCACTTGGTCGCCCTATAGCTTTTAAAGCAGTGGGCTACTTTATTGTTATTTTCTTAATCGAAATGCTTATATATATTACCCCAGTAATCGGTAATGTACTAAAGCTATTTCCTTTCGTGATATTAATCGCTATTCCAATCGGGTTAGCTTACCTTTTAGCAGATGTGCAAACGGAGGGACGTTCTTCTGTAGCCTTTTTCCGTTCAGTCCTTTTGTATGTATGGAGAAAGCAACAAAAGGTGACGTACATACGAGACCGTCTTTTACCAAAGCCAAAAGTTCATCAAATAAAGGGGTATAGCATTGTTACGACCACACAATCTCAAGCAGAGAAGGGGCGTATACAAGAGCTTTATAGGCTAAAGAAACAGCAAGCTAAAAGAAATAAACGATTGAATAAGAAAAGAAAAAAGGATAAATAGATTTTTAGAAAAAAATATTTTTATTTTTGGGGAATATCGAGCAAAAACAAGGTATTCTCCTTTCTTTTAAAAATAGCGATTACGAATGACTAAAGGAGATGAGACATATGTCAGTGTTAACTTTTCCTGTCCGTCATGTAGACAAGAACTTAGTGTTTGCAATTGATGGCACAGTGACAGCGTATTTTAAAGTTGCAGGCTTTAATTACGACTTTTTATCTGAGGATGATAAGTATGGTCCCTTCAATGCACAGAGAGCCATGCTGTATAACAATAAATATGATTTGCACTATGTTTCAGAGCCTTTTCCAACAGATATTGAGCAAATTTTAGATGCCACAATGGAAGATATGAAGGCGAAGGACTATGAGCTAAAAGAATACGGCTTAATGTATATGGAAGTATTAAAGGAAGCTTTAGCTCAACAGCGTGCAAATACAGAGGCGAGTGATTATCACCAGTATTTCGGTATTCAATTGAATGCCGAAAAGAAGCGGTTTAAAGATACGAACGTAGGATTAAATACGATTCAGTCTATTCGTGAATTTATTAATGGTTTAACCCAACAAACGCATCGAGCAGTCGGCTTACATGCTACGGATGTATTGGCATCTGAAATTCAAATGTGGCAGGTACAAGCAGATACTTTACTCGAATCCCTTCGTACAGCTTTCCGTTGTCGTGTGGAGGCAGTTTCAACAGAAGAAACGATTTATCTGCTTGAAAAGGAGTTCTCGGTATTACCGAACAATGCAGACGTGAGCTTACGTGAGGATTTTTCTCCTGCAGAGCGTGTTGAATTTGTTGGAGATGACGGCGAAATCCAAGTTGGTTATCGCCCACATCGAAAAAGCTTTTTAGAGCTACGAGAAACGAATATTGAGGAATACGGTCCAACTACATTGAAATTTAGCCGTATGGTGAACGATCAGGAAAAGCATTTATTTGTTCGTTATTTAGTTGTTCATTCGATGGAATCCATTAATTACTTCCCAAACTTTGAATGGTTATATACATTACAAACGCGTCTTTCATTCCCGATTTCAACGAGTATTCGTGCGTATCATCAAGCGAATGAACGAATTGTAAAGCGCCTGTCAAATAAGCGTTTGGAATATCGAGATCAGAAGGAAGAAGCAATGAAAGCCGACTCTAGTACAGATTTAGCTTTAAATCAGTCGGAAGCCGGTACGATTCAAGCTGAAGCCTATTTCCAAAAGACGGGCCAACCTGCCTATGCAAGTTCGATTGTTTTTAAAATCACTGCAGAAACAACGAAGGATTTAGATATTCGTTCAAGTGAATTGAAACAGCTTTTAATGAACTATGGCATACAAGCTGTGGCTCCGTATGGCGAGCAACTTACATTAATGATGGAAAAAATCTTAGGCTCAAAGCAATTTACAAGTGATTATCAAATTGAAATGGACTCGGGTGTTTTAGCTGGCATGATGTTCGGTGCAAGCTCAAATATCGGTGACAATCGAGGGTTCTTTATCGGCTATACCCATAATTTAAACAAGCCTGTTTTCATTCAACCAGATCTTGCAGCAAAGGCTTATGAGGGCATCGGTAATTTGGAAGATTCGATTTCAGCCCTTGTTGCAGGTGCGACAGGTAAAGGGAAGTCCTTCTATATGAACTTGTATATGTATTTATCGGTTTTAACAGGTTCACGAGCTCTTTGTATTGATCCCAAAGGCGACCGTAAAGACTGGGATAGCCTACCGTTGATACCAGGAGAATTTATTTCAAAGTGGACGCTTGGTAGCGATGAAGATGATGCAGGAAGTCTTGACCCGTTCCGTACAAGCCCCAATTTAGATGAAGGTAAAACGATTGCTATCGACATTTTATCATTCCTATCAAATGTAGATATTGATGATTTTCGTTACGCGATTTTAAGTAGTGCCGTTGAGGAAGTAGGAAACGAAGAAGATCCATGTTTAGGAGCTGTTATTGAAAAAATTGAGCAGGAATACGTTTCGGCAAACATTCAGGATATGTCTGAGCAACGCTATAAAGCTTTAGAACAGCTACGTGAAGGCTTAAATTCTATGCAAAAGGTACATCTCGCTCGTTTATTGATTGGTCAGCGTAATCAGAAATATAAGGTGCTTGAAATCAATAAGCCGATTCAAATATTAATGGTAGAAAACCTTGAATTACCTGATTTAGAGCGTGAGGCGACAAAGAAGCTATTGCCACAGGAGAAAATTTCAGAAGCCATTTTAATTTCGATTACAGCATTTACAAAGCAATACATGTTCAAGCAGGATCGTGGTATTCATAAAATCGTGTTACAAGATGAAGCAAGCTCAATTGACCGTAATGCGACAGGTCGCAAGCTAATGGATTTTATCGTTCGTAAGGGTCGTTACTACAATACAACACTTTTAAAAGGTTCTCAGAATGCGACAGACCATAAAAATGATGTGGCAAATATGGGGATGAAGTTTTCATTCGGACTACGTACACGAGATGAAGCTTTGGAAATGCTAGAGTTTTTAAACCTTCCTGAGACAAAGGCGAATGTAGATAAAATTCGTGAATTGAGTAAAGGGAATTGTATCTTCCAAGATATTTATGGGCGTTCAGCAGTAATTAAAATCGACCCAATTTTCCCAGACCTTTATACAGCATTTGATAGCTCAACTTCGAGTGAAGCAGAGCGTGAACGTGAGCGTTTAAAACGATACGGCCAGAAGGAAACACCAACAGAGATTACATCATAGGAGGCGTGTCAATTGGGGGAATTATGGCTAGGGTTAGCTTTTGGAAGTGCTTTATTGTTGGGAGCTTGTGGTAATGAGGCTTTTCAAAATACGGAGGATTCAAAAGTAATTGAGGAGAATGTGAAGCAGGATGAATTTGCAGAAATTGATGCAAAAATGCATGAATATATGGTTACCTATGTGATTGGCAATAGAGAAGCATTAGAGGGGATGTTTTACGAGGGCGACTTAGAAAAATATAGCAAGGCTAAAAATTCTAGCGATTTCTTGCCAAGTGAATGGGATGATATTCGCTACTATTTCCAGTATCGAAATGTAGGGAATAATTATGAAGTTTGGCGTACTAACCTTTATGAAGAAGATGGTTTGCTGTTATATGTTTTACGTTACCATCACGAAAGAACAGATTCTATGAAAGCTGCACCATTTGTTGCTGAGAAAATAGATGATAAGTGGCAAATTCGTTATGGTGCAGCGTACAGTTATTCTTCACCAAAGCTAGAAATTCATTTTCCAAGAGGAAAGGTCAAAGGGCCGATAATTAAAGATTTAATTGAGTTGTATCCCGAGCAAGCCACTAAATTAGTTACATTTGAAGAAACTAAGGAATTTTATGATGGTATGACAGAGGAAAAGCGTATAGAATTACAGCCGTATTTTGATGCATGGGAGTCTTATAATGATTGGCTGGATAAATAAAATACTTATTTGTATGATGGTCCTTTTTTGCCTGCCAATGTATCAAGTAAGTGCAGAAGACGAGATGTTTGATGCAAATTATGGCGAGTTTAAAAATGAAGATATTTATTACGATTTAGATATTATTACTGAGAAAGAAGCAAATGATGATTCAGAAGGCTTTTTAACAACTGTAATCAATGCCTTTGATATTTCAAATATTAGTGAAGGGGTAATGGAAGCCATTTATTATGTGTTTTTCTTACTCCTTGAACTAGCTTTTTCATTTAATATGTTCATGACTAATTTGATGATTAGTATTCTTGATTTTGCTTATGACATCAATATAGTAAATGATTTGATTGATTCTATGTCAGGGACTGTAATAGGTATCTCTGGGTTAGGTGATGGTTCAATTACAGTTGGCGGCTTATTTGGCTCATTTGGTGGATTGATTGCTATAATAGTGGCGCTATATACATTGTATCAATTTGTAGTAAAACGTGCTTCAATTGGTGCGTTTAGTAGCTTGTTAAAATCGATTATTGTATTTACTTTGGCTTTAGCATTCTTTAGCAATTACACAACTTTTTTAAAGGGTGCACATACCATTTCAAATGAATTTTCAGCATTAATATTGTCGGGGACAACAGGTGATGCAGTTATAGATGAAACGACAGGTGTAGTGAAGTCCAATACAATTCAGACTCAAATGTACGACAACCTTTTTAATACGTTTGTTCATAAACCTTACCTATTACTACAGTATGGAAGAACAGATGTATCAAAAGAAAGAGCTTTAAGGCTTTTAACTCTAGACCCACAAACTAATGAGGAAGAACGAAAAAATGAAGTAATTAATGAAATCGATAACGAACAAAATAATACAATGCTCGTTTCATCAATTTGGAAACGATATAATTACACAGGCATTATGATAATCGGCAATGCTGTTGCATCAATTCCAGTCTACTTGTTATCTCTATCATTGCTATTGTTCCAAGTATGGTTTTTAATCATGGCGATGGTGGCTCCATTTGTATTTTTATGGGCTGCGTTGCCAGGACAATTTGGTGTATTAAAACGATATCTATTCGAGTTTTCGTTACCGTTAGTTTTAAAATCAGTTGTTAGCATTGGTGCCCTTTTAATCTTTGGTTTAACAGAAGTGATTTATAGCCTAAGCGCAATTGCAGGTGGTGGCTCTAAAGGGCTTGTATTAGCGATTGTATTACAAACCATTTTAATCATGGCGATGTTCCTATTAAGAAAGCGAATTGGTGGAATCTTCACGAAAGGTTCAGAACAGTTAGCCTTAATGAGAGAGCAAATGCACGCTTCATTAATTGATCCAGCTAAGCAAGGATTCCAAAATACAGCAACGGCAGCTATTGGTACGACCGTTGCGGTTGCAACAGGTGGTGCTGTGGCTCCAGCTATGTTAGCAGCTAATGCCACAAGAGAAGCGACAAAGGCTATGACAGGAGATGTTTCTATTGGTGACGCTACGAAAAGTATTGCGACATCAGCTCTTGGTTATAAGATGCTTTCAGATAAAATGGCTAAATCGAATCTTGATATCAATTCACTTAATCATCTACAGGAATTTAGTGACAATGAACAGCTTGACTCAATGCAAGTAGACGCATTGAAACATCAATTAAAAGACCACCGTTTATCAGATGTTTCCGTAGAAGAATTAAATGACGCGAAAACAGCATATTTAGAAGCCTATGAAAATGATAATACGCATGGTCAAAGCATGAGTGAATACATGGCACGTCATATTGTGAAAAAACGAAATGCTGAGGCAACAGATAATTTAGTTCATCATCAAGAGCAAACGAAAGTCCTTTCTAGTCTCGCAGGTAAAGTAGAGGATACACGTAAAAAACAAATTATCGTAGAAGAATTGGGCACAGTCGGTGCAAACCAGTTTTATGATACCCTTGGGGATTATTTTAACGACATTTCGTTAATTGATATGGAAACATATGTGCATGAACATAAATTGTATGCTGAACAACAGGTTCAAAACGGTTCATTACCGAAACCATTTACGGACTTTGTCATTGAAAAAGTCGAGTATAAGCAGCTGACAGAGTGTTTAGATACGAATCTTCATGCGAATGCAGAGAAGATGAAGCAAATGCACTTACAGGTAAGAACAATTGAAAAGATTAATCAAATTTCTCAACAATCTTCATCTATTAATGAAACTCGTGGTGTTGTAGAAGTAAAAGTAACTGAGGAACGAATTCAAGAGATTTATAAGCAATATAACAGCTATCTTGAACATTATCCTACTTCACGTACAGCTCGAAATAGCACAGAGCCATTATCTAGAGATGAATTTATGATACAAAAAATAAAAGAGATGGTCGCTGACCCAAATATCGAAGCAAAAGAGCTTTCTCCAAAAAATTAGAAGGCAGCAGTCTATTAGACAATGCCATATTTACGAGAATACCCATTTAGTGATAGGAGCATGAGATGAGTAAGCGGAAAATCGTAACAAATGGCATGGTAGCGTTGGCTATCATGCTTTTTGTTTTTATGTACATGACAGGTAAAAAAGTCGAAAAGGAAGAAAAGCAAGCAAATGAAGATGATGTTGTAACAGAGCAACATATCGAAATGGATTCAGTAAGCCCTTTAGAAGATGCAGATAAGCACGAGGAGGGTCATCCTAGCCACACCCATGATGTAATGTCAGAAAGTGAACTAGATCAAAATGTGCGTCCCTTAGAAGATGCACCAGAAGAAGAACGAACATATACCATTTCAGATTATTTTACTGAAGATGAAATTCAAGCAGCAAAAGATATTGCTACTCAATTTTCAACCTCTATTTATTCATTTAATGGTGATGAGATAAAGGCACATATTGAAGCTGTTCAATCCATCACAGCCCCTGAATTATATGAAACATTAATTGCTCAAACAGGTAGAGCCACGAATAGTGCGTATAAAGCTGAAATTACTAAATTTGAATTGCTCGAAACCTATGACCAAGTTAGTACACACATGGTATTTTCTGCATTTATTGATGGCAAGGTATTTGGCTCAGATGGTTCGTTATTTGAAGAGCAAAGCTACGTCTATTATGTGAAAGTGGAAAAGCTTGTATCAGAATTTAAAGTGTCAGATGTGCGCATTGTAAAGGTAAATAGTCGATGAAAAAGATGCTTGTTATTGGTTCGCTTTCAATCGGTTTAATACCTGTATTAATTGTATGCTGTGTTGTGTTTGTACTGTTGATGGTAGCAGTAATTGTCGGCGGAAATAATGAAAATGCCTTTCCTAGTGGCTCATTTTCAACCGATATGTCAGTAATCGCTGAGAATGAAATCCCTGCTGAATTTATTCCGTTTTATCAGGAAGCCGGAGAAAAGTATGGTATCCATTGGCTGTTACTAGCCTCGATTCATAGACAGGAAACGAATTTCTCGCAAAATAAGACTGTATCTTCAGCGGGTGCAATTGGAGCGATGCAGTTCATGGATTGTACATTTGTTGGATGGTCTTACCCAACTTGCAATGGTTTAGGGAATGGTGGTATTCCAAAAGATATTTTGATGTCGCCTGCTCAAATTAGTAAGTACGGGGGCTATGGTGTTGACGGTAACGGTGACGGTAAAGCAGATCCCTGGAATGAGGAAGATGCTATACATTCAGCTGCGAAATATTTATCGGCTAATATGAAGGGTTCAACGGAAATAGACAAAATACAAGCTGCTATTTTTGCCTATAATCATTCTTCGCAATATGTAAACGAAGTATATGATCGTTTTATTGGCTATACAGATGGTTGGGAAGAGTTTGACGGCTCTGTTGCGACAACGATAAGAAATGGGAAAGCATGGCCAGTACCTTATACAAAACAAATTACTTCTCATTTTGGTCCACGTTGGGGTCGAGAACATAAGGGGATAGATATTGCGGTAAATGGTGTTGAAGGACAACCGATTGTAGCCTTTACAGAAGGTGTTATAACTAGGTCAGAATATAATTTGATTTATAGTGACGGTAAAGAAGTTGGCTGGGGCTGGTATGTAAGGATTAATCATGGAGATGGACTTGAAACGCTATATGCTCATATGAATAAGCAAGGTGTTCCTGTCGGTAAAAAAGTCAAAACAGGTGAAGTGATAGGCTATGTAGGAAGTACAGGCGGTTCAACGGGACCTCACTTACATTTAGAGTTTTGGATTAATGGTGTTCAGAAAAATCCAATTCCATATGTACAAGATTTATTGAATTAATGTAAACACTTGATGTATCAACGTTTGCCGGGAATTTTCAGCCCTTTTTGTAAACATTTTTTCCATAAATGATTTTGTTTACGAAGAATGCTGTGGAAATCTTAGAAAAATAAATAAGAAAGCTGATATATCAAGTGTTTACGAATGTTTACAAAATATGAAGGGAAGATAGATGTGCAAGCATTACAATACATAAATTTTAAGGAAAATGAAATCAGGATTCCTTACTATTCCTTTAAATATATAGGCTTTAAAAATAGTGATTTGAAAATGCGAGCACAATCTACTCGTAATGATAGGCAGCGTATTGCAAAACTTGAAAAAAGCACGTTAAGAGAGTGGTTTTTTAATGAAACACATAAGCAATTGGATCGCACAGCTGATTATTTTAGGTTTTCAAAAGCAATTTGTATCATCATCCATCATTTCTCAACGAAAAGAGCGACTGATTTAGATAACTATGATTATAAATATGTCATTGATGCGGTGAAATCACTTCAAATTATTGAGGATGACAGCTTTCATTACCTAGATTTGTATACATCTGGTGTGCAAGGAGAAGTCGATATGTTGGAGTGTTATTTGATACCAAGCGGTTATTTATCTAAATTTGTTGATTCTAATGTAATACCGAAATTACAGCAGCAACCGGCTCAAATTATCCGTATGAATGAGGAAATTTTAAAGATAGCGCGTGCTCGATTGCTTGATGAAAGTAAATTTTTTTAGGTGCTTTCAGAGGGTCAAAATTGCTTTTTTCTTTCGATCTCAATTTTGACCTAGTTTTATGACAAAAATGGAAGCTCTAAAACAGTGATATATCAGGATTTTTCACCGATTACAACTTTAATTCGATTCTTGCAGTTTAGAACGAGGATAGGGATAGCCAGACAGAGCCGAGAGATAAACAAGCCCAGTATAAAGGAGCCACCCATAGAAAATGACACAAACGATTTATAAGCGATTATCCGAAAGAAAAATACAAATATTATTAGACCTCTGTAAATTTCGCGTGCTGACAACGGAACAACTAGGGGAGAGGAATGCTGATGTGACAACGATGTATTTAAATAAAGTGTTGTATCAGCTACGTAAAGCAGGATTGATTCGTTCTTCTACACAATCAGGCTCACGTGGTCAGAAGAAGGGTCATTCCTTTCATGCAATTTCAATGCGTGGTATAGGAGCACTACATTATAATCAGCACTTTGTTGATGAAAGCTTTGCAGATAATTATTTAACTGAGCAGCTTCGCTATTATGTCTTAACAGCAAATGATTTATTAGTAAGAGCAATGGAGAACTGGCAAGTCCATGATAGCAGAGCTACTAAAAAGCTATTTGGATTAGGTAGCCGTACACAAGTACAAGGTGCTCTAATTAGTAAGGATAATCAACAAAGCTATGCCATGTATGTAATGACGGAAGCGCCATTAACACAGACAATCGGTAAAATTCAGAGCGAAATCATGGAACGAGCTGGCTCTATTCGTCAGTATGTGGTTTTTGGAAAAGGAAAGAAGGGAATCGAGGACTTCATGCATATAGCCATGAGTAAAACGACAACAAAAGACTTTCTATATACGGGCTATTCCATAAAAGTAATCCCGTTCAAGCTAGGACAACAAATTCTAAAGACGTTTTCAAGCTTTGAAGATTGGGAGCAGCACAGTTTATATCACTTTGCTTCTGTATACGGTTTTAAAGTAATTTATAGTGAATTGGAAAAGGGTACAACTGCAGAGGATCTTTTAAATCAATCGACTGCCGAACATTCCGTTTTCAAAACGATTATAGAATACCAGGGCAAGCGGTATTTTTATGTGAATATAATGGATCTCGATATTAAGAAAATCCAAGCGATTCAAACATATAGTGAAGCGGATAGTAGAAGGCATGGGATGAATTTATTGGTTTGTACGTCTATGAAATTGCAGGAAGAGCTTGTTGCTGTGAAGCGGAACTTTATTGAACCGATTCGAGTAGCACCGAATGAAGTTTTAAAGGTCTTTCATTTAAAGGGGGAAGCATCAGATGCAGCCAATGACTAAAAATCAAATTATCCGAGCGTTACTTTACGACGTTTGCTTTGCCACGGGTTATGCCTTTTTAATTAGTAGTGTAATGGGGTGGTTTGTCCCACCAGCCTTTTTATCCTTTTTATTGATTCTCCTTTCAGCAAGTTTATTTGTGCTTCATACACGAGTAGATGAGCAGAATCAAAAAAAGGAAATGGCAATGCTGTTTGTGATAGGGGCACACGTGATTCTTCTATTTGCAGGGTTAATCAAAATTACATGGCAATCGGAGTCAATGCCTGTTCAAGACATGATTTTATTAATTGTCATATGTTTAGCGATGATTGTTTTTTACGGGATATTTGCTTATTTCAGAGCGAAATCAAATTATAAAAAGGTGCGAGGAAATCAGAAGCACAGTGCGAAGTGGCGTATTAGCCAACGTGAGCGTGAGCAGATGGAACTTGATGAGAAAAATGTATTCTTTTCTCTAGGTTTTGAGTATGAAAAAGAAGGAGAAATTTAGATAAATAGATTTTTAGAAAAAAATAATTTTCTTAAAGTGGAAATGAGTATAATTCTGAAGGAACCCCTAAATATATTATAATCATGGTGGCGTATATAAAAGGATTCGTGCATTTAATAGCATGAATCTTTTTTTGTTTAGAAGCTAGCCCAGCAAACACTATTTTATATGCTTATAGCAACGTTAGCAGATGACATTGTTGAGAGGAAATAAAAAAGATGAGCAGGCTTAATTTTTTGCCCGATCATCTTTTTTCGCTTTCTTTTTCTTTTTAGGAATAGTAGGGAAACCATATCGTTTTGATTGATTCCGTAAAGCTTCTACCAGCTCTAGTTTTCTCTTTTCATCCATTCAAGATCCCTCCTTTAACAAGTATTCTTGACACCTTTTTCCACTTATATACAAAGTGGAATAGATCCGCTACCCTACTCATAAGATGAGAGCAAACCCTGGGACTAAAAGATAGGGTGCTACCGAAAAACAATGGAAATGAGGGGTGTCGAGGGTGAATAGGGGAGCAACATTTAGAAGGAAAAACCGAAAACGGGATTTGAAGCCCTACATTTTAATAGAATTAAAGGATGCTATTTATAGATTGTCTTTTCTCACATATACGCCAGTCAAAGATATAGCAGAGCAATTAATACTCAATTCAATACAAAATAAAACGATTCTGGACAGTCTATCACGCCACTTCAAGCGTGAAATCTATTTGAACAACACTTGGTATAGCGGACATTTAATCGATGGTCCTATTGGTAAAAGGGCTGAAGGAGAATGTGAAAGAATTACAACGAGATTGAGAGAAGATGATTACGAAGATGTTCGTAAACTTGCTTATGCTTTGGATTGTAGTACTGCAAGAGCCGGTTCTTTATTAATAGAAGCGAGTATGAAAGATATGAATTTTATCAATAGCCTTATAAAACAATTTATGGCACAACAGCTAAGTGAGCGGGAAATGAGAGAATTAAGGGATTTAATGAAGTTTCTTAATAAACAGGACAGTGAGCATCACAGTTGGGCTGTGATATTATCTCAAATTGCAGATGAGGTGAGCGTTCCTCTATCAAGGCTTAGGGAAGCGGTCGCTGAATTTATTAAGAGGAAATCGTAAGCTGAAGTCGTGTATGTAAAGCACGACAAGCCAGTGAAATTGAAGCTCAATAAGAGGCAATATTTACAGATGGTAACTCCAAAATAATCATGGAGTTACTCTGTCTTATTTAAAAATCAACATTATTTTTTTACATAGGGTCTCGTATAGGTTTATAAAAAGATTGATTATTTAAAATAAAGATTGATTAAAGATCCTGTTGATATGCAGGTTCTTTTCTTATTCCACAATCGGGCCAGTTTATTGGTGCGACACGTTCCTAATTCAAATGAGATGTGGTTAACACAATCTCGGTAAAGGTTAGGCAATTTATGAATTAAATTGAAGGATATTATCAAGGAGTCGAATGATGAAGTAACGCTCT
>NZ_JBDQZI010000014.1:0-113217 GCF_042920265.1 Lysinibacillus sp. KU-BSD001 | reverse complement strand
AAAAGTCTAGTGATGATGGCAAAGAGGTCACACCCGTTCCCATACCGAACACGGAAGTTAAGCTCTTTAGCGCCGATGGTAGTTGGGGGCTTCCCCCTGTGAGAGTAGGACATCGCTAGGCACACGAGGATTCGATGAAATCGAATCCTTTTTTTATTTGGCTTTTTTCAATTACTTCATTCATATACAACGATTTCAGCGAATTAGGATATATTCATGACTATCTTAATCAGATGGACTTCATTAAAGCTAGGAGATATTTCGGTTTATCCCGCATTAATGGATAGTCATTTATACGACAATTTTGTCCATGCCTCCATAAAGTACCTTTTCTACATGTGACCTCTTATTTCAAACTTCACGATACCTATATTTTCCTCTATGCTAAAAATAAAGAATTCATAAAGTTTAAAAGATTAGATGAAACACTTGATATAGTAATACTAGGGGGCGACAACATGGAGCAAAACATTCTGTTAGTTGAAGATGATCGTGAAATTGCACGGATTATAAAAGATACATTAACAAAGGAAGGCTACCGGGTAACTTGGGCCACAACAGGTATGGAAGGATTAGCAGATTTTCAAGCTGGCAACTATGACTTACTACTTGTTGATTGGATGATGCCAGAAATGGACGGGTTAACATTGACGGAGCATATACGCCTACAAAGTGATGTACCGATTATTATGATTAGTGCAAGAAACGAAGAAGCTGATAAAGTAGAAGGGCTACAAGGGGCAGATGATTATTTAGCTAAACCATTTTCACTAGGAGAATTAAAAGCGCGTGTTGCTTGTCAGCTAAGACGTTGGCAACGCTACAATAAAATACATGTAGCAGAAGAAATTGCTCAATTTCCATATGGGCTAAAAATTGATTGGAAACGTGAGCAAGTATTCTTACATGACAACGAACTCAATTTAACACAAAAGGAATTTGCCCTCTTAAAAGTATTGGCACAACATCCACGGGAGCTTTTCTCAAAAGAAGCGCTCTATACACATGTATGGCAACAACCTGAATTAGAGGAAACACATACTGTAACTGTTCATATTAAAGCACTGCGAGAGAAGCTACAAGATCCCGTAAAAAACCCTCATTTTATTCAAACTGTTTGGGGAAAGGGCTACCGCTTTGTAGGTGAACTGCTGTGAAAATTAAAACATGGCTGTTACTCACGTATTTACTCGTGATGATTTTGCCGCTTGTCGGTGTTTATGGTTTATATGTATCTATAAATGCCTATTACCAGGACAAAAATGTGGAGGAATATTTTGATAACTGGAATACAATCAATTCCCTAAAACCAGTATTAGCTAATCCAATGATGTATGAAAAAAATGCGAATTTTAGTGAGATGGAGGCATTAACATCGAATGAATTAATGGTGACACTGTATGCACCTAATGGTCGGATTTATTATTCATCGAATCCGTTAACGACTGCTTCTAGTATTTTCAAGGATAGGGAACGTGTGTATAAACATTTATATGAGCTGCAACAAAATTATCAAACCTTTGTGTATAAGGAGCCTGTGTATGAGAAGGGGCAAATAGTTGGTATTTATGAAGTGACATCGATACGTACGGAATGGACGAAGCAGGTCAATACTAAAACGCTTATAGTAGGGATCGGTTTACTTGTGCTACTGTCCTTGTTATATGCAGTAGTTGTGTATTTTTTAAACGTCCGTCTTCATCGGCCAATGAAAGCATTAATGCATCAAATGAATGCTTTTGCGAAGGGAGAACCGACGGAGTGCCTATCTGTTAAAAAGGATGAGCTTGGCGAGGTAACGGCTAGCTTTCAGGCAATGCAGCAAGAAATAGAAGAGACACGTAAAAAGCTTAATGAGCAGCAGCGTCAAAAGGAATTTATGATTGCCAGCCTTTCACATGATTTAAAAACCCCGCTTACATCCATTCAGGCATATACAGAAAGCTTACAATCGGGGAGCTTAAGTGTTCAGGAACAGCAGGACTATTTAGCAGTCATTTCATCGAAGTCTGATTATATGAAGCACCTGCTAGATGATTTGATGATGTATACGCTACTGCAATCGCCTCATTATGCGTTAGAGCTTGTAACCGTAGAGGGAGCTGAGTTTTTTGAGATGCTCCTTGCAGACTATGAGCAAATTAGTCAGGAAAAAGGGTTTTTAGCAAGGACAGACTTATATGTGGATGGGAGATACAAGGTAAATCCAAAGCAGTTGATGCGTGTTGTCGATAATGTTGTATCGAATGCGTGGACATATACAAACGATGGTGGGTTTATTGGGATCGCAGCTTTTGAACTTCCGCATATCCCGCCGTGGTGCGAGCAGTATGTGAAGGCACAACTTATCTGTGAAGACGGTGTCCATATCATTGTACAAAATAGCGGTGATGCATTAACAGTAGAGCAGTGTGAACGCATGTTTGACCCGTTATATCAAGTTGACCAAGCACGTAGTCAAATGGGGCAGCGTGGTGCAGGGTTAGGGTTAAGCATTGCAAAACAAATCATTGAAAAACATCACGGGACGATTCAAGCCGTGTCACAACAAAACAGTACAGCGATTATTTGCTGGCTACCAGGAGGAGAATCCTAATGAAAAAAATCATGTATTCAGCAGCACTTATTTTGTCTTTATCACTTGCAGCATGCAGTGATGCAGAAAACTATTCCCCACAGGAAATTATTGATCAAGTCATGCAGGAAACAACCGAAGTATCTTCGTTTTACGGGGAGTATGTCATGGATATAGGGGATGGGCAGCCGTCGACAATTAAGCAATGGGAAAAGGATGGGAAACGCCGTATCGAAGTTTCAGATGAAAGTGGTGCGAAAGTCATTACAGTAAATGACGGTAAAACCCTTACTTCCTATGATGAACAATCAAAATCAGCGTTTGTCTATCATTTAACAGCAGAAGGTACTGAGCCGCTCATGCAACCATCACCAAAGGAACAGGCGCATATGCTACTGAAAATGGTGGAGAATACACATGAAATTTCAGTTGGTGAGGAAGAAAAGGTTGCTGGCCGTGACACTTACCATCTGATTGCAAAGGCAAAGGAAGAGAATGGTTTAATGGGCGATTTAGAAGTATGGGTCGATAAAAAAACATGGATGACATTAAAATCCGTCAGTCGTAATGGGGATATGGTGTTGACGATTGAATATACAATGTTTGATGTGGATCAAAAAATAGAGGATAGCTTATTTGCCCTCGATTTACCGGCTGACGTAACAGTGGAAACGGAGGAAATGATTTCTCCAGAACAAGTAACGATCGAGGAAGCAAAGGCAGCGCTTGGTGAGTTTTTAGTGATGAAAGAACAAAATGGCATTACATTAGAATCTGTAACGGATATGAAGGTAGAGGAACGACCTGAATTTGTCCTTAACTATTCATTAGATGGTGAACCAGTCTTTGCCCTTTCTGTTTTTGTACCAACTGAAAGCTATACAGAAATTGGGCCAAAGACGGGGGAGACAATTGAAGTGCGTGGTCAACAAGTAGAAAAGATTGACTTGAATGCCTTCCGCTATGTGCAATGGACCGAAAACAATTACCAATACGGTATTATTTTAGAAAACCCAGATGTAACGTTTGAAGAAATTTATGAATATATCGAGCAAATGGAAATGGTGCAATAATATGAAAAGCAATCCGACTCATAATCGGATTGCTTTTTTTAAAAGATAAGGGCAGTCGCGTAAAAATGCGCCGAACCCGCGTAAAACCATAGGAAAGTCGCGTAAAAAACTCCGATATACACAAAAACCATCCTTTGTAAGAATGTGACGAATCGTTCACAATTTTCTTGCGATAATTTGTAACGGTCTTGGGGGAACATGTTATAGTAAGAGCAATATTTACAAACTGGAAGGATGACCATTTTGGGCAAAAAGCAAGTATGGTATGAAGTAGAAGAAAATGAAACAATCGAGCAATGTCTAGACCGAATGAAGCAAGACGGCTATATGCCATGTGGGCGTAAGGAAGAGCCCGTTTTTCAAGAGGTCAATGGGGAACCAACATACCTACGTCAAAAAATACAATTCAAAGGAATATTACTAGAAGAATAATAAAAAAAACGTTAAAATCCGAACGATAATGTTTTACTAAAAAATATTGTTCGCATTTTGTCGTTGATTTTATAGCCAACCCTTGTTAAAATGTGAACAGGAAAAACATTAGATCCCTACATATATGCTGGAGAATATGGCTCCAGTGTTTCTACCCGGTACCGTAAATTCCGGACTATGCAGGGAAAGCAACTTTTGGAACGATTGAAGAAAAGGGTGTGGCTTTAGATGCTTTTATCTGCATATTCTTTCAAATTTAGTCCTCAAGTAGATTGCTTTCTCGCGCTTAGAAAGTAGTTTATTTGGGGACTTTTTTATTGTTCAGATGGGGCAATAAATAGTTGTTAAAAGGAGAGCAAATTCATGAATCCGAAAATTGGCGTTATTATGGGCAGTTCTAGTGACTGGGAAACAATGAAGCATGCATGTGATATTTTAGATGAACTCGCAGTCCCGTATGAAAAGCAAGTTGTATCAGCACACCGCACACCAGACTTAATGTTTGAATATGCAGAAAATGCACGCGGACGTGGCATTCAAGTCATTATTGCTGGTGCTGGAGGCGCTGCACATTTACCAGGTATGGTGGCAGCTAAAACAACATTACCTGTGATCGGTGTACCCGTTCAATCTCGTGCATTAAATGGATTGGACTCACTACTTTCAATTGTGCAAATGCCAGGTGGTGTACCTGTGGCAACAGTAGCGATTGGTAAAGCAGGTGCAACAAATGCAGGGTTACTTGCAGCACAAATTTTATCAACTACTGATGCAGAGTTAGCAACAAAGCTTGACGCTCGCCGTGAAGCGACAAAACAACAGGTGTTAGAAAGCACAGGTGACTTAGTGTGACGAAAATGATTTATCCAGGTCAAACAATCGGTATTATCGGTGGCGGTCAGCTTGGACGAATGATGGCAGTCGCAGCAAAAGAAGCAGGGTTTAAAATTGCGGTGTTAGAGCCGTCAATGGACTCTCCTTGTGGACAAGTCGCAGATATTCGTATTGTGGCGCAATATAACGACGAGGCAGCTTTAGAAGAGCTGGCAGAAGTAAGTGATGTCATTACGTATGAATTCGAAAATATCGATTATGAGGGCTTAAAACGATTAACAGAAATCGCGTATGTGCCTCAAGGCGCTGAATTAGTCCGTATTACGCAAAATCGTGTAACGGAAAAAGCGGCGATTGTTGAAGCCGGCTGTCCTGTTGCACCGTATATTGTGGCAGAGACGTATGAGGAGCTAGTGGCGAAAATTGACGAAATCGGTTTCCCGTGTATTGTCAAAACGGCGCGCGGCGGTTATGACGGCAAAGGGCAACAATTACTAAAAATAAAAGAAGATTTACCGTTAGCAGAAGGGTTATTTGCACATTCTGTATGTATCGCAGAAGGTTTTGTGCCATTTACAAAAGAGATTTCTGTCATTGTACAGCGTAATGGCAATGGCGAAACTTGTTGCTTACCGGTAGGCGAAAACATTCACGTACACCATATTTTACATGAAACGATTGTACCAGCGCGTATTGCAGAGCAGACTGCTACTCAAGCAGAGCAAGAAGCAGCAAAAATTGCAGATCATCTGGAACTCGTTGGTACATTAGCAGTCGAGATGTTTGTACTAGAAGATGGTGGAATCGTGATTAATGAATTAGCACCACGACCACACAATTCTGGTCATTATTCTATTGAGGCTTGTAATATTTCACAATTCACACAGCATATTCGTGCGGTGTGCGGCTGGCCGCTACGTAAGCCAAAGCTATGGTCACCATCTATTATGGTGAACGTACTAGGGCAACATGTAGTACCATTGACAAACTCTATTTCGAAGTATCCTGATTGGTCTGTTCATTTATATGGAAAAGCTGAAGCAAAAGTGAACCGTAAAATGGGTCACGTCACAATTATGACGGATGATTTAAATACAACACTAAAACAAATCAAGGATTCTGGTATCTGGCCAGAGTAGAAGGAGCACATACTATGATCGAACGTTATACACGACCTGAAATGGGTGCTATTTGGACGGAGCAAAACAAATTCCAAGCATGGCTTGAAGTCGAAATTTTAGCATGTGAGGCTTGGGCGGAAATCGGTGACATTCCGAAAGAGGACGTAGCGAAAATTCGCGCAAATGCCTCATTTGATGTCGACCGTATTTACGAGATTGAGCAGGAAACACGCCATGACGTTGTTGCGTTTACACGCGCAGTATCTGAAACGCTAGGTGAGGAGCGCAAATGGGTACACTACGGTTTAACTTCAACAGACGTAGTGGACACGGCGCTGTCATACTTAATCAAACAAGCAAACAATATTCTTCGTAAAGATTTACACAACTTCATCGACATCATTCGTGAAAAAGCTTTAGAGCACAAATACACAGTAATGATGGGACGTACACATGGGGTACACGCTGAGCCGACAACATTTGGCTTAAAGCTTGCCTTATGGTACCAAGAGATGCAGCGTAACTTAGAGCGCTTTGAAGCAGCAGCGAAGACAATTGAAACAGGTAAAATGAGCGGCGCCGTTGGAACATACGCAAACATCAATCCTCGCGTAGAGGCATACGTATGTGAACACTTAGGCTTACAAGCAGCACCAATTTCAACGCAAACACTACAACGTGATCGTCATGCACAGTACTTTAGTACACTGGCATTAATCGCTACATCGATTGAAAAGTTTGCGACAGAAATTCGCGGTCTTCAAAAGTCAGAGACACGCGAAGTCGAGGAAGCGTTCGGTAAAGGTCAAAAAGGCTCTTCTGCGATGCCACATAAACGTAACCCAATTGGATCTGAAAATATGACGGGGATGGCTCGTCTAATCCGAGGTTACATGATGACGGCATATGAAAACGTAGCATTATGGCATGAACGTGATATTTCACATTCATCTGCAGAGCGCGTCATTATTCCAGATGCAACGATTGCGCTAAATTATATGTTAAATCGATTTGGCAACATCGTGAAAAACTTAACTGTATTCCCTGAAAACATGAAGCGTAATATGGATCGTACGTTTGGGCTCATCTACTCCCAACGAATTCTACTTGCGTTAATTGATAAAGGTTTAGTACGTGAAGAAGCGTATGATACTGTGCAGCCACTAACAGCGCGTGCATGGGACGAGCAAACACAATTCCGACCATTAGTAGAGGCGAATGAAAAAATTACGTCGCTCCTATCCAAAGAGGAATTAGACGATTGCTTTGATTACAACTATCACATCCAAAACGTCGATCTCATCTTCGAACGTTGCGGTCTAAACTAATCTAGGGGGAACATGTCATGAATAAAGGTCAACTTTTGTACGAAGGTAAAGCAAAACGATTATATGCTACGGAGAATCCAGAAATCCTCTTTGTGGAATACAAGGACAGTGCAACAGCATTCAATGGTGAAAAGAAGGAAGACATTGTCGGTAAAGGCGTGTTAAATAACCGTATTACAACCCTTATATTCGAAAAATTACAAGCAGCCGGAATTGCGTCACATTTCGTGCAACGTATTTCTGACAATGAGCAGCTTGTCAAAAAAGTCGACATCATTCCAATTGAGCTTGTCGTGCGCAATATTGCGGCAGGTTCACTCGCAAAACGATTAGGGCTAGAAGAGGGGACACCGCTTAAGCGCCCGATTGTAGAGTATTACTATAAAAATGATGATTTAGGTGACCCGCACATTACAACAGAGCATATTGATGTGCTCGGTATTGCGACACCAGAAGAGGTACAAGCACTATACGATGGCGGTCTTCAAGTCAACGAAGTGCTACGTCCGATCTTTTCTGATGTAGGGGTAGAGCTCATCGACTTTAAACTTGAATTTGGGCGCGATGTGAACGGGCACGTATTACTTGCCGATGAAATTTCACCAGATACTTGTCGACTTTGGGATACTAAAACGAAACAAAAGCTTGATAAAGATGTGTTCCGCCGCAATCTTGGCAGTTTAACAGAAGTATATGAAATCATACTTACTAGACTTGGAGGAAAATAGACAATGAAAAAGGTTAAAGTTTACGTAACATTAAAAGAAAGTATTTTAGATCCACAAGGTTCAGCAGTAAAAGGTTCATTAGAGAAAATCGGTTACGGTGAAGTAGCAGATGTACGTATCGGTAAATACTTAGAAGTTACAATCGCTGACACAGACCGCGATATCGATACAATCGTTAAAGAAATGTGTGAAAAAATGTTAACAAACACTGTTATTGAAAACTACCGCTACGAAATTGAGGAGGCATAATACTATGAAATTTGCAGTACTCGTTTTCCCAGGGTCTAACTGTGATATCGACATGTATCATGCGATCAAAGACGAATTAGGTGAAGAAGTAGAATACGTTTGGCATACAGCGGACAGCTTAGAAGGCTTCGACGGTGCTTTAGTACCTGGTGGCTTCTCGTATGGTGACTACTTACGCTGTGGCGCGATGGCGAACCAATCGAACATTATGAAGGCATTAAAGGAATTTGCAGCTGAGGGCAAGCCAGTACTTGGGGTATGTAATGGATTCCAAATTTTAACGGAAGCGGGCTTACTACCAGGGGCGCTTTTACGTAATAAAAACTTAAAATTCATGTGCCGTACAGTACAGTTAAAAGTAGAGAACGACAACACATTATTCTCAAATCAGTACGAGCAAGGTGAAGTCATTAATATTCCAATCGCACACGGCGAAGGGAACTATTACTGTGACGAGGAAACATTAGCAGCTTTAAAAGCAAACAACCAAATCGTGTTCACATACTCAGGTGACAATCCGAATGGTTCTTTAGAAGATATCGCAGGAATTATTAACGAGCAAGGTAACGTACTTGGTATGATGCCACACCCAGAGCGTGCAGCAAACGAAATCGTTGGCGGCGCAGACGGGCTGAAATTATTTAAATCAATTGTGAAGCAGTGGAGGGAACAACATGTCAACAACTAAATTCGAGCCATCATCGGAGCAAATTAAAGAGCAACGTCTTTATGCGGACATGGGTATGACAGATGAAGAATACGATTTAGCGGTAGAGAAATTAGGGGGACGCAAGCCTAATTGGACGGAAATCGGTTTATTCTCAGTAATGTGGTCAGAACACTGCTCATACAAAAAATCAAAGCCAGTATTACGCAAATTCCCAACAAAAGGTCCTCAAGTATTACAAGGTCCTGGTGAAGGTGCTGGTATCGTGGACATCGGTGACGAGCAAGCAGTTGTATTCAAAATGGAATCACACAATCACCCGTCAGCAATCGAACCGTACCAAGGTGCAGCAACAGGTGTTGGTGGGATCATCCGTGACGTATTCTCAATGGGTGCACGCCCAATTGCGATGCTAAACTCTTTACGTTTTGGCGAGTTAAAATCAGCACGTGGTAAATACTTATTTGAAGAAGTAGTTGCAGGTATTGCAGGTTATGGTAACTGTATCGGGATTCCAACAGTAGGTGGCGAAATTCAGTTCGACCCTTGCTACGAAGGGAACCCACTTGTAAACGCCATGTGCGTAGGGTTAATCGACCATAAGGACATCCAAAAAGGTGTAGCTGCTGGTGTAGGTAACACAGTGATGTACGTTGGAGCAAAAACAGGTCGTGACGGCATTCACGGTGCGACATTCTCTTCTGAAGAGTTATCAGATGAAGCAGATGAGAAGCGTTCAGCCGTTCAAGTTGGTGACCCGTTCATGGAGAAGCTATTACTTGAAGCTTGCTTAGAAGTAGTGAAATCGGATGCACTTGTTGGGATTCAAGATATGGGTGCTGCGGGTCTTACATCTTCTTCAGCAGAAATGGCTTCGAAAGCTGGCACTGGTGTAGAGATGAACTTAGACTTAGTTCCTCAACGTGAAACAAATATGACAGCTTACGAGATGATGTTATCTGAGTCTCAAGAGCGTATGCTAATCGTTGTAAAAGCAGGTCGTGAAGAAGAAATTAAAGCGATCTTTGAAAAATATGATTTAGATGCTGTAGCAGTAGGTCGTGTAACGGACGATAAAATGCTTCGCTTATTACACAACGGTGAGGTTGTGGCGGAAGTACCTGCAGATGCACTTGCAGAAGATGCACCAGTTTACTATATGCCAGACGCTGAGCCAGCTTATTTTGCTGAGTTCCAAGCGATGGAAAATGTTGAACCAACTGTAACAGACTATAAAGAAACATTAACAGCACTTTTAAAAGCACCAACTGTGGCTTCGAAAGAGTGGGTTTATGATCAATATGACTATCAAGTACGTACAAACACAGTCGTAGCGCCAGGTTCTGACGCAGCGGTGTTACGTGTACGTGGTACAAATAAAGGGTTAGCGATGACTACTGACTGTAACTCTCGCTACATCTACTTAGATCCAGAAACAGGCGGTAAAATCGCGGTAGCTGAAGCAGCCCGTAACATCGTATGTTCTGGTGGTCAACCACTTGCGATTACAGACTGTTTAAACTTCGGTAACCCAGAGAAACCAGAAATTTTCTGGCAAATCCAAAAGTCAGCTGACGGAATTGCAGCGGCATGTTTAGCATTAGATGCACCAGTTATCGGTGGTAACGTATCGATGTACAACGAGCGTTCAGGTGAAGCGGTTTACCCAACACCAACAATCGGTATGGTTGGTTTAGTAAAAGACTTATCACACGTGACAACACAAGAAGTGAAGCAAGCGGGCGACATCGTGTACTTAGTAGGTGAAACGAAAACAGAATTCGGTGGCTCTGAATTACAAAAATTAATCGAAGGTCAAATTTCAGGTAAAGCACCATCAATTGATTTAGACGTAGAAGCAATTCGTCAAGCAACGATTTTAGAGGCGATTCGTGCAGGTGTTGTACAATCAGCACACGACGTTTCTGAAGGCGGTGTAGCGGTTGCACTTGCAGAAAAAACGTTTGCAGCAAATGGCTTAGGTGTCAATGTCACATTAACAGGTTCTGCTGTCACAGCTTTATTTGCTGAATCACAATCACGCTTTGTTCTTACAGTAAAAGAAGAAAATGCAGCAGCATTTGAAGAAATCGTAAAAGACGCACAAAAAATCGGTGTCGTAACAGAAGAGGCAACATTAACAATTAACGGTGACAACGGTGTGCTTGTAGAAGGTACAGTGGAGGAATTCCGTTCTGCTTGGAAAGGAGCAATCCCATGCTTGCTGAAATCAGAGGCTTAAACGAAGAATGTGGGGTTTTTGGTATTTGGGGACACTCAGATCCAGCACAAATTAGTTACTACGGTTTACATGCACTACAACATCGCGGGCAAGAAGGCGCAGGGATTGTCGTTACAGACGGCTCTACCCTGCGCGCCGTAAAAGGCGAAGGACTTGTCAATGATGTGTTTAACGAAGAAAAGTTAAGCAAAGTGAAAGGAAAAGCAGCGATTGCGCATGTGCGTTATACAACGCAAGGCGGTGCTGGTCCTCAAAATGTACAGCCTTTACTTTTCCATTCATCAACAGGCAGTTTATCGATTGCACATAACGGGAACTTAGTGAATGCGAATCACTTAAAACAGTATTTAGAACGAGGCGGAAGCATTTTCCACTCTTCTTCCGATACAGAAGTATTAGCACACTTAATTAAAAAATCAACGCACTCACCATTCCGTGCAAAAGTGAAAAATGCATTGTCTTTATTAAAAGGGGCATTTTCATTCTTAATTATGACAGAAGAAACAATGATGGTCGCACGTGACATGCATGGTTTACGTCCGTTGTCATTAGGGAAATTAGGTGACGGCTGGGTCGTTGCTTCAGAAACGTGTGCATTTGATTTAATCGGTGCAGAGTATGTACGTGAAGTAGAACCAGGTGAATTAATCATTATTAACGATAAAGGTTTAGAATCGGATCGTTTCGCATCGCAAGATAATCGCGCGATGTGTGCAATGGAATATGTGTATTTAGCACGTCCTGATTCAGATATCGATGGCATTAATGTACACATGGCTCGTAAACGTATGGGAAAACAACTAGCAAAAGAATGTGCCCATATTGAAGCAGATGTTGTAACAGGTGTACCAGATTCAAGTATTTCAGCAGCTATTGGTTTTGCGGAAGAAAGCGGGATCCCGTACGAGCTTGGTTTAATTAAAAACCGCTATGTAGGCCGTACATTTATCCAGCCAACACAAGAGCTACGCGAGCGCGGTGTAAAAATGAAGCTTTCACCTGTGCTACAAGTCGTGAAAGGCAAGCGTGTTGTCATGGTAGATGATTCTATCGTGCGCGGTACAACATCTCGTCGTATCGTCAAAATGTTAAAAGATGCAGGGGCTACAGAGGTGCATGTCGTAATTTCATCGCCGCCAATGACAGATCCATGTTTCTACGGCATTGATACATCGACACACGAAGAGTTGATTGCATCGAGTCATAGTGTGGAAGAAATTTGTGAAACAATCGGTGCAGATACGTTAACATTCCTTTCAGCAGAAGGGATGATTGAAGCAACTGCACGTCCATTTGAAGATGAAAACCGTGGCTTATGTATGGCTTGCTTCTCAGGAAAATATCCAACAGAAATTTTCCCAGATACAGTCTTACCACATGAAAAAGAATGTTAAAAGGTTTATTAAGGAGGAGCTAACGGCTTATGTCAAAAGCATATGAACAAGCAGGGGTAAATATTGAAGCGGGTTATGAAGCAGTGAAACGTATGAAATCACACGTTGAACGTACAAATCGTTTAGGTGTGATGGGAACATTTGGTGGCTTCGGCGGGATGTTTGACCTGTCTACGTTAAACTTAAAGGAACCTGTTCTTATTTCAGGTACAGACGGTGTTGGTACGAAGTTAAAGCTTGCTTTTATGGTAGATAAACACGACACAATCGGTATTGACTGTGTTGCAATGTGTGTCAACGATATCGTTGCACAAGGCGCAGAGCCACTTTATTTCCTTGATTATGTAGCAGTAGGAAAAGCAGAGCCTGCTAAAATCGAGCAAATCGTCAAAGGGGTAGCGGATGGCTGTGTGCAGTCTGGTGCAGCCTTAATCGGTGGCGAAACAGCAGAAATGCCAGGTCTTTATGAGGAAGATGAATACGATTTAGCTGGTTTTGCTGTAGGCGCTTGTGAAAAAGCAGACATCATTACAGGTGAAAAAATTGTAGAAGGCGACGTATTAATCGGTCTTACTTCAAGTGGTGTGCATTCAAATGGTTATTCATTAGTGCGTAAAATCGTATTCGCGGATAATGAGTTCGCAGTCGATCAAGTCGTAGAAGGCTATGAAGACTTAGGTCCAATCGGTGAAGCGTTACTTGTACCGACAAAGCTGTATGCAAAACCAGTCCTTGCGATGCTGAAAGCAGGCGATGTGCATGGTTGTGCACACGTGACAGGTGGTGGCTTCTATGAAAACTTACCACGTATGATGCCAGCAGGACTTGCAACAGAAATCGACTTAGGCTCTTGGCCAGTACTACGCATCTTTGAATTCTTAAAAGACAAAGGCCAGTTAGCAGACAAAGACTTATACAATGTGTTCAACATGGGTGTTGGTTTTGTGGTGGCTGTGCCTGAATCAGATGTAGAAAAAGTAATCGCTGCTGCAGAAGCAAACGGCGAAAAAGCATATAAAATTGGTCGTGTTGTAAAAGGTGAAGGCGTTGTATTCAATGGTGAGCATGATGGGAGCTTAGTGTAATGACGGCGAAAATTGCAGTATTTGCTTCAGGAAGCGGCTCAAACTTCCAAGCCATTCAAGAAGCGATTGAACGTGGAGACCTACAAGCAAGCATCGAGCTTGTTGTAACAGATAAGCCAGGTGCATACGTCGTTACACGTGCAAAGAACTTAAATATCCCAGTGCTAGCGCTTGCACCAAAAACATTCGAATCAAAAGCAGCATATGAAGAGGCAATTATTGCTGAGTTACGTGCGCGTGATGTGGAATGGATTGTACTAGCAGGCTATATGCGTCTCGTCAGTGATGTGTTACTTACTGCCTATCCGAATCGCATTATTAACATTCACCCATCTTTACTTCCTTCATTCCCTGGCAAAGATGCGATCGGGCAAGCGATGGAGCATGGTGTGAAAGTAACAGGTGTGACAGTACACTATGTAGATGCAGGCATGGATACAGGTCCTATCATTGCACAAGCAGCGGTAGAAGTGGTAGACGGAAACCGCGAAGCGACAGAAGAACGCATTCATCAAGTAGAGCATGCACTGTATACAAAAACATTACAACGTTTATTTAGCTAATGATGTACTAGTTTATTAGTATACTAACTTTTAATGGAGTAGCAGGCAGTGCCTGTTGTGAAAATGACAATAAAAGCTTTTACGGCTTATAACATATTGGAGGACGTTATTGTGACTAAACGTGCACTAATCAGTGTTTCGAATAAAGAGGGTATTTTAGATTTTGCAAAAGAGCTTGTGGCATTAGGCTACGAAGTTCTTTCAACTGGCGGCACAAAAAAATTACTTCAAGATAACAACGTACCGGTAACAGCTGTTGACGAAGTAACAAAATTCCCAGAAATTTTAGATGGTCGTGTTAAAACATTAAACCCAATGATTCACGGTGGATTATTAGGGAAATTTGATGAGCCAAGCCACGTAGCACAAATGCAAGAGCACGGCATTGAGCCAATCGAAATCGTTTGTGTAAACTTATACCCATTCGTTGAAACCATTTCAAAGCCAAACGTATCTTGGGACGATGCTATTGAAAACATCGATATCGGCGGCCCAACAATGCTACGTTCAGCGGCGAAAAACCACGATTATGTAACAGTAATTGTAGATGCAAACGACTATGCAGGCGTACTAAAAGAGTTAAAAGCAGACGGTAAGACGACGATTGAAACACGCCGTCGCTTAGCAGCAAAAGTATTCCGTCATACAGCGGCATACGATTCGTACATTTCAAACCACTTAACAGAAGCGATTGGTGAAGAGTTCCCAGAAAACTTAACAGTAACGTATGAGTTAAAACAATCATTACGTTACGGTGAAAACCCTCACCAAAAAGCAGCATTTTATGCAAAACGTCTTGGTTCTGATTTCTCAATCGCATATGCAACACAGTTACACGGGAAAGAGCTTTCTTACAACAACATCCAAGATGCAAACGCTGCACTTCAAATCGTAAAAGAATTCGAAATGCCAGCAGCGGTAGCAGTGAAGCATATGAATCCTTGTGGTGTTGGTACAGGTGTAACAATCGAAGAAGCATTCAATAAAGCATATGAAGCAGATCCAACATCGATTTTCGGTGGGATTATTGCTCTAAATATGGAAGTAGATCAAGCAACAGCTGAAAAGCTTTCTGGTATTTTCTTAGAAATCATCATCGCGCCAAGCTTTACACAAGAAGCGCTTGATATTTTAACAGCTAAGAAAAACATTCGTCTGATGACAATTGATTTTGCACAAGCAAAACAAGACAAATTCAATGTTGTTTCAGTGGAAGGTGGCTTACTTGTACAAGAGCCAGACCGCTTTGGCTTTGCGGATGCAGACATTAAAGTCGTAACAGACCGGGAGCCAACAGAAGCCGAGTGGGAAGCATTAAAACTTGGCTGGGCAGTCGTAAAACATGTGAAATCAAATGCCATCGTTGTATCTGACGCACAAATGACACTTGGCGTTGGTGCTGGTCAAATGAACCGCGTAGGCGCAGCAAAAATCGCTTTCGAACAAGCGGGTGAAAAAGCAAACGGTGCAGCACTTGCATCGGACGCATTCTTCCCAATGGGCGATACAGTAGAAGCAGCAGCAGCAGCGGGTATTAAAGCGATCATCCAACCAGGCGGCTCGATTAAAGACCAAGATTCCATTGATATGGCAAATAAACACGGTATTGCGATGGTGTTTACAGGTGTTCGCCACTTTAAACACTAATCGCGGGTAAATCATCCGAATTCGCGGGTAAACCTCAAAAAATCGCGGGTAAACCATTAAATTTCGCGGGTATTTTGGTAACACTTGCCCCAACAGTAAAAAACAATAGTTTTCTGAAGTAAGTCACGTTATAATAGAATAATGTTTCGCTATTATTCTGGCCGGATAATAGCAGAAGCGTTTGAAATTGTTTCATTTGTTCTTTCTGGCCGGAAGAACATGGAGCAAAGCGCATGGCTTTGGCCGGGCATGACGCTAATTTAAAATAGATCGCTTAGTATGCATCCACTTTGGTCGGGGGATACAGAACGGCAACATTCACACAATAACTTATTCAACATGACTATTTTGGTCGGGTACGATTATTGAAAGGTTACTGTAGAATGCACAAAACGCTCGCCTCATTCTAGATATGGCGAGCGTTTTTTTTAGCGAAAAGTTTAATACAAAAACAGTAGGAGGGTTTTATTCATGAAAGTTCTTGTAATCGGTAGTGGTGGTCGTGAGCATGCAATCGCTAAGCAATTTAGCGAGGCACCATCAGTAGAAAAAGTATTCGTTGCACCAGGTAACGATGGGATGAAGCGTGATGCAGAAGTAGTTGCAATCGACGGGTTAGATTTTGCAGCACTTACTACATTTGCAAAGGAAAATGCCATTGACTTAACATTCGTAGGGCCGGAACAACCACTTGCCGCTGGTATCGTGGATCATTTCCAAGCAGAAGGTTTAACAATCTTTGGTCCAACACAAGCAGCAGCTCAAATTGAAGGTTCTAAATCTTATGCAAAAGAAATTATGAAAAAATACAATATCCCAACAGCTGCTTACGAAACATTTACAGAAGCGGAGCCTGCGATTGCATACATTCAAGCACAAGGTGCCCCAATCGTTGTTAAAGCAGATGGGTTAGCAGCTGGTAAAGGTGTAATTGTCGCGATGACAGAAGAAGAAGCAATCGAGGCAGTCAACGATATGATTGGCAACCAACGTTTCGGTGACTCTTCATCACGTGTGGTAATTGAAGAATTCCTTGACGGGGAAGAGTTTTCATTTATGTCATTTGTACATAAAGGGCAAATTTACCCAATGGTTATCGCGCAAGACCATAAACGTGCATATGACGGCGACCAAGGACCAAATACAGGTGGGATGGGTGCCTATTCACCAGTACCGCAAATTCCACAAGAAATGGTATCACGTGCTTACATCGAAATCGTAGAACCAACAGTTAAAGCGATGGAAGAAGAAGGTGTGTCGTTTACAGGGATTCTGTATGCAGGGTTAATCTTAACATCAAAAGGTCCGAAAGTAATCGAATTTAACGCACGCTTCGGCGACCCTGAAACACAGGTCGTGTTACCACGTATGGCGTCAGACTTCGGTTTATTTATGACAGCATTAATGGAAGAAAAATACTTCGACCTACAATGGCATGACGAAGCGATGTTAGGGGTTGTAGTAGCAGCTGAAGGTTATCCAGGGGATGTCGAAAAAGGCAATCCACTACCGGAGCTTTCAGATATCGCGTTACCTGTATATCATGCAGGGACAAAGCAAGTGGACGGTCAGTTTGTCGGCAATGGTGGCCGTGTGTTATTAGTCGCAGCGAAAGCAGACGATTTAAAAGCAGCACAAGAAAAAGTATACGCGGAGCTAGCGAAGAAAGAATGGACAAACTTCTTCTTCCGTAAAGACATCGGCTGGCGTACGTTTAAATAATAAGAAGCAATAAATATTGCTCAATAAGTGAAGGGGTGTGCCGAAAGTAAAAGCTTTCGGCACACCCCACTTTTTGGCGCATCGGATTAGTAATACATTTCTTCTTCATTTTTATCGGCTACTAATGCCACCACCGGGCAATACTGATAATATCCTTCAGCGACTTTCATCGCACCAGCCATAATCATCACCTTCCCCATGAGGCAATCCGGATTACGAGCGATACGGGCTGTGCCGAAACAGGCAAGGGCAATACCACATGTCATACGCATAAAGGCATTTTGCTCAGAAATGTTTTGTGAAAGCATACAATCACCTCCTTCTCAAACATATAAAATGGTGCCATATGTCTCCTGAAATCTAGAAAAGGTTATATTTTCCTATACCCTAAAATAAACCCTATGAAATACTTTGCTTTATGAAAGTGCTATGTTACGATAAAATCGTATATCCAGTAAAAAGCATTCGTAGTATGTGCTTATCTGTATTGACTATACGCGAGATTGAAAGGGGTGTGCATTATGCCTGAAATTAAGTGGAAGATAAAAAATATTCGTGATCAAGTAGCGGTAATCGATGGTAAATTAGCACCGACTATTGTGTTAAAAAATGCACGTTACTTGCACAGTATGTTTAAACAATGGATGACAGGTAACATTTGGATTTTAAATGATCGCATCGTGTATGTAGGGGAAGAACTGCCATCAAATATGCAAGGCACTGAAATGGTAGATGTTGCAGGGAAAACGATTGTACCGGGATATATTGAGCCGCATGTGCACCCGTACCAGTTATATAATCCACATTCATTTGCAGAATTTGCAGGACAAACAGGAACAACAACGTTTCTTTCAGATAATATGTCATTTGTTTTAATATCACAAAATAAGAAAGCGTTTTCAATGATAGACAAATTAAACCAACTACCTTTCTCGTTTTACTGGTGGAGTCGGTTTGATTCGCAAACAGAGCTAGAGCATGAAGAAGATATTTTCTCGAACGAATCTGTACTAGAGTGGTTAGAGCGTCACGATGTGTTACTTGGTGGGGAGCTAACAGGTTGGCCACGTTTACTGCGCGGAGACGACCAAATGCTCTACTGGATTCAATCAGCCAAACATAAAGGGAAGAAAATCGAAGGGCACTTCCCAGGTGCATCTGAACGTACACTTGTTAAAATGCGTCTTTTCGGGGCAGATGGTGATCATGAGGCGATGACAGCAGATGAAGTCGTTAAACGGATTCAACACGGGATTAAAGTAACGCTCCGTCATTCATCGATTCGTCCAGATTTACCGAATCTATTGAAAGGCATTTTAGAAAAAGAACTCCATATTTTTGATCATTTAATGATGACGACAGACGGCTCGACACCAAGCTTCCACCAAGATGGTGTCATGGATAAATGTATCCAAGTCGCACTGGATGTTGGGGTGAATCCGATTGATGCGTACCAAATGGCAAGTTATAATGTAGCGCGCTACTACAATATGGCGAGTTTACATGGCATGATTGCAACCGGCCGATATGCGACACTCAATATTTTAAAAGACGAATTCACACCGCAGCCAGAGTCGGTCTTATCAAAAGGGGTTTGGCTAAAACGAGACGGCGAGCAAGTGTATACATTCCCTGAAATGGATTGGTCTATACTCGGCGACTTGAATATTCACTTCGATTTACAAGATGATGATTTCCAGTTCTCCATGCCGATTGGAATTGAAATGGTCAATGATGTCATTACAAAACCGTACAGTGCAAAAGTTCCCGCTCATAAAAAGGAATTACCACTAGGTGAGAATGAAAGTTATTTAATGCTTGTGGACCGCAATGGGAAATGGCGTGTCAATACGACGATTAAAGGGTTTGATACACATGTGAAAGGCTTTGCTTCCTCCTACTCTAATACCGGAGATTTGATTTTAATTGGGAAAAGCATTGCTGATATTAAACAAGCATTTTGCGAGCTAAAAAATATGAATGGTGGCATTGTGCTCGTAGAAGATGGAGAAGTTGTCGCAAGTATACCACTCCCAATTGCTGGTACAATGTATAACGGTCCGGTTGAGCACCTAATCGAAAAAGAAATTGCGTTAAAAGAAGCGTTGCGTGCTCGTGGATACAGACATTCCGATGCTATTTATACATTGCTATTTTTACAATCTACACATTTACCATATATTCGCGTTACGCCACGAGGCATTTTTGATGTGATGAAAAATACGGTCATGTTGCCGTCTGTAATGCGCTAACAAAAGGAGATAGAGGGAAATGACTAAAAAGAGAGTGATGTTTGTTGTGTGTGCAGCGCTATTATTAGCTGCTTGTAATAAAGATGAGGTAGAAAACGGTGTACCGGCTTCGGCCGAGCCTGAAGAGGTAGAAGAAGTAGAGGTAGAAGAATTACGATATACAATGCCATTTACAGGGGAAAAGGTGGCAGAAGAGTCATTTCTACGTCCTATTTTAGCAACAATTAATAATCATCCTGATGCACGTCCACAGTCAGGAATTGCATATGCAGATGTGGTATATGAAATGCTAGCAGAAGGCGATGTTACGCGTCTGCTAGCGTTATATCAATCCCAAATTCCAACAACGATTGGGCCCATTCGTAGCGCCCGTTCTTACTTCATCGATATGGCAAAAGGACTCGATGCCTTTTATATTGCACATGGCTATAGTCCAGAAGCAAAGGCGATGTTAACAAGTGGTGTTGTCGATAATGTGAATGGCATGGCGTATGATGGGACTTTATTCCAACGCTCGAATGAACGAAAAGCGCCGCATAATTCCTATATGCCAGGAGAAAATGTAACAGCTGCAGCAGAAAAAGTGGGTGCTTCGTTACTGTATCAAAAAAAAGTATCATATTCATTTTATGAAGAACAAGATAGTGTTAAAATAGGAAAGAATGCTAACGAAGTGAAAATGAATTATAATAACAACGGTTCGTTTAATAGTGTATATACGTACGACGTAGACAAGCAGACGTATACAAGAACAGCAGCGAATACGGTGACAGTAGATCATTTAACAGGTGAGTCGGTAGAGCTATCAAATGTGCTATTCTTTGAGATGGCGCATCGTGTCATTGATAGCGAAGGTAGAAGAGATATAGATATCACATCAGGCGGTAGAGCGTATGTTGCACAACAAGGCATGCTCCGTGAAGTGAACTGGGAAAATAGAGACGGTCTGCTTGTAGCAGTTGAACAGGATGGCAGTGAAGTGCAACTTGTCGCAGGGCAAACATGGGTTCACTTTGTACCAACATCACCAGGGCTGACTTCGAGCGTAACGTATTCCGAATAACTTGGGAAGGGTGAGAGTATGCAAATCGAAAAAATCCGTGGACATCAAACAGATCAATTATTTAAAGCAGTTTTAGAACTAAAAGATTTAGAAGAATGCTATAAGTTCTTTGATGATTTATGCACGATTAGCGAGATTCAGTCGTTATCACAACGTTTTGAAGTAGCACATTTATTGCGCTTAAAGAAAACATATGAAACGATTAAAAAGGAAACAGGTGCTTCAACAGCTACCATTTCTCGTGTGCGTCGTTGCTTTGATTACGGGAACGATACGTATGATGAAATGCTAGGTCGTTTATATCCAGATGAGAAACCGTTTAGCGACCGCAGTAAATAATATTTACTCGTTTAAAAGGATGGGCCTTTGCAGCTCAGTTGTTAGCGAATAGGGGAATATCCGTTTTGAACGAACGCCACATAAGAAAAGACATCAACTCGCGCCCTTATAGCGCGAGTTGTGTTTTTTTAAGCGGCATTTCTAAGTTTCAGACAGATGTATCGTTCGAACTTTTTTCTTTGCTATACTGAAAACAAAATAACGAATGAGGTGGGAATAACATGGAGTATTTACAATGGCGACATGTGTTTAAAATTGATCCGGCAAAGGATATTTCAGATGAGGATTTAGCGCTTGTGTGTGAATCGGGCACCGATGTGATTTTAGTAGGTGGTACAGATGGTATCACGTTAGACAATGTACTCGATATGTTAGTGCGTGTACGCCGTTTTTCGGTACCCGTGGCATTAGAAATCTCCAATGCAGAATGTGTGACACCAGGTTATGATTATTATTTTATTCCGTCTGTGTTAAATAGTGGCGATACGAAGTGGGTAAAAGATTTACACCATGAAGCGATTAAAGAGTATGGGGATATTATGGTTTGGGAAGAGCTTGTAGCGGAAGGATACTGCATCTTAAACCCAGATTGCAAAGTCGCACACGTAACAGATGCGAATACCGAGCTTTCAGAAGAGGATGTCATTGCGTATGCACGGATGGCGGAGAAGTATTTTAAGCTGCCGATTTTTTATATGGAATATAGCGGTGCTTACGGAGATCCACAATTAGTGAGTGCTGTGAAAGATGTACTCGAAGAAACAAAACTATTTTATGGCGGCGGGATCACATCCGAAGCGCAAGCAACAGAGATGGCGCGTGTAGCGGATACAGTCGTTGTCGGTAACATTATTTATGACGACTTAAAAGCCGCTTTGAAAACAGTTGAAGCAGTAAAGTCTGTTGTGTTATAACTAAAATAAGAACAAATGTTTGATTAAGGTGGTGCAGTATGGAACAAATCTCAAGAAATCTTCTTGTAGGGATGAATCCACAGCAACAAGAAGCAGTACAAACAACAGAAGGTCCTTTGCTTATTATGGCAGGGGCCGGCTCAGGGAAAACACGCGTGCTCACACATCGTATTGCTTATTTAGTCGTGGAGAAGGAAGTATACCCATCGAAAATTTTAGCGATTACGTTTACGAATAAAGCAGCGCGCGAAATGCGTGAACGAATTGATGGTATTTTAGGAAATGGTACGTGTGAAAGTATGTGGGTTTCTACATTCCACTCGATGTGTGTACGCATTTTACGTCGCAATATTGACCGACTTGGCTACTCGAAAAGTTTTTCCATTTTAGATTCAAGTGACCAACTCACAGTCGTGAAAAATTTATTAAAAGAATACAATATTGACCCGAAAAAATATGATCCACGGGCGATTTTAAATGTAATTAGTTCCGCTAAAAATGAATGCATGACAGTCGACGGCTTTAAAGCGAATATGAACGAAGGCAATCCATTTGAGCGCATCGTGGCACAGGTGTATGAAGGCTATACAAAGCGTTTAAAGCTCAACTCTTCATTAGATTTCGATGACTTAATTATGATGACGATTCGTCTATTCGAAGAAGCCCCAGATGTACTAGAATACTATCAAAATAAATTCCACTATATCCACGTGGATGAGTATCAAGATACCAATAAATCCCAATACCTACTTGTAAAACTATTAGCCCGCAAATTCCGAAATATTTGCGTTGTAGGGGATTCGGATCAGTCGATTTATCGCTGGCGCGGGGCAGATATCACGAATATTTTATCCTTTGAAAAAGACTATAAAGATGCAAAAGTCATTATGCTTGAGCAAAATTACCGCTCGACAAAGCGCATTTTACAGGCTGCTAACGATATTATCGAAAAAAATACAAGCCGCTATCCAAAACAATTGCGTACGGACAACCCTGAAGGCGAAAAAATTGTATATTACAAATCATATAACGAACAAGAAGAAGCACAATTTGTGGCGGGAACGATTCAACGCTTAATGGAAAAAGAAGGACGTAAGCCAGGCGATTTTGCCGTTCTTTATCGGACAAATGCACAATCACGTGTGATGGAGGAAGTGCTCGTTAAGTCGAATATGAGCTATCAAATCGTCGGTGGCACGAAATTCTATGACCGTAAAGAAATTAAAGACATCCTTGCTTACCTTCGTTTAATTGCTAACAATGACGATGATTTGTCACTGGCACGTATTATTAATGAACCGAAACGTAGTATTGGCGCAACATCGTTTGAAAAAATAGCACGCTATGCCATCGAGCAAGACCGTTCGATTTTCGATGCGATGCGTGAACTTGTATTTATCGGCTTAACCGGGAAAGCGGCTGCGTCTGCAGAGTATTTTTATGCGATGATTAGTGATTTAACAGCGCGCCAACAGGAACTAACGGTAACGGAGCTGGTAGAAGAAGTACTTGAACGAACTGGTTACCGTACGATGTTGAAAAATGAAAAGTCCATCGAAGCCGAAAGCCGTCTTGAAAATATCGAGGAATTTTTAACCGTGACACAAGCGTTTGAGGAGCGCAGTGAGGACCAATCACTGATCGCTTTCCTCACAGATTTAGCACTCATTGCAGACATCGATAAGATAGACGAGGAAGAATTGCAAAATGAAGGTGCCATTATTTTAATGACAATGCATGCTGCGAAAGGGCTTGAATTCCCAGTTGTTTTCATTATCGGGATGGAGGAAAATATTTTCCCGCATTCGCGAACATTAGAAGACCCTGAAGAAATGGAAGAAGAGCGTCGCCTTGCTTATGTCGGCACGACACGAGCAGAAGAGCGTCTGTATTTAACATGTGCACAGTCTCGTACGATTTTTGGGCGTTCAAGCTATAATGCCCCTTCACGGTTTATCAATGAAATTTCATCAGATATTGTAGAACATGTTTCAAAAGCGGGAAGTCGTACGCAAAGCGCAATGCCATTTGGCTCAAGCCGCAATAGTTACGACCGCGCACCATATGCACGTACACAAGGGAATGTACAAAAAACACCACCTGTTACACGTCCAAAGCCAACAGGTGCTGCTGCACTGGATTGGAAAATTGGCGATAAGGTAGCACATAAAGCCTTTGGTACAGGCATGGTTGTTGGCGTGAGTGGTGAAGGGGATGAATTAGAGTTAAAAGTAGCATTCCCGAACGCTGGTATTAAAAAATTACTGGCAAGTTTAGCGCCAATCACAAAGGCATAATGGAGGTATTATATGAACGAAATCGAACAGCGTATTGCGGAGTTAAATCAATTATTGCACGAGTATGGCCATGCCTATTACGTATTAGATAAGCCACTTGTGCCAGATACGACATATGATCAGCTACTACACGAGCTCATCGCATTAGAAGAAGCCAATCCAACCCTTATTTATCCTGATTCGCCCACGCAGCGTGTCGGTGGATCGGTGCTAGAGGGGTTCAAAAAAGTAACACATAATTATCCGATGCTCAGCCTCTCCAATGCATTTAATGAAGCAGATTTGCGCGACTTTGACCGTAAAATTCGTCAAGCAATCGGGGATAATTTTTCGTATGTATGCGAATTGAAAATTGACGGCTTAGCCATCTCCCTTCGCTACGAGGAAGGGCGTTTTGTACAAGGCGCAACACGCGGGGACGGGGTAGTCGGTGAAGACATTACTGCTAATTTAAAAACGATTCAGGCGATTCCCCTTCGTTTAAAAGAGCCTGTCACGATTGAAGTGCGCGGCGAAGCTTATATGCCAAAAAAATCGTTTGAACGTTTAAATGCAGCACGTGCTGAAAAAGGTGAAGAATTATTTGCGAATCCGCGTAATGCGGCAGCTGGTTCACTGCGTCAATTAGACCCTAAAGTTGCAGCAAGTCGTCATTTATCGACATTCATTTATTCGATAGGCGGAGACGGTGAAAGCTACGGCATCGACTCACATGGGGAAATGCTCGATTATTTAGAGCAATTAGGCTTACCATCCAATCGTGAGCGCCAAGCTTGTGCAACAATTGATGACGTCTTAGCGTTTATTAATAAGTGGACGGAAGCAAGACCAAATTTACCATATGAAATTGATGGCATTGTCATTAAAGTAAACCGCTTTGCCCATCAAGATGAACTAGGCTATACAGCGAAAAGTCCGCGCTGGGCGATCGCGTATAAATTCCCTGCCGAAGAAGTAACAACAAAATTAGTCGATATTGATTTAACAGTTGGTCGCACAGGGGTCATTACACCAACGGCCATTTTATCCCCTGTTCAAGTAGCAGGAACGACAGTGAGCCGTGCGTCGCTTCATAATGAAGACTTAATTCGTGAAAAAGACATCCGCATTGGCGATACGGTCATTATTCGAAAAGCAGGCGACATCATTCCAGAAGTAGTCGGTGTCATTTTAACCGAACGCCCAGCAGATGCAGTGCCGTATGAAATGCCGACAGAATGTATTGCTTGTGATAGTGAGCTCATTCGGATGGACGGTGAAGTCGCGCTACGCTGTGTCAATCCAGCCTGTCCAGCCCAAATAGCAGAAGGCATTAAACACTTTGTGTCACGAAATGCGATGAATGTCGATGGTTTAGGGGAAAAGGTTGTAGAACAGCTACTACGTGAAGGCTATATTACGAATGTGGCCGATCTTTATTTACTTCAAGTCGACCAGCTTGTGCAACTTGAGCGGATGGGAACAAAATCAGCGACAAACTTAGTCGAAGCACTAGAAAAATCAAAAGACAATTCATTAGAGCGTTTATTATTTGGCTTAGGCATTCGCCATGTAGGGGAAAAGGCGGCGAAAATTTTAGCCGCTGAATACGAAACGATGGATGCACTTATGAAAGCGGATGTAGTGGATTTAACAAACATTCACGAAATCGGCGATAAAATGGCCCAGTCAATCGTCTCCTATTTTGCCAATGAAGAAGTCCAACTATTAATGGCCCGCCTTAAAGATATCGGTGTCAATATGATGTATAAAGGGAAAAAGGTTGTCGTGGAGGCAGGCACGAACCCGTTTGCGGGGAAAACGATTGTCCTAACAGGGAAACTTGCCCAATTGACACGTAACGAAGCAAAGGCGAAAATAGAGGAGTTAGGCGGCACTGTAGCAGGCTCTGTAAGCAAGAAAACAGACTTGGTCATTGCGGGTGAAGATGCCGGCTCGAAACTTGAAAAAGCACAAAGCCTAGGTATTGAAATTTGGGATGAAAACCGTCTAATCGAAAATTTACAACAGTAAAGGGGTTTACCTATCATGAAGCGATTTCGCTGGATTTCAGCAATCGTAGCAGGCGCAATGCTAGCAGGCTGTACACCATCTATTAATCCAGATGAAGAAGTCGTACAGGAATCCGATCAAGCTGACGTTGAAACAACGATTATCCCAAACCTTCCATTAAGCGATCATTATTATAAAACATTAGTTCCATATAAAGAAAGTGCAAGCCGTGGGTTAGTGGTCTCTAATCTTTATACAAAGTACGATATGAATGAAGTGGAAACCGGGCTTATGCGCCTTTCGCAAAATGAATTTAATACAGATGATTACTATTTCCAAGAGGGACAATACCTTTCAGAAGAAACAGTACGTTACTGGTTAGCAAGGGAAAATCAAACGATGGATAAAGGACCTGAATACCGTGGCTTAAATCCGTCCAGTCTAGATGCGAGTGGCAATGAACTGGATGCCGTTGTCAAAGCCGAAAAAGCACCGGTTTATTTAGCCCATCTAGTTGAGCAAAACTATTTGAAAAAAACAGATGAAAATAAAGTAACGCTTGGCGGGATTTCAATTGGTCTAGCATTAAATTCAATTTATTATTATCAAAAAGAGCAATACGGTGAATACTATGAGCAAACGATTGATGAAAAACAGTTAGAGAAGGTTGGAAAAGAGCTGGCACAAGAAGTAGTCAATCGCTTACGTCAACGCTCAGAGCTCGCAGATGTGCCGATTTTTATCGGATTGTTTAAGCAGGAAGCACGTAATGCGATCGTGCCAGGCACATATTTTGCTTATAACGTAGCAGAGGCTAATTCATCGAAACTAGGAGACTGGACAAGTATTAATGAAAAATACGTGACATTCCCGATGTCTTCACCTCAAGACATTTACCGTGAAACGAATGATGACTTTCAAAAATTTAAACACGATATTGATAAATACTTCTCCAATTTTACAAGTGTAATTGGCACAGGATTCTATCAAAATAATGGATTAGTGAAATTGAATATTGAAGTACCGATTCAGTTTTATGGGACAACAGAAATTATTGGCTTTACGCAATATTTGACAGGCACGATGCTGAAGTATTTACCGAGGGATGTACAAACTACAGTAACGATTACATCATCAAACGGAGCGGAAGCGCTCATTAAAAAAGAAGCAAATGAGGATGAGCCGTTCGTTCATATTTATGATTAATGTGTCGACTAATTGCTCAAAGGAGTTGTCTCATAATCGTGTGAGATGACTCCTTTCGTGCTGTAGTATCACAAATTGACAATTATACGACAGACATTCGTTGTAGTTTGTGGAATTTTGAACAAAATTGTGATTTTTAAAATCAAAAATGGTATCATTATGGGCGTGGTTATCTGATTGAGCCTAACTTTATAAATAAAAGTAATACATGCTTCTGTAATGGAGGCAGTATGTGAAATATTCGCTAAAATAAGATATGTTCCTGGCTGATTTTTAGCGGATATGTTTTCTATATTTGGAGGTGTAAACATGGCAAAATTAACAAAAGAAGAAGTAAAGCACGTAGCGCATTTAGCACGACTAGCAATTACTGAGGAAGAAGCAGAAAAATTTGCTGAACAACTAGGAAAGATTACAGACTTTGCAGAGCAGCTAAATGAGCTAGATACGACAAACGTTGAACCAACATCACACGTGTTACCACTTGTTAACGTACTACGTGAAGACGTAGCTGGCAATGGTCTACCGCGTGAACAAATGATGTTAAACGTAAAAGAGCAAGAAGCTGGTCAAGTCAAAGTACCATCAATTTTAGACTAATCAATAGGAGGCGCACCGCATGACATTATTTGAGCGTTCAGCGAAAGAATTGCAAGAAAGCCTACATAACGGTGAACTAACAATCGCTGAGTTAACAAAAGAAGCATTCGACCGTGTAGAAACATTAGACGGCGATGTACAAGCGTTTTTAGCATTAAATAAAGAGCAAGCAACAGCGATAAGCAAAGAATTAGATCAAGTACCTTTTGAAGAGCGTGGACCACTTTTCGGTCTTCCTATCGGGGTAAAAGATAATATCGTAACAGAAGGCTTAGAAACAACATGTGCTTCTAAAATTTTAGAAGGCTTCATGCCAATTTACGATGCAACGGTTGTGAAAAAACTGCGCGAAGCAGGTATGGTGACAATCGGTAAATTAAACATGGACGAATTTGCGATGGGTTCTTCTAACGAAAACTCAGCATACAAAACAACAAAAAATCCTTGGCATTTAAACCACGTACCAGGCGGTTCTTCAGGTGCATCGGCAGCAGCTGTAGCAGCAGGTGAAGTACCATTCTCACTTGGTTCAGATACAGGTGGTTCAATCCGCCAACCAGCAGCATACTGCGGTGTTGTAGGGATGAAGCCTACATACGGTCGTGTATCTCGTTTTGGTTTAGTCGCATTCGCATCTTCACTGGACCAAATCGGACCAATTACACGCAATGTACGTGACAATGCTTTATTATTAGAAGCGATTTCTGGTGTGGATGAACACGACTCTACTTCAGCAAACGTACCAGTACCAAACTACGCAGCAGCGCTAAACGGCGACATTAAAGGTCTTCGTATCGCTGTACCAAAAGAATTCCTTGGCGAAGGCGTTGGCGAAGCAGCACGTCAGTCTGTGCTAGATGCATTAGAAGTATTAAAATCACTAGGTGCAACAGTAGAAGAAGTATCTCTTCCACACTCAAAATACGCACTAGCTGCTTACTACATTCTTTCATCTTCAGAAGCATCATCAAACCTTTCTCGCTTCGACGGTATCCGTTACGGCTTCCGTGCTGAAGGCGTGAAAAACTTAATGGAGCTTTACAAAGAAACACGTGCACAAGGCTTCGGTGATGAAGTAAAACGTCGTATCATGCTTGGTACATACTCTTTATCAGCAGGGACGTACGATGCATACTACAAAAAAGCACAACAAGTTCGTACATTAATCAAAGCAGATTACGACAAAGTATTTGAAAACTATGACGTGATTATTGGACCAACTGCGCCAACACCAGCATTCCAAATCGGTGAAAACGTAAATGATCCGTTAACAATGTACGCAAACGATATTTTAACAATTCCAATCAACTTAGCAGGTGTACCAGCGATTTCGATTCCATGTGGTTTCGAAAACGGTTTACCACTAGGCTTACAAATTATCGGTAAACACTTCGATGAAGAAACAATTTACCGTGCAGCATATGCTTATGAGCAAGCAACAGACTTCCATAAGCAAACTCCAGCTCTATGGGAGGGGAAATAATCATGAACTTTGAAACAGTCGTTGGTTTAGAAGTACACGTTGAGTTAAAAACAAACTCAAAAATCTTCTCATCTTCACCAAATCACTTTGGTGCTGAGCCAAATACAAACACAACAGTAATCGACCTTGGTTACCCAGGTGTATTACCTGTGTTAAATAAAAACGTTGTAGATTTCGCAATGAAAGCATCTCTTGCTTTAAACATGGAAATCGAGCAAGAAACAAAATTCGATCGTAAAAACTACTTCTATCCAGACAATCCGAAAGCATACCAAATTTCTCAATTTGATAAGCCAATCGGGAAAAACGGCTGGATTGAAATTGAAATTCCAGCTAAAGGTGAAACACCAGGCTACACAAAAAAAATCGGTATTACACGTCTTCACATGGAAGAAGATGCGGGTAAATTAACACATGGTGATGGCTATTCATTAGTAGACTTCAACCGTCAAGGGACACCACTTGTGGAGATCGTTTCAGAGCCAGACATCCGCACACCAGACGAAGCGTATGCATACCTTGAAAAACTAAAATCAATTATCCAATATACAGGCGTTTCTGACTGTAAAATGGAAGAAGGTTCTCTACGTTGTGACGCGAACATTTCTTTACGTCCTTATGGTCAAGAAGAGTTCGGTACAAAAACAGAGCTGAAAAACTTAAACTCATTCAACTTCGTACGTAGAGGCTTAGAGCACGAAGAAATCCGCCAAGCAGAAGTATTAATGGCTGGTGGTGTCATCGAGCAAGAAACACGTCGTTTTGATGAGAAAACAGGTAAAACAATCCTGATGCGTGTAAAAGAAGGAACAGACGATTACCGTTACTTCCCAGAGCCAGATTTAGTACGTCTTTCAATTTCGGATGAGTGGGTTGAACGTATTAAAGCGTCGATTCCAGAACTTCCAGATGCGCGTAAAGCACGCTACGAAGCAGAGCTTGGCTTAACAGCTTACGATGCAGCTGTACTTGTTATTAACAAAGAGATTTCTGATTTCTTCGATGCAATGGTAGTAGCTGGTGCAGATGCGAAACTTTCTGCTAACTGGTTAATGGGTGACGTTTCTGCTTACTTAAACGCAGAGCAAAAAGAAATTAGTGAAACAGCGCTTACGCCAGAAAACCTTGCAGGTATGGTGAAATTAATTTCTAATGGTACAATTTCTTCTAAAATTGCGAAGAAAGTATTCACGGAGTTAGTAACAAACGGTGGCGATGCTGCGAAAATCGTGAAAGAAAAAGGCTTAGTACAAATTTCTGATCCAGAAGTGATCCGTGGTTTCGTTACACAAGCGTTGGATAACGATGAAAAATCAGTAGCAGACTATAAAGACGGCAAAGAGCGTGCATTAAAAGCGCTTCTTGGTCAAATTATGAAAGCTTCCAAAGGTCAAGCAAACCCACAATTAACAAACGAGATTTTATTAGAAGAAATCAACAAACGCTAATGATGAAAGAACAGTGACGAGCAATCGTGACTGTTCTTTTTCTTTCGCTAAAAATGAAAGATTGTTTATAATGAATAACAGTAGGGGGGATTTCACGTGAAAACAGAACAACAATATTTTGAAGAAGCGAGATCGATTGCAAGTTATATGGACAATATGTCGCAATTCAAAGAACAAAGCATGGCGATTTATCAGCAATTTGACGTGCCAAATGACGATTTTATTCAGCGCTTAAAGGAAAAAAATCTGCACATTTTAACGATTACCGAAGATTGGTGCGGCGATGCGATGCTGAATAATCCAATTATCCGAAAAGTAGCAGAAGCAGCAGACATGGAGATGCGTACAGCTCTTCGTGATGCGGATACCGAGTTAATTGATCGTCATTTAACGAATGGTGGACGGGCGATTCCGATTTACTTATTGTTAAATGAAGCAGGGGACATTGTGGCGAAATGGGGGCCACGTGCACCTGAATTACAGCAGATGGTACAAGAGGCGCGAGCAGGTCTACCACAAAAGGATGACCCAACCTTTGAGGAAGCACAAAAGGATTTGTATAAAAATTTACTTCAGCAATATGCAAATGATGGCAAGCTTTGGTCGTATGTTTATGAGGATTTCAAAAAACAAGTGACAGCGGCATTAGTCTAGAAAATGTAAAATCCCCCCATTCACTATTTTCGGTGAATGGGGAATTACTTTAACGCCACTTTTTAATTTGCTCCTCTGCCCCATAAACAAAATGGTGAGGACGAACCTCGTGCATGCTTTCTCTTGCAGTCGTTTCTTCATGCTCATAGGGGATTCGCTGACGACGACTTTCGAATAGTGGATCTGGTTGAGGCACAGCTGATAATAATGATTGCGTATATGGATGAATCGGGCGATGGTAAATTTCCTCTGCAGGACCTAGCTCCACGATTTTTCCTCTATACATAACCGCAATTCGGTCGCTAATGTATTTCACCATCGACAGATCATGGGCAATAAATAAATACGTTAATTTCAGCTCCTTCTGAAGTTGCTTTAATAAATTAACGACTTGTGCTTGAATGGAGACATCTAGTGCTGAAATCGGCTCATCTGCAATAATAAAGCTAGGATTCAAGCTAAGCGCACGGGCAATTCCGATACGCTGCCGCTGCCCACCAGAAAACTCATGCGCATAACGATTCGCATGCTCACGATTTAACCCTACAGCCTCTAACAATGAAGCAATTTTGTTAGCCCGCTCTGCTTTATTTTTATACAGTCCATGAATATCAAATGCCTCGCCTATCACTTCACCTGCTGTCATACGAGGATTTAATGAGGCATAAGGGTCTTGAAAAATCATTTGCATGTCACGGTTAAACTGCCTTAATTCCTTTTTAGATTGAATGGCACTCACGTTTTTCCCCTTAAAAATAATTTCGCCGTCTGTCATATCATAAAGGCGAATAATGGAACGACCTGTTGTTGATTTACCACAACCCGATTCACCAACCAGTCCAAGTGTCTCTCCTTCATACACATCAAAGCTTATCCCATCCACCGCTTTAATCGGCTGTTTCTTTGTGCCGAAGTATAGCTTTAAGTTTTTTACCTCTAAAATTTTATTCGGCATCCTTTTTCGCCTCCTGCAAATAGCCCTCAATACGCCTAGCAACTAGAGGCGGTATTGGAATTTTCGGTGCCTTTGGATGTAATAACCATGTTTTAGCAAAATGCGTATCCGACACTTGAAACATCGGTGGCTCCTGTACATAATCAATGGCAAGTGCAAACTCATTCCGCGGAGCAAAGGCGTCTCCTTCCGGTGGATCAATCAAATTAGGAGGGGAGCCTGGAATGGCGCGTAATAGCTCATCTGAGGCATTATTTAAATCAGGCATGGAACCGAGTAAGCCCCACGTATAGGGATGCTGCGGATTGTAAAATATGTCATTTACGGTGCCGTACTCCACAATTTGCCCAGCATACATCACAGCGACGCGATCTGCTACGTTCGCCACAACGCCTAAATCATGTGTAATAAAAATAATCGACGTATGCTTCTTTTTTTGGATTTCCTTCATGAGTTCTAAAATTTGCGCTTGAATCGTCACATCTAGTGCCGTAGTTGGTTCATCGGCAATTAACAGTTTTGGGTCTGCTGCTAATGCAATCGCAATCACAACACGCTGGCGCATCCCACCACTTAGTTCATGTGGATACTGGCGAAAACGCTTTTCAGGGAGTGGAATGCCGACTTGTGATAATAATTCAATCGCTCGCATTTTCGCAGCACGACGCGAAATTTTTTGATGCTTTAATAGCACCTCTGTAATTTGACGACCGACACGCATTGTAGGATTTAGCGCGGTCATCGGATCCTGGAAAATCATCGCCATGTCTTTTCCACGAATTTTTGACATTTCCTTTTCCGTTAGTTGAACTAAGTTTCGCCCTTGAAACAGTATTTGACCACCTTTATACATCCCAGGAGGCTGTGGAATGAGCTTCATTAAGGCATTACTCGTGACACTTTTGCCAGAACCAGATTCTCCGACAATCGCAAGTGTTTCTCCTTCTTTTAGTTCAAAGTTAACACCGCGTACCGCCTGAACGATGCCGGCAAATGTTTTAAAATGGATGTGTAAGTCTTTTACTTCCAGTAGTTTATTCATTACAACTCCCCCTTTATTTTCGTAATTTCGGATCTAGTGCATCACGAAGACCGTCTCCAACGGCATTAAATGCAAAAATGGTTAACGAAATAAAGAAAGCAGGGAAGAATAACCGCCACGGTGCAGATAGTAAAGCTTTACTTCCTTCTGATGCCATCGTTCCCCAGCTTGCTTTTGGAAGACTAACACCTAAGCCTAAATAGCTTAAAAATGCCTCTGTAAAAATGGCAACAGGCACCGTTAAGGTCATTGTCACTAAAATGGCACCAAGCGCATTTGGAATTAAATGTCGTTTGATTAAATGCCATTTACCTGCACCTAAAGTACGCGAGGCCAATACATATTCTTGGTTTTTAATGGATAACACTTCACCGCGTACAATACGTGCCATATTGATCCAGCCTGTAATCGATAGCGCAATAATCATAGGAACTAACCCTGGCTCCATGATGACTAGTAAAATAATGACAACGAGTAAGTGAGGGACAGCGGTTAACACATCAGCAATACGCATCATCATATTATCGATACGCCCTCCAGCTAGACCTGCAATACTTCCCCATAAAACACCGATAATTAAATCGATAAAGGCAGCAGCTAAGCCTATAAATAAAGAAATGCGAGCCCCATACCAGACACGGACAAACATATCACGAGCTAAATCATCCGTACCGAACCAATGCGTAGCAGAAGGGGCACTATTATAAAGTCCTAATTGATCACTATATTTATAAGGAGAAAAAATAGGAACGAAAATAGCCATTAGCCCAATCAATATTAAAAAGATTAATCCTAAAATGGCGAGTTTATTTTGAGAAAAACGGAGCATGACTTCCTTCCAAAAGGACACCGATTTCTCAGAAAGCTTGTCAGCCTCATGAATGCGGCTACCAACAATGTGAAACATTTCTGGTGAAAAGTGATCGCTATCAGGATTGTGTTTAGCCATTATTTTTTCGCTCCCTTCAGTTTAATTCGGGGGTCGATTACGCTATATAAAATATCAATGATTAATACACAGAAAAGTAGAATGATGGAGTAAAAAACAGTGGTGCCCATAATGACCGTGTAATCACGATTCGTAATACTCGTAACAAAATGACGACCTAAACCGGGAATCGCAAAAATATGTTCGATGATAAAGCTTCCTGTAACGACAGCGGCAGTTAATGGTCCTAAATAGGTGACGACAGGTAATAAAGCGTTACGAAGTGTATGCTTGAAAACGGTGGCCCATTTGCCAATTCCCTTGGCACGTGCGAGCTTTACATAATCACTATGTTTATGTTCGAGCATGCTAGAACGAGTAAGCTTGGCGATAAACCCTGCCTGCGTGAGTGCAATCGCTGTGGCAGGTAAAATACTATACGTAAAACCTTTCCAACCACTTACAGGGAACAAATGAAGTTTAAAAGATAAATAGTATTGTAATAAACCTGCTAAAATAAAGGACGGAACAGAAATGCCTAAAATGGCAATAATCGTTGAAATATAATCAGGTAATTTATTGTGATAAAGTGCAGAAATAATGCCTAATAAAATCCCGAATGATATCGCGAGTAGCATCGCTTCAATACCAAGCATGAACGAAATAGGGAAGCTTTCGAAAATAATGTCATTTGTCGAACGACCTTTATATTTCATCGATTCACCAAAATCGAATGTCAGCGTGGAAATCAAATAATCTTTATATTGGATGTACCAAGGATTATCTAAACCGTATTTCGCATTTAACTTTTCTTCAATAGCGGGGGGAAAGTCACGTTCACTAGCAAAAGGACTACCAGGGGCTAATTTCATTAAAAAGAACGTCGCAGTAATAATTAAAAATAAGGCTAATAAAATATAAACGAGACGCTTCACAATATAATGTAGCATTTTATGACCTCCTCGTTATTTATTTTTATAACATAAGAAAGGCTGCCTGAACCGATTGCTCGATTATTCGCAGCCTTTCTGTATACTTCTGACACGTTAACTATTATTTTGTAATATCAACGTATTTTAAGTTAATATTGCCTAATACATCAGGCTTCATATTTTGTACATAATCTTGTTTTACATAAAGATTAGTATAGTAATAGATTGGTGCTACCGGTAATTCCGCCATGAAAATTTCTTCTGCTTGTAATAAAAGCTCTAAACGTTTGGCAGGGTCCGTTTCCGTTTTAGATTGAGTTAATAATTTTGTGTACTCAGGATTTTCCCAGCCCGTATCATTATTCCCGTTTTTAGCAGAGTCGTATTGCTCTAAAAATGTGTAGGCATCGTTGTAGTCCGCAATCCAACCTAAACGCCCAATTTGATAATCTAAATTCGTCAGCTTATCTAAATACACTTGCCACTCCGCATTATCTAACTTGACTTTAATGCCTAAGTTTTTCGACCAGCCCTCTTGAATGAATTGGGCAATCGCAGAGTGTGCTTCACTTGTATTGAAGGAAAGCGTGATTTCAAGTTCACTTGGATCAGATAAACCAAGCTCCTTTAAGCCTTCCGCTAAAGCAGCCTTTGCCCCTTCAATATCATTATCCTTGTAGTAACCGGCATCATCACCAAATCCTTCAACGGAATTTGGTACTAAGCCAAACGCCGGTACTTGCTCACCTTTTGTAATGTTTTTTAATAAGTTTGTACGGTCAATGGCTAGTGTTAGCGCTTTTCGGATATTTACGTTAGACATAACTTTATCTGTCGTATTGAACTTATACATATAGACGCCTGTATAGTCCACAATCTGTAATGCATCCTCAGATTTTAAACGCTCAATAGCATCTAAAGAAATCGCACCAAAAGAAGAACCTAAGAAATCAATTTCACCAGAATCAAACTTCGTAATTTGCGTTACTTCAGATTCAACCATTTCGATATTGACTGTGGATAACTTGACTGTTGCTGCGTCCCAATATTGCTCATTTTTCTTTAACATCATCGAACCACTATGCTGCCAGTCAGCTAATGTAAATGCACCGTTTGATACATAGCCTTCTGCTTCAGTATACCATTTTGAATTCGCTTCAGCAGTCGCTTTGTGAATAGGATAATACGTTTTGAAAGCAACTAATTCTAAGAAGTAAGGCGTCGGTGCTTCTAACGTAATTTCAATCGTTTTTGGATCAATGACGTTAATGCCAACATCTTCTGCTGTCCCTTGTTCTAAGTTATATGCTTCTGCCCCCTTAATCGGGTAAAGAATCGAGGCATATTCCGATGCGTTTTCAGGATTTAATGCAAACATCCAAGCATAGGCATAATCCTCAGCAGTGACGGGGTCACCATTTGACCATTTTGCGTCACGTAAAGTGAACGTATACGTCAATAAATCATCACTAACTTTGAAATCTTCCGCCCCTGTTAACTCAGGCTCACCATCAACGAGTGTAACTAATCCTTCAAATACATTTTGAAGAATTAACCCTGAAGTTGTATCTGTGGCTAGCTGTGGATGCAGGGATGGTGGTTCTGAAGCAACTAATAAGTTCAACTCTTTTTCGGCCGGTGCTTCTGTTGTTGTCCCATCATCTGTGTCCTTGTCTGTTGTCTCTTCTCCATCAGAGTTACAAGCAACAAGAATAGCAGCAAAGGTTAGTACCATAAACAACAGTAAAAACTTGTTCCATTTCATAGAATGCCCTCCTTAAATTTATAGTTGAATCAATTTTCAGAAAAAAGAATACGGATATATTCGAATTTCTAAAAAAGAGAATCTAGTTTGAAGAGTTTTTATAAAAATGGAAATTCAGTAGGGTATAAAAAATATTTAAAAATACCCATAATAGAAAATTGTATAGTATTAAAATTAATTGTATTACAGTAAAATTAAGATTATGAATAGAGTGCAACTTTTTTTGTAAAATATCGTAAATAGTATAAAGAAAATAAACTTGTGAGATGATGAAAATGAAAAGAGCTAGAATAATTTATAACCCTACATCTGGACGGGAAGCGTTTAAAAAACACTTGCCAGAAGTATTAGAAAAGCTAGAAGTAGCAGGCTATGAAACATCTTGTCATGCTACAACTGGTGAAGGTGATGCGACCAATGCAGCCAAAAGTGCAGTAGAACGTGGTTTTGATATCGTCATTGCTGTTGGTGGTGATGGAACATTAAATGAAGTCGTTGCAGGTATTAGCCAATGTGAGAATCGTCCAAAGGTTGGCCTTATTCCAATGGGGACGACAAATGACTTTGCGCGTGCTGTCCACATTCCACGCAAAATTGATGAGGCTGTCGACATTATACTGGCAGGCGACACGATTCCGGTGGATGTCGGTTTAATGAATAACGAAAAGTATTTTATTAATATCGCAGCAGGTGGTCGCTTAACAGAGCTGACATATGAAGTCACGAGTAAGATGAAAACGATTCTTGGACCGGTTGCCTATTACATTAAAGGCATTGAAATGATCCCGTCCATTAAAGCAACCCATATGCGTCTTGAGCTGGATGATGAGGTGTTCGATGGAAACAAGATGATGTTCTTATGTGCACTCACGAATTCAGTTGGTGGCTTTGAGCGTATTGCCCCTGATGCCTCGATTAATGATGGCTACTTTACAGTGATGGCTTTAGAGGAATGCTCATTACCGGAGTTTGGACGGATTATTACTCTTGCTGCGAGAGGGGAGCATTTAAATGATCCTCGCGTCATTTATCGTAAAGCAAAGCGTGTAAAAGTCACGACAAACGCAGAGATCCATTTAAATTTAGATGGTGAATACGGTGGCGATGCACCAGCCGAATTCGTCAACTTAAAACGCCATATCGAAGTGTTTGTACCAATCAATGAAATTCGCGACATTGATCGTGTCTAACAAAAAAGGCTTGTAAAACATCTATGTTTTGCAAGCTTTTTTGTCGTTGGACGGAGAGATCCGATTCAAAACAGGCGGCTGGAGTAAAATAATCGGTTATCCGAGCAAAAGACCGCTGTATCTGATCAAAACCAACGAAATCACTCCAATTGATTATAAAAATGCACTTTTTCAATGCGCATGCTACAATAGAAGAATTGAAATGAGGGGGCGAATTTTTATGAGCGCACCGGTAAAAAAGAATGACCGTGCAACAGTTTATATAGAAGATTTAACACACGATGGGAATGGTGTAGCGAAAGTCGATGGCTATCCGTTATTCATCCAAGGGGCACTGCCTCAAGAAACGGTAGAAGTGCATGTATTAAAAACATTAAAAAACTACGGCTTTGCCAAAGTAATCAACATAATTGAGCCATCGCCAGACCGAGTAGAAGCACCGTGCGAATACTTCAAGCAATGTGGCGGCTGCCAATTACAGCACCTCTCGTACGAAGGACAACTGAAATGGAAACAAAAGATGGTCGAAAACGTCATGAAACGCCTCGGCAAAATTGACGCAACCGTGCATCCAGTAAAGGGAATGGACAATCCTTGGAGTTACCGCAATAAAGCACAAATTCCATTTGCACAAGGAGAAGAAGCAGCGATTGCAGGCTTTTACAAAACAAAGTCCCATAACATTGTGGATATGGAACGTTGCCTGATTCAAACAGGAGAAGCCGATGCGATTTTAGCGGGACTTAAAAAAGAACTCGCAAAACTAGGCATCCAGCCGTACAATGAGGCATCACATAGTGGTCAACTACGTCATGTCGTGGTACGAAAAGGGCGTGCAACAAATGAAGTAATGGTCGTGCTTGTGACAAAATCACGTAAATTTCCGCAAAAAGAAGTGACAATCGAAGTGATTCAGCGTCTTGTACCAAATGTGACATCTATCGTTCAAAATATAAATGGCGAGAAAACAAATGTAATCTTTGGTGATACAACGATTACATTATGGGGCAAAGAGTCGATTGAAGATCGAATTGGTGATGTCCGTTTTGAAATTTCAGCCCGTTCGTTTTATCAAGTAAACCCTGAACAAACAGAAGTGCTATACAAGCAAGCACTTGACTATGCACAGCTAGAAGGCAATGAGCGTGTCATCGATGCTTACTGCGGGATCGGCTCTATCTCCCTATTTTTAGCGCAAAAAGCAGGCTTTGTCATGGGCGTTGAAATCGTTCCGCAAGCAATTGAGGATGCAAAACGCAACGCCGAACTCAATGGCTTTACGAATACGTATTTTGAAGCCGGCCCGGCTGAAGAAGTCATTCCACGCTGGTACAAGGAAGGCAAGGAAGCAGATGTCCTTGTAGTGGACCCACCACGTAAAGGCTGTGACGAGGCACTACTTAACACGATTATTGAGCAAAAACCAAAGCGTGTCGTCTACGTATCCTGCAATCCAGCCACACTAGCCCGCGACCTTCGCATTCTAGAAGACGGTGGCTACAAAACACAAGAAATTCAACCGGTCGATATGTTCCCGCATACGACGCACGTTGAATGCTGTGCGTGGCTCGAAATAGCTGACTAAACCTAATTTAAGTGTGTTTTTCGACGTATGCTTTGTTAGGATGATTCTTTGGTATACCTAACTTAATATTTGTTGAAACATAAAAAGCAGAAGGTTTAGAAGTGCGATAATGTACTTCTAAACCTTCTGCTTTTACTTTTATTACTTTGATGAAGCGAGCTAAAATTGATGGGGTATGAATGTAGAATAGAATCACCAGTTGGAAATAGAGCTTGGCTTTTCTACCTGTTCGGTGGCGGATATAATTTAATTGGAAATATTCTTTTAAGTAGGTATTCACGCGTTCAACGGCTGTACGTTCTTTGGACAATTTATACCATAATCAAAGAATCTAGATAGTGTAAGCTCTTGAAAAAATCGAGTTATGAAACTGATATATATGCAAAAAAAAGTAAAAATATAAATATATTGACTATATTTAAACGCTGTGGGACTATTGTAATTGTACAACCTATTAATGTATAAAAATAGTAAAAATGGAGGTATTTAGTTGAAAAGAGCGAAGATAATAACAAGTGCTGCCTTAATTGCTTATGCGATTACGCCAACTGCTTATGCGGAAAGTAATACTTCTTCATACAGCACAAAGTTTAAAGATGTTCAACAGTATAAAGAGGAAATTAGTTTTTTAGTTGAAAAAGGCTTAATCAATGGTTACTCTGACGGAACGTTTAAACCAAATAATAATATTACAAGATTACAAGCAATCACAATATTATTACGTGACATTAAACCAGATAACTCTAATATTCCTGATATCAAATATAAGGATGTAAAAAAAGGGGGCTATGGTTATGACTATATTGCTCAAGCAACTGCATTAGGCATTATGTCTGGGAAAACGGATGGAACATTTGATAGTGCGGGTAATTTGACTCGTGCGCAATTCGCGAAAATTTTAGTTGAAACATATAAAATTCCATTAAATAAAGAAAAAGAAATATCATTTATAGACGTTAATGATAATGATTGGTATTCAAGTTACGTGCGTATTTTAGCATCTCATGGAATTATTACAGGTTATGGAGACAAATCATTTAAACCGAATAATAATATTACGAGAGCACATTTCGCAGTAATGCTAAGTCGCTTCTTAAAAAATAAAACTACAATATTAAATGAAGGGAAAGAAGAAATCCCTGAACCAGTAGTACCTGTTCTGGATCCAAAACCGAATCCAACACCGAATCCAACACCGAATCCAACACCGAATCCAACACCGAATCCAACACCGAATCCAACACCGGATCCAACACCTAAACCAGATGTGGATACGGATGGCGATGGATTAACAGATGAAGAAGAAGCAATTCTTAAAACTGACGCGAAAAAGAAGGATACAGACGGTGACGGTTTAGATGATTACTTCGAATATACAAGTAGAATATATTCTCCAATTCTTGCAGATACAGATAATAGTGGTATAAACGATGGGTTAAAAGATGCAGATGAGGATGGTCTGACTAACTTGCAAGAAATTGAAAAAGGAACTAATCCATTTAATAAAGATACTGACGACGACTCATTGCTTGATGGAGAAGAAGTCGCAAATGGTACAAATCCATTAGCAGATGATACAGATAATGATGGTTTACTAGATTCAGAGGAAGATGGTGTTAATTTTAATCCTCTAACCCCTGATACAAATGGTAATGGTATTCTTGATGGTGATGAAATCATTGAAGTTGAAACAAGCCCAGGTACTTACTTAAAGGCCGAACCAACTTATCCAACTGTAACAATTAAAAGCGCAGCAAAAGATTCTACAACAACAGAAGTTCAACCAATTTCAACTTCCCATCCAGTACTAAATAACAGTATTCCAGGATTAATTGGAAATGCTTATTCTTTCAATACTGATATTGATTTTGAGACTGCTGAAATGAGATTTTATTATGATGAATCAGTCATAACTGAAGATTTTGAGCCAACGATTTATTATTATAACGAAGATAAAAAAGCGTTGGAAGAAGTGCCTAATCAAGTACACGATTCAGAAACGAATAGCGTTACTGTAGCCGTTGAACACTTTAGTGACTATGCACTTCTTGATAAGACTATATGGGAACGTGCTTGGGAAGAAGCGGTTGGTATACCAAAAATCGATGACGAAGGTAAGGTACAATTAAATAATGAAGTTGTTTTTGCAGTCGATTCATCAGGTAGTATGTCTTATAATGACCGCTATGATGTTCGTATCACAGCTTCTCAATCATTTGTGTCTAAAATGGGGGATAATGATAAAGGGGCAGTTGTTGATTTTGATGACCGTGCTAAATTACTTACATCAATGACAAATGATAAACAAGTATTACACGACGCTTTATTAAAAATTAATGATAGTGGTGGTACAAATTTGTCAGCTGGTTTTTCTCTTGCTCTTGAACAATATTCTGATGAAGAAGCAAATCGACTAATGATTTTCTTGACAGATGGCGATGGCGCATGGAATAGAGATCTTATTGATGTAGCTATTGAAAAAGATGTTACTGTCTTCACAGTAGGACTTGGTTCCAGTTACGATGCAACCAAATTAGTTGAAATGGCAGTAAATACAGGTGGACTCTATTTCCCTGCTCAAAATGCTAATGATCTTATTAAAATCTTAGATGCTGCAGCGGAAGATTCTGTTTTATTGACGAAAGATTCTGACGGAGATGGCATTCCTGATTATTATGAAACTAATGGACTCGTAACCGGGACTGGTAGTTACATTAAAACAGACCCAAATAATCCAGATACAGATGGCGATGGGATTTCAGATGGCGATGAAATCAAATTTGAGAAAGACCAGGATTATGTGACTCCTGAGTCAGATCCAAATAAAGCGGATTCTGACGGAGATGGTATTATAGATTCAGCCGAAAAACCTGGAGAAGCCCTTGTTTATAATGTAACAGATGAGGCATTGGTAGTATTAGCTGATTTAGCTTATATAGATGTTATGAAACATGCCAATTCAGAGGAGCAAGGAAAAGGTTTGGAGGATTTATCAAAGGATGTAGCACCGATACCGGTTTCTAAAACATCCATTCAAAATGCAATTCGTCTTGATAGTAAGGCGGGTTTAGTGAAAGATTGGGAAATTATTGGCTACGAGGTCGGAGAAATTAGCGGTCACTACGGTATTGTCTTCCGTCATTCTTATTCAAATGCTATTGTCATTGCAGAGCGAGGTACAGACGTACACAATATACAAGGTCAATTAACAGACGGGGCAAATACTGATTTGGATGTACTTGTCGATGGTGATAATCCACAACTTGATAATGCACTAACATTAACAAAAACAGCTATCTATAATAATTTATATAGTGATATTTATGTTACAGGGCATTCGTTGGGGGGCTTCAATGCACAAGTTATCTCATACCATCTTGTAAATAAAACTTTAACGAAAAACAATTTGCTTTCTTCTAAAAAATCTAAAGCTATTTATAAAGCAGTAGAGAACAACTATAAACGAACAGCTACTTTCAACGCTGCTCCGCTATTTAATAAAGACTCTTTACGTGAATTAGGAATCGAGATGGACGTATATTCAAGTCCTGAAATTCCAGAAGAAGAAATCGGTAAGGAAAAATATAAGGATTATATTACAAATTATCGTATAAGTTATGATTTACTTACAATTGCTGGTCAATATTTAAAAGCCGGTTATGTTGGTGAAACTGTTATGTTCAACTATCCAAGCGATAATACAAAAACAGTAAGTGATGCACCATTTAATGAGTTAAAAGAATTAATTGAAGAGTTCAAAAAAAGCGAATATACAGATAAAAAAGGAAATTACGAAGAGCCAATCATTAAAAATCGTGTAGGGCTTGCATTCTTCTTGGCGAAATTCTATGTTTGGGCACAAGACAATAAAAAAGAAGAATTTACAAAAACTTGGGATGCGTTATTTGGTGAACCTGGTGCAGCACATGCCATTTCCAAGTTTGATAATTACGAATTCTAATATATATGAAAAAAACAATTATTGTTATTAGTACACATGTCGTTGTACAAATTATAATTTATTGTATTTTAACTTATTATCATGTATGGGGATTTCTTTTCACACGAATAAAACCTGTTATGCCTGCTGTTAAAGATATGGTGTATATGCATAGCCCAAGTGTATTATTAAGCCTTTTAATTGCAGCCATCTTTATTAGTTTTTGGCGTAATACCAAGCGTTTGAATGTAATTTGCGTTATTGTTAATTTACTAGTTATTATATTTTATAGTGTTTTTATTTGGATGATGTATCAAAGTTAATTTTAATTTACCAATTAAACAATTCAATTGAAAACAAGAAAGGGGAGTTTTTTTTTGAAACGAATATTCATATCTACCTTAATTCCGGCGAGTTTGTTACTTAGTTCATCTATCTCAGCAGAATTGTCAGATGAAACAAATACAAATTTAATCCCAATGGAAGAGGTACATTCCGAAGAAGGCCAAACAGAAGTACCGGTATTAAAGGATGAATCAACATCAGACAAAACGGAATCTTCTGGATCGAAAATTGAAGAGAATGAGAAAGAGATTCTTTCATTTATAGAAGATCCGTCTTTAAGTATCTTAGTTAATGAGGATAAGGTGTCATTTGATCATGTCCCTGTTGTAGCGGGAGATTATACGCTAGTTCCATATGAACTAACATTTTTAATTTTAGGAGCAGAAATTAGTTGGGATGAAATTTCTCAAACCATTACTGCTACTAAAGATGATAAAAAATTAGAATTAACAATTTCATCTCAAACTGCAAAGATTAATGATGAAGAAGTAGAAATATTAGTTCCTGCAACCATAATAGATTCAGAAATTTTAGTACCGATTGAATGGTTAAGTGAGGTTTTTGAAGTTGCACTTTTAAAGAGTGAGAATACAATTAATATAGAGATATATTAATACAGATTGTCGACAAAAGGCCTTCAGAATGGTCTCATTCTGAAGGCCTTTTGTATTTTTAATATTTTTCGGGGTATTTTACAGTCTTATTTTAAGTAAAAGTACTCTTCGAGTATGCTAATTTAGACTATTTCTAGAGCTTGCCATGTCCAATTGGCAAGCTTTTTTAAATTCATGGCAGCAAAAGTAAGCATCGCTTGCATGGACAATTTTTTAATCCCACGTAGGGTTGTCCATCGCATACCATGCTTTTCTTTCGCATCAGCAAAGACCCGTTCAATCGTTTCTTTACGTCTCGCATATATTTGTTTGATATCGTTTTGATGACGAAGATGATCCGCTTCCTCTACATAATGTCCCCAAATATGACGTTCAATTATTTTTCGATGATCCTTACTATTAGTACATTGAGCCAGTAAAGGACAGGTTGCACATTGAGTTGGGTTTGATTTATATTGGCGTTTACCTTCTTTGGTCGTAGTCGAGTATTGAAGGACTTGCCCTTCCGGACAAAGGTAGCAGTCGTAGTACTCGTCGTATACATACTCATGTTTGCGTAAAAATCCTTCCTTTGTTTTCGGGCGTGTATAAGGCAGTGCCGGTTGAATATCTTGGTCGAATAAAAATTTAGTTATCGCAGGTGTTTTGTAAGCAGCATCAGCAGCTACAGCAAGTGGCTTTTTCACTTTTTCTATTATCTTTTCAACAAGTGGTTGAAGCATATGACTATCATGAACATTACCAGGTGTCACAATCGATCCGAGTATAAATCCATATCAATCGGCTGCTGCATGAAATGAGTAAGCAAACTGCTTAGTCCGTTCATCTTTTACATAGTAGCCACTTTCAGGGTCTGTCGTACTTTCTTTAATTTCCTTCATCTCTTCTTTTTCAAATTTATCTGGTGGGAATGGTTTCTTGCCATGATCAATCCGATCTTGATTCAATTCTTCTTGAAGTTTCGCTTCATATGCCCGAGTCTCTTTGCGTACCATTTTCTTTTCGAATTTACGTTTATTCGCACTCTCTTTGACATGAGTTGAATCGATGAAAATATGGTCAGCACTTAGTAAACCTTTATCAGCAATTTCTTTGAGTATGCGATAGAAAATCTGTTCAAAGATATCCGTATCTTGAAAACGACGTTCATAATTTTTACCGAAGGTAGAAAAGTGCGGTACTTCCGAATGAAATCCAAATCCTAAAAACCAACGATATGCCATGTTCGTTTCAATTTCTTTTATAGTTTGACGCATTGAACGAATGCCAAATACGTATTGAATAAATGTCATTTTGATTAATACAACTGGGTCTATACTAGGTCGACCAAGTGTAGAATACAGTGGTTCTACTAGTGGATAGATGAAAGAAAAATCAATGGCTGATTCAAGCTTTCTGACAAGATGGTCCTGTGGCACAAGTTGATCAATAGTGATCATCTCAAGTTGATCTCGTTCATGATTATGGTTTTTCGTCATCATATCTATCACCTCTAGTAGTAAGTGCTAATTTTATTTTCAAGAATATCTTTTAATTTTATTTTATAAAGAAAAAAGACTGTAGACAAACTCGAAATTTTCGAGTTTGTCTACAGTCTGAGGATGGGAACCAAGTTCCCATCCTTTTTTGCATGATGAAAAAGAGAAAAAAGGATGGAAGAAAAGCGAGAAAAAACGTGATGGAGAAAAGCTTGAGGAAAAGCAAGACTGGTTCATAAGAACCCGAAAAAAGAAGGAGAAAGGGAGAGGGAAGGAAAGAGAAAAGCAGGACTTTATTATGAATGATAATAATGTTTTGGCGGAAAAAAATTGAGAAAAGGCCCCATTTGTGCACAACATTATTATGATTACCAACGGTGCAATGTGGGTTCAGGGCATGTTTTTTTGCACTACTTTATTCTCGCTGTACAAGTTTAATAAATAATCGAGAACGGATTCTTAGAGGAATTCGTTCTTTTTTATTGAATTTATTTATTAAAATTTTCGTTATTTTTTGAAGGGAGTAATAATAGTGAATGCTGAAGAGGTTTGGAAAAAATTAATAACAAAAAGTATGAAAAATCCTCTAGTTCTTAAAACGAAAAGAGGTTTAAATTTTAAACTAGTATCAAATGGAGAATGTTTGACTGTTTATAAATCAGAAATTGAACCATCAAGTAAGTTAAAAATACCTCGCTCAATATATAAGAATAATTTTGAGAAAGTCTTTCCTTATTATGAGAGATGGAAAACTGGTGAAAAAGGTTTAAGTAAAGAACTTACTGCACTTACAGTTAACTCAGTTTATATTATGGCAACTATTAAATCGATTAAGAAATAGGCTGTTATACGATTTTTAAATCATAATACAGCATTTAAAAGGTAAAGCCATTCTAAATAAAGGGGTAGTTTAAATGAGTAAATTCTATGTTCCATCACAAGGTCCAGAATCATGGAAAGCTTTCCTTGCAGATCCAGAAAAACAATGGAAAGAGGGATATTCTGCTTACGAATTGGCCCACTGTTGGGAAAGCTCTGCTAACTTACCAATGATTGTTGAAAATGTATTTAAAGAGAGTAAGTTACCGATATTTGATGATGTTGAAATGTTGTACGGGTTCCCTGAATACAAGGTTGCAATACCTGGAGGAAATGCAAGTTCTCAAAATGATCTCTATGTAATTGCAAAGGTTAAAAATGGGCTTTTAACAATAATGGTAGAAGGTAAAGTATCAGAACCATTTGGAGAAACTGTGGACCTATGGTTAGGCAACAACCCGAGTGATGGTAAAAGGAAACGATTGAATTATTTACTTAGTTTACTAAGGTTACACGAGAATCATATAACAAAGATAAGATATCAATTATTGCATAGAACTGCATCTGCATTAATTGAGGCTAAAAAAGTAAATGCAAAGAATTCTCTTATGTTAGTTCATTCTTTCCGTCATGAAGCAAAGTGGTTTAAGGATTATGCAAATTTCGTTAAACTTTTCGATTTAACTCCTTTAGAGAATAATATTGTTGGTCCAATCCAATTAGATGGAATAAACCTTTACTTTGGTTGGGTAACAGAAGTCCGTTAACATAGGAAAAGTAGCTAGAGTTTAGGATGGAACAGTGATTCTACTAAATAAGTATCTAAGTCTTTATATTTAAACCCACCAGCACCAATGTGTTGCCACATACATTCCGCACATTGCGAGGCGGTCGCGTGGTTAGAGTTAGTTTGATTTATTAAATAATATTTTGCTGTGCTGAAAAACCCGATTCTTATTGGGCTTTTCCGCACAGCTTTTTGAATTGTAGTTAATTGTAAGAACTTTTTTGCACTCGGTGCAAGTAATGCTAAAAATCGTAAATGCGAATAGTACATTTACGATCTTTGAATAAGTTTATTTTTAGTTTTCGGATAACCGATGAGGATGGCAATGACTCCGCAGACCCCTACTAAAATGGAGTAATACGAATATTGCATGATTAAAATAGGGGAAATGCCGGCGATACTGGCAGCTGCTAAAAATTGAGCACCGTACGGAATTATACCTTGAACGACACATGAAAAAATGTCGATGATGCTTGCTGATTTACGTGGCTCAATATCGTATTGATTGGCAATTTTTTTTGCTAATGGCCCAGCAATCATAATGGCAATCGTATTATTGGCCGTTGAAAGGTCGGTTAAACCAACTAAACCTGCTATTGCAAATTGGGCATCCTTTTGCGACTTAATTTTACGCGTTGCGATATGTACGATAAAATCAATGCCGCCATTATGCTTAATAATCTCGACCATACCGGCAATTAACATCGCTAAAAACGCCATTTCAAACATATTGCTCATACCGTCACCAATTGCGCTGATAAATGTCATCACCTCATAACTACCATCAATTAGACCAATAGTTCCAGCGAGGATAATCCCACTTGCTAATACTGTAAAGACATTTACTCCAATCAAAGCAAAAACAATGACGAATAAATAAGGAATCAATTTGTACCAATCAAAGCTAGCATGTGTCACTTGGGCTGTGGAATTCAGCGTCAAAAAGGCTAAAATAACACAGGTGATAATTGCTGCTGGTAATACAATGAAAAAGTTAACTTTAAATTTGTCTTTCATTTCTGCGCCTTGTGAGCGGACCGATGCTATAGTTGTATCGGAAATAAATGATAAATTATCGCCAAACATAGCCCCACCAATAACAGTTGCCATTAATAGGGGTATTGAAAGTCCTGTTTGCTCCCCAATCGCTAAACCTATTGGAGCGAGGGCAACAATCGTTCCAACTGAAGTGCCCATTGCTAAAGATATAAAACAGGCAATTATAAATAAGCCAATAACTAATAAGTTTTGTGGCAAAATGGAGAGTGCAAAGTTTACCGTTGCTTCAATAGCGCCCATTCCTTTTGCGGTTTCCGAAAATGCACCGGCAAGTAAGAAAATGATCACCATTAACATGACGTTTGAATTCCCCGCGCCGGTCGTAAAGGTTTCAATTTTTTTTGTCATCGTTTCTTTGCGGTTCATGAAAAGGGCAACAGTACTTGCAATTGAAATGGCAACCATTACAGGAAATGCATAAAAATCATTTAATACAATTCCTGAGCCGATAAACAAAATTAAAAATACAACAATTGGAATTAATGCCCACGGATTTCCTTTTTGCATTTTTTCCTCCTTTAAGTAGTGCGCATCAGTTAACATACAAATAAGGGCCTCTTCTAAAATTAATAAGAAGAGGCACCACATATGCTAGAGTGCGTTTTATTTATCGAGAAAATTTTTGTAGGGCTGAGCATGACATCTACTACTTCATGGTGAAGTGTTCATTATGGTCATCCCACAATAATCATGATAACAACAATTTCATCTTATGAAATAAACCTTAGAATATAAGAAAATTCACGTTAAGTCAATTTGTTTGTTATTTTCGAATAATATAAAAACAAGGTTCCTTTGAGGCTAAAATAGAATTTAATAATTGTATAAGTTAAATTCACAATTCTAATCCTTTTGGTATCGAAGGCTTTCAAATAATAAAAAAGGACGCTCGATATAGAAGAGGGCATAAACACTGCGTTTCAAAAAAATGAGAGAATAGAAATTAGAGTCCCTCGAATTATTGAAGAAAACAATGATGTAAAGGTTACAATTTTTCAAACATATCTAGGTACCCTCTGAAGAGACTACTTTATAGTTTCTAAAAACCCATGCCATGATAAGCAATGCGCAAGCGCTTAATCTAACTGGAGTCAGATTTGAATAGTAAACCTAGCAGCACCATTGTGTTGCCGCATACCCTCGATACATGTTGAAGCGGTTCCGAAGTTGGTTTTGAAGGTGTAAACCCAAAATAAACTTCTGACATATCAAATAAACTTATAGCAAAAAAATTAGGGCACTACATAAATTCATTCGTAGCGCCCATAAATAATTATCTTCTAATCCCCCAATAAGTAATCGTTCTCCAAATATATTCTAAAGGTCCAAAACGGAATTTGGTTAACCACCATTTACTAAAAAATAGTTGGAAGGCATAGATAGCGATGGCAATCCAAATGGCTGTCGTTAAATGCAGTTTTCCGTATACTCCGAATGCAAAAGGACCAAATAAGAATGTGCAAATAATGGATTGACTAATATAGTTTGTGAATGCCATTCTTCCAGGGAAAGTGAACCAATGTAATATTTTCTTTCCTTTTATTGTGTGATAGATGAAGAGAAGGCTAATGGCATAAAAAATTGTGATAAGCGGTGAGCTAACATATTGAATGGTTTGAACCGCGTATTGCTTCTCTACTATAAATGGCAAAGCCCAATTTAAAGTGCCTCCTGTTAGTAAGGTGATAAGCCAAGTGATGAAAAAACCTTTTCTGTGTTGTTTGAAATGGTGCACCCACTTGTTCTTCGCAATTGCTGCCCCAAACATAAAAACTAGTAGAAAAGGAAGATTCGAAAATAAATAGGCAAGTGGCATGCCTGAGTATAGCGCATATAACCCGTTTCTCATCGTATAATATGTTCTTTCTTCGATGTTTGTCTCTATCAATTGTTGGATGTTTCCAGTTTGATGTGCTTCTATTGTTGATTCAATGAGTTTTTGATCTTCTTCTGATAGTTGCGTCAACATAGCAGAGGAGTCGGTTGATAGAGAACCTAATGTGATAAGAATAATTAACAAGCTGTATAAAGTGATACTAATAATTAACAGCGTTTTCGGCTTTAACTTATGCATAAGTAGGAGTAAGAATCCAAGGATTGCGTAGTCTGTTAAAATATCGCCGAACCAGATGAAGTACGCATGGATACTACCGAAAATGAGTAAAGCGATTAATCGTCGAGAATAAATGCCCCAGAAGTTTAGTTGCTTTACACCTGTTCTTTCCTGCATAATGACCATTCCAAAACCAAACAGCATAGAAAAGAGCATGACAAACTTCCCAACAACAAACATATCAAGAACAGACAGTACGGCGTAATCAAATGGACTCCAAAAAGATGTCCATTCATTTTTAAATGAGGGATCTTGTTGCAGGTAAGCAGGATAAAGATACCAAGCAATATTTGCTATAATAATTCCGAGGAGTGCGAAACCCCTAAGCATATCGATTGTTTCTAGGCGATCTTTTCCTGAAATAGGTGAGAGCTTTTGTTCCATTGTTATCCATCCTTTAAAAAATTTGATAATGAAACTGTAAACCATAAATATCAAGAATGGATAAAGTACCGTACTTTATCCATTCTTGATATTTATAAAGTAGATTTAATGAGAGAAGTAAATGAATAGGATGATTAATCATGAAAGAGAAAATCTTAATTGTTGACGATGAAGTAGAAATACTGACTTTTTTGTACGATGCATTAGAAGACGAGGGGTATCAAGTTTTGAAAGCTACGAATGGTGAGGAAGCATTAAGACAATTACAGCATGGACCAGATTTGTTGATCCTTGATGTGATGATGCCAGGGATGAGCGGTTTTGAGTTATGCGAACAAATAAGAAAAAGTGTAGATGTGCCCATTTTATTTCTCAGTGCTAAACAAACAGAAAATGACCGTGTGCAAGGGTTGCTTGTTGGTGGTGATGATTATTTAGTGAAGCCATTTAGCTTAAGGGAATTAAAAATGCGAGTATTTGCCCATTTGCGTCGCGAAGAAAGAAAAAGCAGGAGTCAGCAGAAATGTTTATTTTTTAGGAAGATACACATTGATCTTCAGAGCTGCCAATTATTCTATGATTCTCAAGAAGTGCCTTTAACTATGAGGGAATTTGAAATTATCCGATATTTGGCGATTAATTGTGGACAAGCTCTCACACGTGAGCAAATTTATGAGAAAGTATGGGGATTAGAAGCAACAGGTGATTCGATTACTATAAATGAACATATTAAAAATATTCGTGCAAAGCTACAAAAAGCGGGTGAAAAAGATTCAATAATTTCAACCGTTTGGGGAAGAGGATATCGATGGGAAAAGTGAATCGAAATAATCAGACATTACGGAGGAGATTTATCACTTCATTTCACTTTGTTTTATTTAAGAGTATTGTAGCTACCATTCTAACGTGGTTATTATTAGTTTTTTCTATGAGTATGTTGTTTTCGACGAATAAGCTAAACCCTGCTAACTATTATGAACAGCAACTACCTACTATTGAAAAATATATTGATGAGGTTGGGGAGTCTATACTTTTTTCTAATAGTCAAGATCGATTAGAAAGAGTCATTCCTATAGAGGGGATTGATTATCAAGTGATGGATTTAGACGGTCAGATTATTTATGGTACTTACCAGACTAAGTTGGTAGATAACGGGGAGGAATTAAAGCGAAACATTGCAACAGGTGTCACAACACAAGGTGGAGGTTTTATCAAATTCTATCCCATTCAGAATGAACAAGGAATACTTCAAGGAGCTGTTGTTTTTAAGTATGGACTTAGCTTGCTCACTTCAAATCCTCATAATAAATGGCTGATTCTGTTTTGTAGTATGGTTCTTCTTTTGGTTATCGCACCATTCAAGTTTTTTTATCTTTTTTCTTATTTCTCTGGGAAAAGGCTAAGTCGGGAGTTTGAACGACCGTTTAATGAAATGATTGAAAGTACAAAAAAAATAAAAGAACAGGATTTAGATTTCACTTTACCAGTGATTAATTATTCTGTTGAATTGGAACAACTAGCGCAAGCTTTTGAAGAAATGAGGTCAGCATTGAAAGATTCACTGAACCGTCAACTTCAGCTAGAGAAAGAGCGAAGAGAGATGATAGCAGCTATTTCCCATGATTTACGAAATCCTTTAACGATTATTCAAGGTCATGCGGAAGGGCTATTAGAAAGTAGAAAAAGGCGACAAGAGCGATTAGAGCCATATTTACAAACGATTATTAGAAACACAAATTATGCGAGCCATTTAATAGCGGAGTTAAATGAAATGGCGCTTATTGAGAAGCCGACGTTCACTCTAAATCCGAAACAAACATCGATTAATCAATTTGTGCAAATAAAAGCAGAAGAATATCAACGGCTGTGTGTAAAGAAATGCATCGACTTTCAATATCAAATGGTTAATGAAGATGAAATATATATGAGAGTAATTGATCAAGAGAGAATTTCTCAAGTGCTTGATAATATTGTGACGAATAGTATTCGTTACACACCTGCTAATGGAAAAATTGCATGGATTATTACGATGAATCCAGACCGAAGTATTTTGTTTGACATTTTCGATAATGGCCCTGGTTTTTCTAGTGAAAAGAAACAATATGTGTTCGATAAATATTATCAGGAAGAAAGTAAGAAATCAGGAGTTAATGGACTCTTAGGCTTAGGATTATATATTGCAAAGGAAATTGTAAAGAAGCACGGAGGAGAAATTACCGTCAATAACCGAGAAATTGGTGGAGCGCATGTGAAAGTGAGGATTTGTGAGTTATAACTAAGGGAAGTGTGGAAAAATGAACAATCTGCACCGGTTGCACAATCAAATATTACGATTTATGGAAGTGCATTGAGTAAGCCCTATGTAAGAGAATTTTGTGTAGAGCTTTTTATAGGAATGAATAAATAACCTGCCCAAGGTGCAAATATTGGGTAAAAATGGAAGTCTCTTAATGGCTATAAGTGTTATTACATATTCTTTCGCTGTTAAAAGTGTTTTCACTGATAATAAAGTATATACGAAAATTTCGCTGACGGTAATTTCGATTTAAAAGAAGTATTCAATTGAATGGTTTCTCATGTTAGGCAAAGAGGAGGCGTTCAACGGTCTCATTTATATGGACCGTAATAATAAGCGGACGCACCTCCAAGCTGAACAGATTAGATTATTTGCATGAAATACAGATTTCATATGGAAGAGGGACAAAGAAAGAATTTATTCCTGCATCATCTGTGATGGACTTACAAACAGTTTCACCTGTTTTGTTGGTGAAAGTGCAACCAGTGTTTTCCGCAGATTGGATTGATTCAGTGTTTCGGGTGTTGGGAGTAATTTAAATATATGCTTTTGGTGAATCCACTACATCTCTGTTATAATTTTGTGTCCACAGTGAGCACTCACCACTTTGTGAAGTGGTTGCTTGGCTTGAACTAGCTGACTAAATCTCATTTAAGTGTTTTTGAACAGAGCTTTTATTAAGATGTGTTTTTGTGGAATAGCTAATTTAATATTCGTTGAAATATAAAAAGCAGACGGTTTAGAAGTGCTGGTATCGCACCTCTAATTGGCCGTCTGCTTTTATTATTAAAGTGAGCTAATATGGTTCGTATTATAACTTTACTTCATAGTTAATTTAAAGTTTTATGGAGAATAAAATTTTATTTTACCTCTCTTTGAAATGTGTTGTCAATAATAAATTTGTGAATTTATAAAAAAATGTTATAATAGTCTTAGGATTATTTTTTGAAACGTATTTCGAATTCAGCTGCCTTTTTTACAGATAGAATTTGGATACGTTTTTTTATATCGTTTTTGGGAAAAATAAAAAAATCAAACATTTACAAGGAGGGCTAGAATAATGAATCTAATTAATAAGAAAGTCACACACAAGCTTTTTGGCATGGGGAGTATAGTTAAACAAAATGATTCTATTATTGAAATACATTTTGCATCGGAAAATAAAATGTTTGTTTTCCCGGATGCATTTGAAAAGCATCTGAAACTACAGGATAAAAGTGATGCTAGTTCACTTGATAAGATTATACAAAAGCGGGAAATGGAACGAAAAGAGGTTGAATGGAAGAAGGAAGAGGAAAGAAAACAACAACGAAAAAAACTGGAACTTCGCTTGGAACACGAAAAATTGATGAAACATCATAAACTTCATCCAGAATCACAAATGGTTTTTTGGTGTGACATGGAAGAGCAGAATCATGCTTTTTCAGAGTGGAACGTTTTTTCGGGCGCAATCAAAAGTGGAAATAACAAAGGGAAGCCAAACAAGCCGAGCCGCTTGCACCAAAATAGCGCTGTCCTGTTAACGGCAATAGATGCCAGCAAGCCTGAAAAAGATAGACGTATATTAGGTGTCTATATGGTAAATGAAGATTTTATCGGTAAGCTTTGTGAAGATGGAAATGTTCCTGCTCATTCAAAATACAAGCTTCAACTTACGGAACAGGAATCGGATCAGTTACTTTTCTGGAAATATTACATGAACAAAAAATCCCCTCAAACAATGTCATGGAATACCGGCAAATATCGTTATTTTGATAATTTATGGATGGCCCAAATTTTACTTGATATAGTTTCGTTAAAAAGTGATCCAAAGGAACGCGAGCTAGCACAACAATTTTTTAAACATTTTTGTAAAATGAATCAAATAACAGAGCAAGAGTTACCAAAGCCTAATGGTGCATTAATGCATAGTTAGACATTCGCCTAAAGATAATAACAATGACAGGAGACTAACACATTTTCTAGTCCTGTTTGCTATTAAACCCACCAGCACCCTATATGTTGCCACATAGCATATTGTAAGGCAGTCGCATAGTTGAAGCTTAATGAAATAAAGTAAACAAGCAGACAGTTTAGAGGTGCGATGATGCATTTCTAACCCGTCTGCTTTTATATTAATTCTAGGTTTAAACCATGTAAAATAGTGGGAAGTAAGTATCGTAAAATTAATTAAAGAAACAATAGATGATGTTACATGATGGTCCAGCCTTAATAGACCTTACTTTATTTGTCTAACGTAGTGTGGCCTCTAAAACCCCCTATAATTTTTGTCGAGAATGTTGATATGCCATTTCACGAATCAATTTTCCGAGTATTATAATGGATAATTTACCCATTTAGTGTATATTTAGAATAAATCAAAATAAATACGCAGGAATGGTTGCGTTGATTGGAAGGAATGTACAATGAGAAGGATTATTTTATCGACAGAGAGTGGAGCGGATTTACCGAAGGACCTGGTTGAAAAATATCAAATTCAAGTAGTACCGATGCACGTCATTATGGATGGGAAGGATTATTTAGATGGTGAGCTATCGGTAGAAGAAGTGTTTGAGTATCATAGTCGCACCAAGAAAATACCATCTACAGCTGCAACGAATGTACATGAGTATCATGATTTATTTACAAAAATTAGAATGAATTTTCCTGATAGCATCATTATTCACATTGGCTATACGTCAAAAGCATCTGCTTCCTTTCAAAGTGCGTTAATTGCAGCGGAAGATTTTGAAGATCTTTTCCTAATTGATACGCTAAACGTGACAGGTGGATTAGGTGCCATCGTGATGTATGCAGTCACACTGCTTGAGGAAGAACCGTCCATTGACCATGTGCACTTAATAGAAAAAATAGAAGCCGTCGTTCCTAAAACAAGGCTAGCTTTCATTCCTGGCAGTTTAGACTTTCTAAGAGCGGGTGGACGGGTAAGTAACATTGCTTATATTGGAGGATCATTGTTAAAAATAAAGCCGTGCATCGAATTAAAAGAAGGAAAGCTTGTGTCAACTAGAAAATATCGTGGGAATATGAGCATCGTTGCGGAAAAACTGATGCGTGATTACTTAAACGAATACGACATTGATCGAAAACAGCTGTATTTGATCTACTCTATCGGACTTGATGAAAGTATTAAGAGACGAATGGAGGAAATTGCAAAGGAAACAGGTTTTAAAAATGTCACGTGGATGCAAGCAGGTGCAATGATTTCCACCCATGCTGGACCTGGAGGCTTTGGGATAGCGGGACTAGAACAGTAGAAAACGGTTTGAAAAAACATCTTTCACATATAAACTTATTTATAGTTAGTGGAGGCATTTTTCAAATGTCTCCCTATCAAAATACTCACTGAAAAAAAACATAAAAAAAACTTCCCAAAAGGAAGCATACATTTAAATTATAATGCTACTACAGACTACAACAGCGCGGTCAATAGTAAGCATTTTATAACATGTCACAAACTACAATAGCGTGGTCAATTTCATGTTATAATACTTTAAATGTACACTTATTATAACAAATTATATGTAATAAATCAATTACTGATGCATTAGAGGTGATAATATGTCGAAGGAATACCCACACAAAGTAAAAATATTTTTTGATGAAAGTGGAAAAGATAAGGATTATCCTAATTTAATGGGCGCCGCCTTAATACCAGCTACATGTTATGAACATGAAACAATGAAACCATTATATGAATTAATTAAAGAGGGTAAGAATCCAATTCATTGGACTGAATATACAGGCGATGGAGCCGCAAAAAGAAGAATTAAAACGTTGGTTGCACAATTAATGAAATACTCAAAACTTATTAAGATCAATGTTATTTCATATAAAATGAATAAATTTGAAGAAATGGCTAAGCCCATAAAAGACTATTATCCCGAAATAACGAATCATACCATTTACACGAAATTACCTGAAAGAGTAGTATACGGCTTAGTTCGCAAATATGGTCAAGATACATATATCGATGCTTCTGTTTTTATCGAACATGACAATAGTTATTCAGGTAGACAAATTGTTGAAGAATCCAGTAATAAGAAAGATTTAAAAATTACGATGTTTGAGCAGCTAAATATACAGTCATTGTATCGGGGTGAACGATATAGAATTAGTGAAGTAGATTACTTTCCGAAACGAAAAGAGTTTGGAATCGAGTTTATTGACATCATGCTCGGAATTGTACGCACTGTTATTCAAAATAACCCTTCGACAAGTAAGTCGAAAAGAGCAAAAAATGAATTAATATTAGAAATGATTGAGATAATTCCTAATCTTTCAAGTTTCCTAGATTCTAATGTAATGCTTTACGAATGGAACGATATGCAAAATGAATTAAATACGGTACCGTTTAACAATTATTTAAATGTATTTTTAAGTGCTAATTTAAAATAGCTAAACCCACCAACATCTCGTGTATTGCCCCATACACCCCTGCTCAACTAATGAAAGCATATCTTTAACTTTTTGACGGTAGATACTGCGTAATTTTCATCTTCATATTGATTTTTTCATTAAGTGGAGTTTTTTTAGTTTGGTATTCTTTTAAAGCATCCAATTCAGATTGAGTTTGTTCTAGCCCTTTCTGAATTGGGTGTTTTTTTGTTGCGCTTTCCTCTTTTAAACTATTGTACAGTCACTTTAGCTTATGCAAGATGACGTTTTTTCACGAACTACCACTGTACCCACACCTCATGTTGCCACCACATCGTAAAAAGTATATAAATTGAGTTGTTAAAATTCAACATTTAAACGATATATTTGGGTAGAAAGTTATATGTAATATTATGTAAAATAAATCGTTTGACATTACGAATTATAAGAGAAATGAATACATAGACTAAAAAATTTAAAGAAAAAACAGAAAATTGTGTTATAATTACTGAAATCCAAATAGAGAGAGAGGATTCAGTTTGTATAAATCAGTCAAAACGAAAATTATTTTAATCGTGATGATTCTGTTTATTGTCGGTGTCTCAACGATGAGCGTAATCAGTATCATGCAAATGAAAAATAAAACGGAGGAAAGTGTGGTCGACCAAAGCACGGTCTTTGTTAATCAGATGTCCGTCTCCATCAAAAATTATCTAGAACAATATGAAAAAGGGATCGACCAGTTATCCAATTCTCGTACTTTCGATGGTTTCATGGAAGTAGACAAGCCTAAAAACGATACTAGCTCAGTTCTTGACAAAGAGTTCTCCCAATTTTTAGACACCTACAGTGATGCGGCATTCATTTATTTTGCATTTCCAACGAAAGAAATGATCCACATTCCATATGTAGATTTAGGTTCGGATTTTGATCCAACAAGCCGCGGTTGGTATAAAGGCGCGGCCAGCAATCCTGATGCCGTTTATTGGACGAATCCATACATTGACGCCGCAACGGGAGATTATGCGATTACCGCAGCTAAAGCTGTGCAGCGCAATGGAGAACTTGTAGGGGTTATTGGTATTAGCATAGAGCTATCTGCGCTTACTAATACTATTCTCGAAGTGGAACTTGGCTACAACGGATATCCAATTTTGTTAGATCCAGAGGGGGTTGCGATTGTTCATCCGACGTTAAGTGGTGAAAATATGATGGAACTGCCTTTTATTAAGGAAATGTATACAGACGGTAAGAATAGCGGGAACATTGATTATAATTATGAAGGTGCCGACAAAGTGTTGCTCTTTACAACGATTCCAGAACTGAATTGGAAAGTGGCCGCAACCTACGAGAGTAAAAATATCAACGCATCAGCAATAGAGTTGCGAAACAACATGCTGTTAGTAGCACTAGTTACGTTAGTAGTCTTATTTACGGTGTTATATTTCGTGATTAGTCGGACAATCAAACCGATCAGTACACTAAAAACACTGATGAATGCTGTATCTAAAGGAGATTTGACCGTTCGTTCCGACATCAAAACGAAAGATGAGATTGGGGAGCTTGGAGAGAATTTCAACACAATGATCGACAATATGAATACCATTATTACGGTCGTGAATGGCTCTGTGGAAAACGTCCGAGCGAACTCTGAAAGTTTAAGTGCGGTTGCTCAAGAAACAAGCGCTTCAAGTACCGAAGTCTCTCACGCAGTTAGTGAAATTGCACAAGGTGCTTCCAAATCGGCGGCAGACGCAGAAACCGTCACTGAACGGGCCGATTTACTTGGTCAGCAAATTAACGAAATCACAGTGAAAGCTAGAATCATGTCGGATATCGCAATGAAAACCGGCGAAATGAACACCGATGGACAAGTTAAAATGCACGAGCTGAAACTGTCCTTCAACGATTGGGAGCGAAACTTACAATCGATGTTTGAAGTGATTAGCACATTAGAAAATAAAGTGAAAGCGATCGGCGGTGTCATGGAGACTATTACAGAAATCTCCTCACAAACAAACCTACTTGCACTGAATGCAAGCATCGAAGCCGCACGTGCAGGGGAACATGGCAAAGGCTTCGCAGTCGTCGCCGAAGAAGTGCGTAAACTTGCCGAACAATCGGCACGCTCGACAGAAGAAGTAAAAGTGACCGTTCAAGAGCTACAAGCAGAGTCCCGACTCGTCACGGAGCAAATGGGTGAAACGCGTGAACACTTCCTACGACAAGGCAACGTCGTCAATGCCACTGAAATAACGTTTAGTGAAATCTCGACGCTCATGTCAAATATGCAGGATTCGATTGACTCGGTATATGAAGAAATTCAAAAAGTAGCAGCGCACAAAGACGACGTCACGGAAACAATCCAAATGATGGCGGCTACTTCACAAGAAACAGCCGCAGCCTGTGAGGAAGTGAGTGCCTCTACAGATGAACAGCTTCGTGCCATCCAATCTGTGACGGATGCAGCCGAAACGCTGGAGAAGTTAAGTGATCAATTAAGTGAGGCGGTAAATCAGTTTAAAGTATAGTGACAGTAATCCAGCCTCATAAAATGGATACGAAACAATAGTCACTCGTAACGTCTTACAACTCATTTTAAAAGAAGGGGGTGTCCAGAAAGGTAAAAACTTTCTGGACACCCCTTTACTTCTTAATCATGGTCCATTAAGAACTATTGCTCCTGCGGTGGTCACAGCAAAATGCCGCCATCCTCGTCGCAAAGCTTTATCCTACTTCTAAGGGACTTTACCTTCGTGTGTACAAGTAATCCGCTCAATTAGTGAATCACATTCATTCATTAAGCTAGTTTTTCTTAGATGGTACATATCACTTAAATAAAATTGAAGAGCAAAAGCTTTTTAAAACAGTAGACTTCTCAGGATATATTGCAAAAGTTGTAGAAGATCATAGAGGTAAACACATCACGATAATAAGAGAACGAAAAGAAACACCTTCAGCACATTACTCGGTCGAAGGTGTTTCCTTTTGTTAAGATATAATCATTGTTACCAATTACTCAAAAAGGGGTAGTTTTTCTAAGAATATAATGTCGTCGCGATGAGCTGCGTCACCTTCTGCTAAAATCGCTGCTTGTGCTACGATGTTTGCGCCTGCACTTTCAACAAGTTCTGCAAGTGCGCGAAGGGATTCACCACTACTAATGACGTCGTCAATTAATGCAACACGTTTGCCTTTAATGAATTCTGCATCCATTCGATCGAGGCAGAGAAATTGCTCTTTTTGTGTTGTGATGGAATTTACTTTGCTAATAAGTGGGTCTTCCATATATGCTTTGATTGACTTTCTCGCAACAATATAACGTGGCATTCCCAAATGCTTCGCTATCTCATGGACTAAGGGGATCCCTTTTGCTTCAGCTGTAATTAAAAGATCGACTTCTGGTAATTTATCAGCAAGCATAGGTGCTGTCACGCTGACGATTTCCGTATCACCAAGAATAACAAAGCTAGCAATACTTAACGAATCAGAGATAGGTAGAATCGGAAGCTCTCTTGTCAAAGAGCCGATTGTCAATGTATATGTGTTCATATTATGAAAATCCTCCATTAAAATCCGAATAAAGTCATAAGAAATTGTACAATGATTCCTGATAACATACCAAGGAATGGGTCAGTAATTGCAGTAACAACCATTGTCACACCGCCAACGATGCCATTTCCCGCACCTTCGCCTGTTAATGCCATTGCAGCATTACCTGGTAAAGTAACAATTGCACCTAAGACGAATAAGAAACCTGCAATCGAAGAACTTGGTACATACTTTCCGATTTTAGGAAGAAGTCCTGTAATCAGAACGATGGCCATCAATACCATCATCAAAACGCCTGACCAAACAGCGTGAGGTGCACTTGCAGTTGCTGAAATGACAATTTCAACAGGAGCTCCACCGAATAATGAAGAAACCATATCTGCTAAGCTACTAATAATCGTTAACGTATCTACATTGACATCAGTATTTGAGATTTCACCGTTGATTTTACCGAATGCAATATTTGCTCCGATATTTAAACATACCATTGCTAAGGCTCCACGGATCACCATAGGGTTGACAATTAATTTTTGTAAATGAAACCCTTCCTTAACTGCAGGGCGCTTGGCAAGATTGTCTTCTTCTTTTTTTGTAAATGCATATACAATGCTAGATAAAATAACAGATGCTGTAATCGTGTATACTAAATCCTTCGTCGCAAAGTAAACGACGAAAGCACTTAACACCGAAGTGATACCGACGATGCGATCGCTTTTCGCCATATCCCATGCCACTTTAGAAAGCATAATGCCAACACCGGCCATCATACCTGTCGTAATGATAGGCCCAATCCAATCAATAACCGTTTCTAAAATACCAAAAAGGCCAATAATTAATAAAATTGCAGCACCAAAGAAAATCATGGAGAGTCGTTCCCTCATGTTTTTCCCCATTGTACCAGCTAATGTAATAGTTTCAGCCTGATACGAAATAACTGCCACATTACTCGTTGCCGCATTACCAAACGCACCGACCATAAATGCAAGTGCAGTAGGAATGGAAGCGAAACCGAATGTAAGTGCGAGCAGCCCCTGTGGTAAAGCATTTAATACGCCACTAAGTGCTGCTAAAATGTCCTTCCAAATGTCCATCTTGTTCTCCCCTCAACACGCCACCATATGTGGAGCAACAAACGACACTATTCGTGATACAAAACCTCATGAAGATAAAGGCCAATAAAGTAATTGAAATGCGATCTATATAAAAAAGAAATGCTCTCTATACAATAAAAAAATGCGCTCTATACAATAAAAGAAATGCACCAACCATAGTAGAGCAATTAAGGTTGCTCCGTAGAAACTCCTGAACCCAATTATCAGGACTATATGGGGGTGATAGATTATTTAATCAGATAATAAAATAGCATATTTGAACTGATTTCACAATTACTAAATTCATTTAAAGACGAATAATGATATATTTTTATGTTTTATTGTTCGGTAATATAGCGGTATATACGCGTTGTTTAGTGTAGAAACTAATACGAAGAATATTTTTTGCGAACAAAAGTTAAAGGGTGAAAGTAGGTAGAATATTTGTGGGGGTTTATAGAAATTATTATAAAAAAATGAAATTCATCCATTTAATCTAGATTATTTACCACTCAACACAAAACCCATTTCTGTTAGGATTCGATGGCTGATAGAAATTATTTTAAAATTTGCGATAGTGACCGATCAAACAATCTAGTGCGAGCAAAACTTTGCTGTATCCGAGCAAAAGCCCGCGATGAACGGTCAAAAAGCTACGGTATCCGAGCAAAAAGCCGCTCCATCCGGTCAAAACTCAGATAGTATAGAAAAAAGTCTAAATCATCTGCTGTTTTGTTTATAAAAATACCATTCAGCATCGATTTTCGTTAAAATAAACATGTTCGATTTTCACAAAGTATAAATGTACTTGTGTTTGATAATGAGTAATGAAGCATGATATAAGTGTAAAAGAAGTGGAACAGTTAGCTTCATATTTTTGACCGAGAGTTTGAAGCAGTATCCATAGTGAGAGGATTTGAGTTTGACATGATAGAGAATTTTTGGCGTGATTTACCACGACCATTTTTTGTACTGGCACCAATGGAAGATGTGACCGATGTTGTTTTTCGTCACGTCGTAAGTGCAGCCGGTCGACCGGATGTATTTTTTACTGAGTTTACAAATTCGGATAGCTATTGTCATCCAGAGGGCATGAAAAGTGTGCGTGGCCGTTTGATTTTTACAGAAGATGAGCAGCCCATGGTGGCACATATTTGGGGGGATAATCCCGCATATTTCCGTCAAATGAGTATTGGCATGGCAGAGCTCGGGTTTAAAGGCATCGATATTAATATGGGCTGCCCTGTACCGAATGTGGCGTCGAGAGGGAAAGGCAGTGGTCTTATTCTACGTCCAGACGTCGCGGCAGAGCTGATTCAAGCAGCAAAAACGGGCGGACTGCCTGTCAGCGTGAAAACACGACTTGGCTATAGCGATGTCAATGAGTGGGAGGAGTGGCTAACGCATATTTTAAAACAAGATATTGCGAACCTTTCGATTCATTTACGTACAAGAAAGGAAATGAGCCAAGTAGATGCGCATTGGGAGCTAATTCCGGAAATCAAAAAATTACGTGACCGTATCGCACCAAATACGCTATTAACCATCAATGGAGACATTCCTGACCGTCAAACGGGGCTGGAGCTTGCTGAAAAATATGGTATTGATGGCGTGATGATCGGACGAGGTATTTTTAAAAATCCTTTTGCCTTTGAAAAAGAGCCAAAAGAGCATAGCAGTAAAGAGTACCTGGATCTTTTAAGGCTGCAGCTTGACCTTCAAGATCAATATGCAGAAGTACTACCACGTTCCATCACAGGGCTTCATCGCTTTTTCAAAATTTATGTCAAAGGATTCCGCGGAGCGGGTGAATTAAGAAATCAATTGATGAACACGAAATCAACAGATGAAGTGCGTGCATTGCTTGATCACTTTGAATCCAACAATGTGGATTGACGATAGAATGATGTAATCTTAAAAAGTTAGCGCTTATGAAGCAGTAATAAGCAGTGAACTGGCGCACTAAATCTAATTTAAACCTGTTTTTTAACATTGCTTTTATTAGGATGTATTTAAGTTATATGTAATTTAATATTTGTTCAAGCATAAAAAGTAGACGGTCTAGAAGTGTAATAATGCATTTCTAATTGGCCGTCTACTTTTACTATTATATTAAACAAAAAAATCCGGAATACCTTATAGACTTTTGTGAAAAGAGCTTGAAAATGAGCTATTCAGCATGTGCTAACGTGTGTAAATGAGCATCCATTACAGCGGTGTTTTTAAAAGTTTAATGCTATTTAAAACCTATAAGTTTGAGTTTAGGACTTCATCCGTATTATTACCCCAAAAAAAGCTCCTCAGTAGAAACCGGAGCAAGCAGTATAGCTGTTTTTCTCTTTTCTAATCTTAATATTAAGTAATAGAAAATAGTATTTTAAAGAATTTGCTTATGAATTCTCATTCTTTTAAGAGATTTATATCATTTATAATTGATTTAGAAGGGGGATTCATTATATATATGTTAAAATATCTATCGCTTTTAACAGCATTTTCAACCATAATAAAATATGTATTTCCTTTTTATAGTAATTTTTAAATGGTGATCTAGTAAAGTGTTAGGAATTTAGGTTTTGAGGAAAGGTTATAGCAAATGGTACAACGTCTCCTTGGCTGAATGGAAAATGGTAAAAATTGTGACGGATGCGTAACGGAACATTAACAGAAGTTTGGCGATACTTCTATTTAGGGGAAAGATAGTAATTCTACAACATGGGGGCTTTGTAAAAGGAACTTAATGATTGTTAGTATTGATGCGCAACTTTGATTTACCTAATACATATACATTTCATCGTGACTTACATAAATGATGGGCTGGTGAGCGTTTAAAAAAGATATACGTTAGTAATATAATATCTTGACTGAAAATAACGCCAACTATGCAGAGATTCAACATATGGTTTCACAAAAAATATTTGCAGCCGATTTAGTAGAAAGTATCATCCCGTCATAGAGACAATTATTGTATTCAACAAAAATACCAGTATGCATTTAGTTTATATCAAAGGATACGACTCAGTAAATTAATATAAAAGGAGCTATTATTATGGGAAAAATGACTATTGGTAAAAAAATATTATCAGCTTTTTCAATTGTTATCGTACTTTTAATTACTATCTCCATTATTACTTACACTCAATTTAAAGGTGTAGATAATAGCTATAGTGCAACTATTGAAGATCGTTCAACAAAAATTGAAATAGTAACTGAAATATTATCGTTAACGGATAACGAAATCATTGCATTACAAGACTATTTAGTTAGCGGAAACGAAGAGGAAATAAGAAACTTATACGCCATTGAAGAGGAAATAAAAATAAAAATTGAAGAAATCAATGCTAATACAACAAATCCTGAAGCGAAGCAACTAATTGAAAAAATAATAAAAGCAGAAAGTGACTACATTACCGTAGCTGAGAAAATGATTGCTCTGAAACAACAAGGTAATACGGAAATGGTGCTTCAAATAATGAAAACTGATGGAAAAGAAGCACGGAAAAATCTTTCCGCGGGTATTGATGCATTAATAAATTACCAACAGCAAGAATTACATATAGCAAGCGATGCTTTATCCAAGACAACTGTGAAGACAATAAACGTCGTTTTAGCAATTTCGATTCTATCAATTGTTATCTCCATTTTGATAGCATTAATTATTAGCCGAATGATTTCAAGACCAGTTATTTCTCTCACTGCGGCTGTCGGAAAAATTGCTAACGGTGATTTAACAGGTGAAAAAATAACTATACGGAATCGTGACGAAATTGGTCAGTTAGCAACTGGCTTTAATACGATGACACAAAACTTAAAAACATTGTTAAACGAAGTCAATGTAATGGCTGAGCAAGTTGCCGCTTCTTCAGAGCAACTAATGGCAAGTACTGAGCAAACAACATATACAACAAATCAAGTAGCAGGATCGATTCAAGAAGTAGCGTCTGCAATTGATACACAAGGAAAAAATACAGAAGAAAGTGCTGTTGCGATGAATGAAATTTCAACAGGTATTCAACGAATTGCGGACTCCTCTTCTTTAGTTGCTGAGTCTGTCACAGATACAGCTACACAATCAAACAAAGGATATGGTTTTATTCAAGAAGTATCAAACCAAATGAATGCAATCTTTGATACGAGTGAATTTACTAAGAAAACGATGCAACAATTAGAAAGTCGCTCAAATGAAATAGGGCAAATTATCGAAGCCATTACAAGTATTGCTGATCAAACGAATTTACTAGCATTGAATGCTGCAATTGAATCTGCACGCGCTGGAGAGCATGGGAAAGGATTCGCAGTGGTAGCGGATGAAGTACGTAAGCTGGCAGAGCAATCGAGAGAATCAGCCAATCAAATTGCAGAAATTATTCAACTTATCCAAAAAGAAACAGAAAAAGCAGTTGCTACTACAGAAAATGAAAATGAAGAAGTAAAAAAAGGGTTAGAAGTAGTAAAAGAAACAGGCAATGCATTTATTCAAATTTTACAGTCTGTTGAAAATGTAAATGCTCAAACGCAAGAATTAGCAGCTGTTTCAGAACAAATTTCGGCAAGCATTGAAGAGGTAACTGCCTCTGTTGATGAGGTTGCACATTTAGCGAAAAATTCTTCTAAAAACACACAAGAAATTGCTGCAGCGGCTGAAGAGCAACTAGCTACAATTGAAGAAGTATCTTCATCAGCAGCTTCATTATCTGAAATGGCTGAAAAACTAAGAACATTAGTAAGCCAATTCAAAATTTAATTTCTTAGTGGTTTGTTACAATATGGTGTTTTTATAAAAGCATATTTTCTAAAAGTTTATCATCCTTGACTGCAGGGCATATGGTAAGAGATTTGGCATAGTCGGAGATAGTGTAAATTTAATTATGAATAGATTCTGAGCTTGAGGAATCCGTTCACTTATAAAATAGCTCAAGTATAAAAATAGCAGACGGTTTAGAGTGTGATCATACACCTCTAGTTGACCGTCTGCTTTTTATTAGAAATGAACCAAGCTAAAAATCGTCGACACTTCATAGTTTGTTTGTTTTGATGTGTGGTGTAATAGAAGCATTTAATTCATGTTTATCTACAATGGGTGTAATTGATTATCTTAAACACCTTGCGTAAATATTCAAGTCGTCATTTCATCTTCCACCAATTTAAAAATCTAACACTTGAGCCATTTTATATCTGCTAATAAAATTTTTCACTTGTGGACTTAAGGGAATATGTTTGTTGCGAATCCAACCAATTTGTACAGGTAATTGTTCAAACCCTTTAATTTCTAATGGAACAAGTTTTCCTTCTAAATAAAATTGGGAGAAGTAAAGGGAATAGTCATGCCCAACACTCATGGCGTTTTGTTCTGAAATGCCTAGAATGATCGCTTCAACATTATTTGTACGAAATAGTATATTTAAATTTCCGTATTTTCTTGTGAACTCTGCTTCAAAGTGTTTTACATGGTCATCTTTATAAAAAATTAAATTTTCTTCCTTTAATTGTTCTACAGTGATGAATTTCTCTTTCGCATAAGGGGAGCGATGGCTTGCTACAGCAACCATTTTTCCTTTCACAACAGGCTCGAAAATTAAATCATTTATTTCTTCATGAAATAAACTTGATTGTACAATGAGTCCGGCATCTAATTCTCTGTCTAAAATTTTTTTTATGACCTCTTCACTTGATCCTTCTGTTAAAAAAATTTCAATGTTAGGATAGCTTTTTTTGTAATTAGTAACCGTTTTAACTAGTGGAAGCATGACACCTGGAATCGCTGCTAAACGTAATTCCTCCGTCACTTTCGTATACCCAAACAATGCATCTAATTCTTCAAATTTCTCCAGAATTTCAACAGCTTTTTTAATAATGTCTTTTCCTTTTTCACTTGGATAAGTGCCTGATTTTGACCGAATAAAGAGTGGAAATCCGATTTCTTCTTCCATTTGATAAATCGCTTGGCTAATTGTAGGCTGCGTGACGTTGAGACTTTTGGCAGCTTTGTTTATAGACTTCATTTTTGCCACTTCAATAATATATTCTAGCTTTGCTGGAAACATATAAGGATACCCCTTGTTGTTATAAAAAGTACCTATAACATAACAAATAATTTCGATTTTAACAATTTTGTGAACTAAATTATAATGGCACTGTACAAAACAATTCGATCGGAGGGTGTAACAATGAAAGCAGCAGTTTGGCATGGTGTAAAAGATATTCGTGTTGAGGACGTTACGGTTAAAGAAGTAACAGGCAATAAGGTAAAAGTAAAAGTGGAATGGGCAGGCATCTGCGGAAGTGACTTACATGCCTATATGCATGATTTAAGTGCATCAGGAGCAGGTATCCCAGTTGATCAACCACACTTCATTTCAGGTAGAAAAGCGCCTTTGACAATGGGACACGAATTTTCAGGCATTGTGACTGAAGTTGGTCCTGAAGCGACACACGTTTCTATCGGAGACCGTGTAGCAATCGAGCCAATTATTCGTGATGAGGCTTCTTCATATGTGCAAAAAGGTTTTTACAATTTAGGAAGATTTGGATTAGTAGGATTTAGTGACGATGGTGGGTTTGCAGAATATGCCGTTGTGGAAGATTATATGGTCCACAAAGTACCAGATCATGTATCGATGGAAGAGGCAGCTATGGTAGAACCTTTAGCCGTAGTGATGCGAGGGCTTACGGAAAGTAATTTTAAAGCGGGTATGACAGCCGCAGTATTTGGTGCAGGACCGATTGGTTTATTAACAGTGCTAGCATTAAAAGCCGCTGGAGCAAGAGACATTTATTTAGTAGATATTGTAGAAGAACGATTAGCATTAGGAAAAGAAATCGGTGCAACGCGTGTCATTAATAGCTTACATGAAAAAGCTGAAGAAGTTCTTGCTTCGTTAACGGAAGATGGAGTAGATATTGCTTTTGAAGTTGCGGGTGTGCAACCAACATTAGATAGTGCGATGAATGTTGTTCGTAAAGGCGGAGAAATAGTAGTATTATCTGTGTTTGCAGAATCACCACGCGTAAACTTTACTTTGATGATGCTAAAAGAACTTCGACTGCTATCAACTTATTGTTACCGAAACAACTATGAAGAAGTAATTGGCTTAATGGCTTCTGGTCAAATTAATGTAAAACCATTAATTACGAGCAAAATTCCTTTAGATGAAATCGTAGAAAACGGTTTCGATAAATTAGTGTCAGATAAAAAACAAGCTAAAATTTTAGTAAGACCATAATCATTTCAATAATAATAGCCCACCTATTTCGATCAATTTCCGTCGAAATAGGTGGGTTTTTTATGTGGAACAGCTTGAGAGGGGGAATATAAGTGTTTTTGATAAAAATGTAAGATAATGTATACTGTAAATATCCTGTTAGACAAGCATGGAAATCATTTTCTAGGAGATTTACGATGAAATTAGATTGTTTAATTGTTGATGATGAGCTCGCTTTAGCTGAAACAACTTGTGAATATTTTAATATGTTCGAGGTCAAAACAGCATTTGCTACAAGTGCAGAGGAGTGCGAGCTTTTGTTGAAGGAACATGATCCATCATTGATTCTTTTAGATATTAATCTCGGCGATGAATCGGGGTTTGATTTATGTAAAAGATTGCGTAAAACAACACAGATTCCGATTCTGTTTATAAGTGCTCGTTCCAGCGATGATGATGTTTTAATTGCACTTAACATCGGAGGAGATGATTACATTCAAAAGCCGTATACACTAAGTGTTTTACTAGCAAAAGTAAAAGCGGTACTCAAAAGATATGGTAGTAGTTCGAGTAGCCAACAAGAGATTTTAGAATTTGGTCAGATCCAAATTGATACAAAGCTTCATCGTGTTCGAGTAAAGAATAAGGATATTCAACTAAAAACAATGGAATATAGGCTTCTATATTATTTAGCCAATAATAAAAACCGTATCATTACAAAAAATGAATTGTTTCAAAATGTATGGGGAGATTCTTTTGTAGGAGATGGAACACTAAATGTGCATATTCGGTATTTACGTGAGAAAATTGAAGACAATCCAAAGAGCCCGCAATTCATCAAAACGATTTGGGGCACAGGTTATGTATTAGAGGACAATAACTAATGAGAATAAAACTGCTAATTGTCATTATATTAGTGATTTTTTCCTCAGGAATTGCTTTTCAAATAATTATGCTGAACAAGACAAATACTGCAAAAGTGAATATGGTAGATATTAATGAAGTCGTTAAGGTCGTCGAAAAAAATTGGGGAAACATCAATAAAGAAATAATTGAAACTAGCGGCTTTCAACAACAACTTACAATTATAGATAACTTAGAAAACGTAATTTATCAAACACCCAGCAATCCTTTTAACAATACATATGATGCCATCAAAAATAGGGATACGATTGTAGATGTGAAGCAAAATGACATGGTAGTAGGTAAAATAATTATCCGTAATAACGACCAGGATATAGTGCAGCAGATGAAAAAAGATCTGCTTATTTCTTTCAGTTTAATCGTAGGGCTATTAATCATTGTTACGATTCTTTATCATATCTATCTTTATAAAACATTATTGAAACCGTTTGGGCAGCTACAACAGTTCGCAGCAAATGTTGCTAGAGGTAATCTAGATATTCCTTTAAATATGGACAAGAACAATTATTTTGGGGCATTCACGGAAAGTTTTGATTTATTACGTGAAGAACTGTATGCTGCTCGTCAAAGAGAATATGAATCCAACCGCAGTAAGAAAGAGCTTGTTGCTACAATAAGTCATGATATTAAGACACCTATTGCTTCGATCAAAGCAGTCAGTGAGTTAATGCTGATGCAAATAAAAGATGAAAAGATGATGAAGCACGTCAATACAATCAATTCAAAAGCAGAGCAAATTAACTTACTTGTTACGGATATGTTCCATGCTACTTTAGAAGAACTTCAACAGTTAAAATTAACTGTTACAGAGGAGCCGAGTGAAATACTTGCTGACATGTTTGAAAACGTCAATTACGATCATCAAATCGTCTATGAACCATTTCCAGCGTGTATCATTTTAATCGATCCTGTGCGTTTGCAGCAGGTAATAGATAATATTATAAGCAATTCATATAAGTATGCAGGAACGAAAATCTCGATTACGTCTCACATTATTCAGGATTATCTTGAGCTACATATTCAAGATTTTGGACCGGGAATTAGTGAAGAGGAACTGCCTCTCCTGTTTAATAAATATTATCGAGGTAAAAATGTGGAAGGTAAGAATGGTTCTGGTCTTGGACTCTATATATCCAAGTACTTCATGGAAAATATGTACGGCCAAATTTCTTGTTACAATCGAGCGGATGGTTTTATTGCAATCTTGAGAATAAAGCTCGCGAGTTAATTAAGGAATAGTTAAGAATCATACAAAGACTTAATAAGAATTCATTTTGTATGCTAAGACTGTAATCTTCATTACGGTCTTTTTTCTTTGAATTGAAAATCAATTAGGGGAGAGTGCAAATTTCATTATGACAGGGATTATTATTAAAACAGAAAAGTTATGTAAAACTTTTTCGAGTGGTGGGATTCAGCAGCATGTTTTGAAAAATCTAGATATCAGTTTAGTTGAAGGGGACTTTACAATTATCATGGGGAGTTCAGGATCTGGGAAATCTACTTTACTTTACGCAATGAGTGGTATGGATAAACCAACGTTAGGAGAAATCAATTTTGCTGGAAAAAAGATATCTCGATTAAACAACGATCAACTAGCGATATTTAGAAGAAACCACTGTGGCTTTGTATTTCAACAAATTTATTTACTAGATAATATGAGCGTACTCGATAATGTACTTGCAAGTGGTCTTTTAGTAAATAAAAATAAGCGTGAACTCGCACAAAAAGCGAAAGAATTATTAATACAAGTAGGGATCGATGAAAACGCATGGTCTAAATTTCCGACACAACTTTCTGGTGGTGAGGCGCAGCGAGTGGGGATTGTTCGTGCATTGATAAACAGTCCGAGAATCCTTTTTGCAGACGAACCAACTGGTGCATTAAACTCTGCTTCTAGTGAAAGTGTGTTAGATGTATTAACAAATGTCAATCGAAACGAGCAAAGTATTGTCATGGTCACGCACGATATGAAAACAGCATTACGCGGAAATCGAATTTTATTTTTGCGAGATGGTGTCATTTGTGGTGATTTGCAATTAGGTACATACAGTGAACAAAACAATCTCGAACGGCAGGAAAAGCTTCAACATTTCCTAGAAGAAATGGGGTGGTAAGGTGAAAATCATAAACCTAGCCATGGCGAATATTAGAAAAAGTAAATCTGCTACCATGTCTTTATTTATATTCATTTTAGTTGCTGCGCTACTTCTTAATGTGGGGTTAATGGTCCATACGCAGCTCAATGCATTTTTTGATCAAAAAAACGAACAATTAAAAGATCCTCACGTAACATTTATAATGGACCAAGCAAGTTATCATGCGGCTCATAACGAATATTTAGCAAATTATGCTGGAATAAAAGAAACTGAAACAGAAGAAACTATCAACTTGCACACTGCTAAAGTTATTTTTGGTAATGGTGAATTAACGGATAGTTTTGTTATTTTTAATGCGGATACCAAACGTGCTATTGGACCGTTGAATTTAATTGAAAAGTCGAATACAACAAGTATCAATGATATTTATGTGCCTTACATTTTTAAAACAAATGGGGGCTATAAATTAGGCGATGACTTTACCATCACCTATCAAGATAAGAACTATGACTACCGGATCGCTGGTTTTTTAGAAACAACGATGATGGGTACAAATAACAACGGCGTGATGAAATTTATGTTAGCAGAGACCGCCTATGAATCACTAGCAAACGAACTAGCTAATCAATCAAAAGGGGTAATTATATCTGTAGTGATGGAAGACAAAAAACAATCTTCGAAATTAATCAATGATTTTTTTCAAAATGTAAAGAAACCTCAAGTAGACACATCAACTTCTTATATCGGGAGTTTAGATATTGAAATGCTTAAAAATGTAGATTCATTAGTTATTAAAATAATAGCTACAATATTAATAGCTTTTTCGGCAATTATTGTGATTGTCTCATTAATTGTCATTAAGTTTCGTGTTTCGAATAATATTGAAGATGACATGGCAAATATCGGCGTGTTGAAATCCATTGGTTATACAAGTAGGCAAATTCTTTCCTCAATTATGCTTCAATATTTCTTAATTACGCTTAGTGCTAGCGTAGTAGGAATTGCATTGTCATATGCTCTTATGCCGTTAATAGGAAGTATCATTTCAAAATTATCTGGATTAGTATGGATTAATAGCTTTGATGTGATGATCAATTTAATCAGTATTTTCTTTGTGACGGTTTGTGTTGTCATCGTAACATTACTATCAGCCTTTCGAGTACGAAAAATTCTACCTGTTGCAGCACTGCGTGGGGGTATTCAGACACATAGTTTTAGAAAAAATTATGTTCCTTTGGAAAAAGCAAAAGGCGGGCTTCATTTTTCATTAGCTATTAAGTCAATGCTAGTAAATGTGAAACAAAATATCATGATCCTTTTAATTATTATGGCGTTAACTTTTGCTACAGTTTTTTCTGTAGTGCTGTATTACAATATTGCTTTTGACAAGTCCACATTTGTTAACTTATTTGGTGAAGAACCTGGGAATGTGATGATATATGTTAATCCAGATACAAATACAAGTGAACTTTTAAGTGACATTAAACAGATGGACCAAGTAAGGAACGTAAATATAGTTGATATTATTTCAATAAAAATTGATGATCAGTCTGTATATACGAATGTTACGGAAAATTTTAATCGGTTAGAAAATAATGTTGTCTATGAAGGTCGTCAGCCTAAATATGAAAATGAAATTTCTATATCTTGGGTTGTGTCTGATCGAATAAATAAAGGAATTGGTGATACGGTTAACGTAAAATATGGAGATGAAACAGACAATTATTTAATAACGGGTCTTAGTCAAACAGTTGGTAATGTAGGGCAGACAGCATCATTAACAATGGACGGCATTCAACGATTACAATCAAATTATAAAGGTACTACATTTTTTGTATATTTAGATGGAATATCGAACAAGGACTTTATTTATAATGTCCAAAAACAGTACGGAGATTATATAGTTGATACATTAGATCTCGATAAACAGATAGAAAGTCAAACAAGTATGTACACAGATGCAGTATTGGCTATTATGGTAATCGTTTTGACAATTACTGTGTTAGTTGTTGTATTGATTTTATATTTAGTCATTCAAACAATAATTACAAAGCGTAAGAAAGAGTTTGGTGTTATGAAAGCAATTGGTTATTCAACAATTCAACTGATGAATCAAATATCTATCAGTTTGCTACCAATAATCATCACAGGTGTTGGTATTGGCGGCTTGTTCGGGATATTCTTCACTAATCCTATACTTTCTGTATTACTTTCAAGTGCAGGTATTAAACGTTTGGAATTCACCATCTATTTACCGATTATCGCAGTGGTTTGTGTAGGACTCCTTATGTTAGCCTACATTGTCTCAATGCTCGTATCTTTAAAAATTAAGAAAATATCTGCTTACGGTTTAATTACAGAATAATGAGAATCAGGAAAATTATAAACAGAGTGTGTTCCATTTTAAGGGGGGATGAATTTATTTTATTTGCTAATAAATACACCAGCAAAAATTATGTTGCCTCATTGTGAATTATTATAGATTTTATAGGAATGCATTCTTTTAGGGTGCATTCTTTTTACATATTGCGGCCGTTTTGTTGACGAAATAATAGCTACTCCTTTAATTTAAAGGGAAGAATACATTGTTATTACAATTGATTAGGAGATTTAAAATGGCAAAGAGTTTAACAAAAGAGCAGCATACGGAATTAGTACAGACGTTAAGGGATAGATTTGAGAAGAACATGAACCGTCATGAAGGGATTGAATGGGAACAGATAGTAGCAAAGCTTGAAGAGAATCCAGACAAGCTATGGTCGCTTCATCAAATGGAAGCGACGGAAGGTGAGCCTGATGTAGTAGGTGTTGATGCGAATACAGGAGGAGCGTATATTTTCATGGATTGTTCTGTAGAGAGTCCAAAGGGGCGCAGAAGTGTTTGCTACGACCACGAAGCACTAGAGTCAAGGAAACAAAATAAACCACAGAACAGCGCGATCGGTATGGCTGCTGATATGGGGATTGCGATTTTAACGGAAGAACAATACCGTGAGCTACAGCAGTTAGGGAATTTTGATATGAAAACATCGAGCTGGGTGAAAACACCGGACAATATTAGAAAGCTCGGTGGGGCCATCTTTTGTGATCGTCGCTACGATACGGTCTTTGTCTATCACAACGGAGCAGAATCTTACTATGCAGCTAGAGGCTTCCGTGGCTTGCTAAGGGTCTAACTTTTGCGGTGAGGAATCAGTGCAATACAATGAAGGAACGAATTTCTAAAGGTGGAATTCGTTCTTTTTTGTTTTTATTAAGGACTAACCTCATCTTTTTCACTTAACTATAAATTAACAAAACCTTTAATCATTTGAATAAAAGGAGAATGATATAATAACAGGAACAGATTTAATCTAAAAAGGGGTGGGTGGATGAAGCTAAGTAGGGAAGAGAAATCGTGGATACTGTATGATTGTGGGAATTCTGCTTATTCTATGGCGATTATGACGGCTTTGTTTCCGATTGTATTCGGCATGTTTGAGGAAACAAATAGTATGGACCTTGGCTATTTTAATTCATTAGCCAGTATTTTGGTTGCTGTCCTTAGCCCAATATTAGGCACAATCGCTGATTATAAGGATAAGAAAAAACGCTTCTTTATGTTTTTTGCATTACTTGGCATCCTAGCAACATGCTCTTTTACATTTATCTCTCCTGAAAGCGGTCAGTGGCAGCTTTTAATCCTACTTTACGTATTATCAGCAATTGGCTTTGCTGGTGCGAATATTTTTTATGACTCTTTTTTAGTTGATGTAACGAGCGATGAAAGAATGGATAAAGTGTCCACGAGCGGCTTTGCTTACGGTTATATTAGTAGTGTGATTCCGTTTGCGATTAGTCTTGCCGTCATTTTCTTTATGGGGATGGATCAGGCAATTGGGTATCAGATTGGCTTTATGATTACAGCACTTTGGTGGGGCTTATTAACGATACCGATGCTTAGAGATGTTTGCCAGCGCTACTATATTGAGCCAGAACCTAAACCTATAGTGAATAGCTTTAAACGACTAGGCATAACCCTTTTACAAATTAAAAACTATAAAGTTGTATTTCTATTTTTAATCGCCTACTTCTTCTATATTGATGGAGTGGATACGATTATTAAAATGGTCGTTCCATATGCCACAAGTGTGTTAGGGAATGATGCATTTAATACGTTCACATTACTTGGTATTTTACTAGTTATCCAAATCATTGCCTTTCCTTGTGCACTTCTTTACGGAAATTTAGCGAAAAAGTATTCAGCACGAAAGATGATTATTGTTGGTATTTTTACGTATATCGTTTCCTGTATCGCTGCATTTTTCATTTCATCCGTATGGCATATTTTTATTCTAGGTGCACTGATTGGGTCCGCACAAGGTGGGATTCAAGCACTGAGTAGGTCTTATTACGGGAAAATTATACCAAAGGAAATGTCGAATGAATTTTTTGGCTTCTATAATATTTTCGGTAAGTTTGCGGCTATTATAGGTCCATTTTTAATGGCATTCACAACTACTGTAACGGGTAACGCAAAATTAAGTATTTTATCGATTATTCCTTTATTTATCATTGGGCTCATTGTATTTTTAACATTACCAAAGGAAAAGAAAATCGGTGGAGAAGTGATCGGATGAATTCGAAATCAAAACATGAGAAATATGTAATCGTTATTTCCTATGATGCTTTTTCACAGGACAACTGGGAGATGGCTAGTCAACAGCCTAATTTATCGAAGCTAATCGGAAATGGTGCATGGACGACGAAGCTAAAAAGTGTCTACCCAACCCTCACATATGTGATTCATACGTCTTATGTAACAGGAGTTTACCCGAATAAGCATGGTATTTATCATAATAACCCGTTCCAACCATTTATTCCTGAAGAGGATCAGAGTTGGCACTGGTTTAGACGCGATATAAAAGTACGGACTGTTTATGAGGAAGCGATGAAGCGAGGAATGAAGGTAGCTGGCATCCTATGGCCAGTTTCAGGAAAGGCATCGATCCAATATAATATGCCAGAAATAAAGGCCATTAAAAATGAAAATCAAGCATTAAAAATATTAAAAAATGGTAGCCCGTTTTACAGTATGAGGATGGAATACAAATACGGTCGATATCGGAAAGGGGTTGAGCAGCCGTACTTGGATGATTTTTCAACCATGTGTGCAGTTGATACGATTAAGCGTAAAAAACCAAATCTTTTGCTGCTCCATTTAATCGAGCTGGATGATACGAAGCATGCGCTCGGCACAAAGGGAGAGCACATTGAGCAGGCGATTAGGCGTATGGATAAACGGCTAGGCGATTTAATGCATGCAGTAGAAGAAGCAGGCATCAAAGAGCATACTACTTTTATCGTAGTAGGTGACCACGGACAGCTAGATGTGCGATATAAGGTGTATTTAAATCGGTTGTTGAAAGATAACGGGCTCATTTATGAAGAAAACGGTGAAATGAGATGGCGAGCCTATGTACAAGGAGCAGGTGGAGCAGCTTACTTGCATGTTAGAGAAGGCGACCCTGAAGCACAAGTACGAGCACTTGAAGTACTCGAAAGAGCTCTTGCTGAAGATCGTTATGGAATTGAAAGTATTTTTGGGAGAAATGAGCTCGATGGCTTACATGTAGATAATGCATTCCACTACATGCTAGAGGCGAAGGAGGGCTATGCCTTTGAAGATGCAGCCGACGAACCCATTATCGTTGATTTGCATCAGGGCGGTATCAAATATGCTACACATGGCTATTCCCCCAATAAACCTAACTATACAAGTGTACTTGTCATATCAGGCGAAGCGGTTAAAAATCAATTTGAACTAGGCGAAGTAGAAGTCATCGATATTGCACCAACTATCGCTACTATCCTAGGTATAAACTTTACTGATTGTGACGGAAGAGCTTTGACGGACATATTTAAAACAAATGGTGTAACAGTGTAGCTTTAGGTAGACACAAAAAGACAGACGAATGGGCGACCCGTTCGTCTGCTTTTCGTTTTAACGTAAACATTGCTCTAGTAGCACTTCAGATGAACGGAACCCTTTTTTCATGCCTATTCCTCTAATAAGTCTAGAATTTGCATTAAATTTGATACGGTATAAGTACTTTTCGGGGAATGCAAAGGCGGTTCACTTTTTTTAGGATTAAACCATACGCAATCGATGCCAACATTAATGGCGCCCTGAATATCCGATGTTACACGATCACCAATCATCAAAAACTCTTCTTTGTGATCGGTATGAAGAGCATCAAAAATATAATGAAAGAAATTTGGGTTTGGTTTTTCATAACCAATTTCTTCCGAGATAAAAAGTTGTTCGAAATAGTCTTGTAGCTTGGCATCTGTTAATCTTTTTCTTTGTGTTTTGCCTACACCATTTGTACCGACATACAGTTGATACCCTTTCATCCGTAAAGCATGTAATAACTCCTGTGCATGAGGTATTGTTTTATGCCCTTCGTTTAAATGTTCACGGTACATCTCTTCTACTTTTGCTCCGTTTTCCTCAATATTAAATTCCTTTAGAAACAGTGAAAACCTTTTATTGAGTACATCTTCTCGAGAAATCAACCCTTCCTCCAGACGATGCCACAATTCCTCATTAATCTGTTTATAAACCGTAATTGTTTCTGGCGTATAAGGTAATTTGTATCGCATTATAATTTGCTTTAAAGCCTTTTGTTCTGAATCTTGAAAATCAAGTATCGTGTCATCTAAATCGAAAATAATGTGTTTGTATTTGTTCATGATGATCCACCTCTTAATAGTAATATACCGAAGGCCAGAATATAATAATAGGAGATATCTCACATTGAGGTGATGAAATGAAGAAAATATTATTGAAGGATTATGCCGAACATTTTGTAGATATATATCATGATCTTCAGAAAAAATTTCCGAAGTCTGTATTAGACCAAGCCTTTGTTTGTAAGTTTTTCGCTAATGAATACATCGTACGTTTTGATGAAAACATGCCGTACTTATTTTTCGTCATAGATGGGCGAGCAAAAATATATAGAGTCCATGAAAATGGAAAGCGGACGTTAATTCAATTTCTAAAGAACGATGATTTGATTGGGGAATTATCTTTAATTGGCGTAGAGGAGAATTTAAAAGATGTGGTGGCGATCAATGACTGCACGTGCTTAGCGATGACGTTGTCTACATCGAAGGACCTTTTGTTAAATAATAATGTGTTCCTTTATCATTTATCGAAATATTTAGGGGATAAATTACTGAAACGGACGAATCATTATACAGCGATGCAAGACTATGAATTCAAAAATCGATTGGCACAATATATTCTGCAACTAGAAAATAACGGATGTTTCGGAGAAAAACATACCGAAACAGCAGAGTACCTAGGTGTAAGCTATCGACATCTCATGCATACATTGAATCAATTTCAACAATATGGATTATTAAAGAAAGAAGGAAGGCAGTATTTTATTGTTAATAAAGGGGAATTAGAAAAATTAAGTTCAAATCGGATGCATGAAATGATTTGAAATGTAATATAAGTGAGCTTTTTACTTTAAATCGCCTATACCTGCTAAACAGTGACATAGTGAGAGGTTAATTTAATATGGCTTGAAATATAGAAAGCAGATGGTGTAGAAGTTCAGTAGTGAATTTCTCATTAACCATCTGCTTTTATTATGTTAGTTCGTTAAGTTACATAGAAAAAGGAACGGAGAATCTAAAGCCTCTCATAATTTTTCCTTTAATTTGTAATTTATTCTTGAAAATTGAAATAAAGGTGTTATAATTTTACAGACAGGCAGTCGGTCTATAGGAGGAGTAGAAATGAGAAAAGAAGCAGGGGAACGCAGGAACGAAATTTTGGATGCGGCAGATGAGCTTTTTGGTCAGAAAGGCTTTGACGGTACAAGTACAAACGATATTCTCGAAAAGGTCGGAATTGCGCGAGGAACATTGTATCACCACTTCAAATCGAAGGAGGATATTATGGATGCACTAATTGAGCGGTATAGTATTCGTCTTTTAGAGACAGCGCAGAAAATTGCGGCAGACAAGAGTATACCTGTAGTTGATCGCATTATTCGTGTTGTAATGTCAATGAACATAAGTGGTGGAAGTAGTCAGGAAATTATGGAGCATATTCACAGACCGCAGAATGCACTTATGCATCAGAAAATACAGAGGGTCGTCATCAACGGTCTTACGCCGATACTGGCAGAAATCATCTATGAGGGCATTGAGCAAGGGCTATTCAACACACCATTCCCGTATGAATGTATGGAAATGGTTGTGACATATGCCAATACGATCTTTGATGATGATATGGTTCAAATGACCAATGAGGAGCGTGCTACACGTATTCAGGCGTTTATTTTTAATGTAGAAAGGCTACTTGGTGTTGAAAGCGGAAATCTTATGTCGGTTATAAAGATGTTTGGTAGCAATGAATAATTAGAAAAAATCTTCAGTAGCGGAAAGTGATATTTCTCTTCTTATCATAAGAGTACTGATATGTGTAATATAGGTAATTATTTACAATTATAAATCGGTTAAAAGTTTGAAAACAGAGGTGACTTATGTATTTCAGGATAATCCGTAATGACATGTTAAAGAGCAAAATGATAACGCTGATCACAGTAATATTTGTCGCTATTGCAGCTATGCTTGTTTCGCTTGCGGCGATATTGATGGTTAATCTTTCAAGTGCGCTAGACACACTTATGATAAAAGCTAAAACGCCACATTTTATGCAAATGCATTCGGGGGAAATTGATACTGCACGACTGACATCTTTTGCAGAGCATAATAGTAATGTCGATGAATTTCAGATAGTAGAATTTCTCAATATAGATGGCGCACAAATTATATTAGGTGAAAGTGCACTTGCGGGTAATGTTCAGGATAATGGCTTTAGCGTACAAAATAAAAAATTCGATTATCTGCTTGACCTTGAAGGGAACATCATAAATGTATCCGATGGAGAGCTATATGTTCCAATAAGCTATATGAGAGATAACACGACAAAGGTTGGTGACAAGGCAACAATAAGCGGGAAGGAATTTACCGTTGCGGGATTCCTCCGCGATTCGCAGATGAATTCCACACTCTCCGCTTCAAAGCGATTTCTTATTAGCGAAAATGATTACGAGGAAATAAAAAGCCGTGGAAGTATAGAGTATTTGATTGAGTTCAGATTAAAGGATTCCTCTGCGTTAGGTGCATTTGAAACGGCTTACGCTTCTGCAGGACTTGAAGCCAATGGACCAACAGTTACCTATAAACTGTTCAAAATGATGAACGCACTTTCAGATGGAATGATGATTGCCGTGATACTTCTTATAAGCGCACTGATCATTATAATCGCATTTATGTGCATACGCTTTACGCTTCTTGCGAAAATCGAAGACGACTACCTTGAAATTGGTGTTATGAAAGCAATAGGTTTACGTGTTTCCGATATCCAGAAGATTTACCTTGCGAAATATGCAGCGATTGCTGTGGTAGGTGGCATTCTCGGGTTTGGACTTTCCAACATGTTCAAAGGCATGCTTCTTGAAAATATACGGCTTTATATGGGGGGAAGTGAAAATTCTTCGTTTGCTGCAGCTTTAGGGATTATTAGCATACTACTCGTACTATTTTTGATTATCTTCTATGTAAAAAGAGTACTACAACGTTTTCGAAAAATATCGGCTGCAGAGGCAATACGTTTTGGTACTTCACAGGAAAAAAACATCGGTGCAAAGCGTTTCGTACTAAGCACAAACAGATTGTTTAATACGAATATTTTTTTGGGGATTCAAGATGTTCTCGCAAGAAAAAGACTATATGCCACAATGCTTGCGGTGTTAGTGATTTCGGCATTTATTATGATTGTTCCTCAGAATCTATATAACACGATTTCTTCCAAAAGCTTTATCGGATATATGGGAGTCGGTAACTACGATATGCGGATTGACATTCAGCAGACGGATAATATTGCTGAAAAAGTCGCTGTAATTTCAAAGACGATCAGCAGTGACAATACCATTTCAAATTACACCGTTCTTACCACAAAAATATTCAAAGCAAAAATGGAAGACGGATCGGAGGAAAATATAAAAATTGAATTTGGCGATCATATGACATTTCCTATCGAATATTCAGACGGTAGAGCACCCGCCAAAGAAAATGAAATTGCGCTTTCAACTATGAATGCGGATGAAATGAACAAAAAGGTCGGAGATGTTCTTACGTTGGTAATAGAAGGAAAGGAGAAAGAGCTTACAGTAAGCGGAATATATTCTGATATTACCAACGGCGGTAAAACGGCCAAAGCTATATTTACCGACAAGTCGACAAATATTATGTGGAGCATTATCAGCGCTGAATTTTCAAATCCATCTCTTGTCGACAGAAAAGTCTCAGAGTATGCAGATCGGTTTAACTTTGCCAAAATTTCAGATGTGGATGAATTCGTTAAACAGACATTCGGTTCGACAATTAGTTCTGTTAAAATGGCTTCCTATGCTTCAGTTACGATTGCACTCATTATCACAGCGCTAGTGACACTATTATTTATGAAAATGCTCGTGGTAAAGGACAAATATTCCATTGCTGTAATGAAGGTGTTAGGTTTTACTAATACAGATATTGCGGCGCAGTATATTTCACGGTCGCTATTCGTTCTAATTAGTGGAATTATTCTCGGCACGCTTCTTGCAAATACGCTAGGAGAGGTACTTGCAGGTGCAGTGATCTCCTCGTTTGGGGCATCATCATTTAAGTTTACGGTCAATCCACTTTCGGCGTATCTATTTTCTCCACTGCTAATGACGGGTGTGGTACTTATCGCAACCATGGTTGGTACATCGGACGCCGGACGCATAAAAATTTCAGAAAGCATAAAGGAGTAGGGATATGAGCAAAATTATTATCGGTGACCATATAGTAAAAACTTTCGGCGAGGGAAGTGAAAAGCATCCTGTTCTCGACGGAGTGTCTGTTGAAATAAACGAGGGAGAGTTTGTTGCAGTGATGGGGCCTTCGGGATCGGGAAAATCGACGCTGATGTTTGTATTGAGCGGAACAGATCGTATTAATAGTGGAACAGTTAGTTTTGAAAGCAAAGATTTATCGGAGATTGGGGAGGAGAAGCTTTCAGATATACGTCGAACAAAGATGGGATTTGTTTTTCAGCAGCCTACTATGTTGAAAAATCTGAATGTTCTAGATAATATTATTCTTCCATCAATGCGTGATAATAGAAAAAATGCTGCAAAAATTACGGAGAAAGCAAGAGCACTTATGAAAAGGGTAGGGATTGAGCAACTTGAAAAGCGTGATATTACACAGGTTTCAGGAGGTCAACTTCAGCGTGCGGGCATATGCCGAGCACTTATGAACAATCCAAAAATTATCTTCGGTGACGAGCCTACAGGTGCCCTCAATTCAAAATCTGCGCAGGAGATTATGGCCTTATTTTCTGAAATTAATGCGGATGGTACTGCCATTATGCTTGTCACTCACGATGTAAAGGTTGCAGCGTGGACAGAACGAATTTTGTTTATGCGTGACGGAAAAATCGTGAGCGAGATGAATCTTCCGAAGTTTGACGGCACGGATATGGATGACAGGGTCCAAAAAATAACGGCGAAAATGATGGAAATAGGTATATGATTTGTTGTCTCAAAGTCATGAGTTTTAATAATAATTTAGATCTAATGTCTTCTAAGCAGTTGTTTTCTTGTGAGAGTATAGCAGACTTTACAGTAGTATAGCTAGAGTTAGTATAATAATGTAAGAGCGTATACCTAGTTAAAGGGCATATGTTCTTTTTTTCTTGTAGTACTCTACGGAGCGTTTGTTGTTGGAAAAGCGATTACGAACTATGATGAATGTATCAGGAGGTGAAGCGATGGATTGTAGTAAAATTGGCAACTTGATCTTAACGTTGCGAAAGGAAAAAGGGCTTACGCAAAAAGAATTAGCGGACCAAATGCATATTTCTGACCGAACGATTTCAAAATGGGAACGCGGTCAAGGCTGCCCAGATATCTCGCTATTGCAGGATTTGTCTTCCCTCCTTGGTGTCAACATTGAAGAGATTCTAGATGGTGAACTTACCACCAATGATTTTGTAGGAGGAAATATGAAAAAATCAACATACTTTGTATGCCCCGCATGCCATAATATTGTTTTATCCACAGGGAACGCCACGATCTCTTGCTGTGGCAGAAAACTAGATGCTTTAGTGCCGACCAAAGCGACAGACGAAGAGAAGCTGGAAATTTCAGTAGTTGAGGATGAGTGGTATATTTCAAGTAACCATTCGATGAACAAAGATCATTATATTTCATTTATTGCTTTTGCTACAGGAGAGCAAGTGCAGATAATCAAGCAATATCCAGAATGGGCATTGCAAACACGTATTCCGAAACGTAAACATGGAAAGCTGCTCTGGTACTGTACACAACACGGATTATTTTATCAGTTGATTTAAGAAATGATATATTCATCTGTGATAATCCTCATTATATTTCCCCATCAATCAGGAGAATATAACGATAATACCTGATACCTGAGGAGCTAAAAGCATATGAAGGAATTCAAAGTCACCTATTTTTTCGATGAAAACCATTATATTCGACGCTTCATTCATATGGAATCGCAAGAACAAGCAGAGGAGCTGATTCGAAGTGAGCGCGATCAGTATCTGTCGTTTACCGATAGTCGAGGCATGTATCACGAGTTGCACATGAGACATGTAAGGGTTGTGCAAATTTCGGAATATCATCGCATCGACAAAAGTAAAAAATAATTTCACGCAAACGCAGTCATAATAATCCTTCTTTGAGGAAACATAAAAGCAAACAATCAAGGAGGTTTATCCATGACTAATGAAAAATTTACTTCTTCTGGGACAAATATAGACGACGTCAAACGAAAAAATGCGGCTTCGGGCTTATCGTACAATCAAATAAAACGAATGCTTGTGCAAGTAGATGGATACGATACAACGAATAATGAGGAAATCGCAAAGGAATTTTATCACGAAAAGAACCCATCCAATAAAAATGAAGAACAAAAGCGCTAAAGCGCCTGCTCATCCCCGACACGCGCTGGAGAATCCCGACAAGTGTGCTTGCCACAAGTAGGAGGGAGTCGAAGCGTCGCGAGGGGATGGCGCTTTCGCCTAGACGTAGATGCTCTTTTCCACAACGATTATCCACAATGCGACATTTTATAATTTCCTTAACAATAAAAAAGAACGGAGAGATGCTACGGTGCATCTCTCCATTTTCTATTTGTAAGGATATGATACATATAAAGAAATGAAAATATTTAGGTGAAAGCATACGCCTTGGGACATAGCGATTCCTTTTGCGTTCACTTTAGATTCAATCAGATTTGTCGGGGCTACGCAGGCACTTACGCCCAATACCATCAAAATAATGAAAAATACATTCGCAATATTTAAAGGAATCCAAAAGTATTAGGTATCATCATTTGTCTTGTTTCATACTATGTTAAAAACATGCCCTGAATGGAGGGATGGTCATCGACATTTTAAATAAAGTCCGGGGCTACCGTGAAGAAGAGGATCGACTGAAGTGGGAAGGGACATTTGCTGAGTATTTAGAAATTGTAAGGGAAAGACCAGAAGTGGCGCAAACAGCACATTCGCGCGTGTACCACATGATTAAAAGTGCTGGTGTAGAGGAAAGAAATGGGCATAAAATGTACCAGTTTTTCGGTCAAGAAATTTTTGGGCTTGAAACAGCACTGGAGCGACTGGTAGAGGAATATTTCCACCCAGCAGCTAGAAGATTAGATGTTCGAAAGCGAATATTATTATTAATGGGACCAGTAAGTGGTGGTAAATCCACGATTGTGACCATGTTAAAAAGGGGACTTGAGCAATATTCTCGTACGGATGAAGGTGCCGTTTACGCAATCAAAGGGTGCCCGATGTTTGAGGATCCACTGCATCTCATTCCACACCATTTACGTGATGATTTTTATGAAGAGTATGGGATTCGAATCGAAGGGAGCTTATCACCATTAAATACGATGCGTCTAGAAAAGGAATATGATGGACGTATTGAAAACGTAATGGTAGAGCGTATTTTCTTCTCAGAAGACAAACGGGTTGGGATTGGTACATTTACGCCGTCTGATCCGAAATCACAAGACATTGCCGATTTAACAGGTAGTATTGATTTTTCAACGATTGCTGAATTTGGTTCAGAGTCTGACCCGCGCGCGTATCGCTTTGATGGGGAATTGAACAAAGCGAATCGCGGTATGATGGAGTTCCAAGAAATTCTAAAACTGGATGAAAAGTTTTTATGGCATTTATTATCGTTGACGCAAGAAGGGAATTTTAAAGCAGGCCGATTTGCGTTAATTAGCGCAGATGAATTAATTGTGGCCCATACGAATGAGACGGAATACCGGTCTTTTATTTCAAATAAGAAGAATGAAGCGCTCCACTCCCGAATTATCGTCATGCCGATTCCTTACAATTTAAAGGTGAGTGAGGAAGAACGCATCTATAAAAAAATGATTAGAAATAGCGACATGGCAGACGTGCATATTGCACCACATGCTTTAAAGGCTGCTGCTATTTTCTCGATTTTGACAAGGCTGGAAGTTCCGAAAAAACAAGGTATCGATCTTGTAAAGAAAATGCGTTTGTATGACGGCGAAAGTGTAGAAGGGTATAATGCAGTGGACGTAGAGGAGCTAAAAAAAGAATATTCATCTGAAGGTATGAACGGTATCGATCCACGTTATATTATTAATCGAATTTCTTCTGCTATTATTCGGAAAGAAGTACCGTCCATTAACGCGTTAGATGTTTTACGTTCATTGAAGGATGGACTAGATCAACATCCTTCGATTTCAGAAGAAGAACGAAAAAAATATATGAACTACATCGCAGTCGCACGGAAAGAATACGATGAAATTGCGAAAAATGAAGTGCAAAAGGCATTTGTATATTCATATGAAGAATCGGCAAAAACACTCATGAATAATTATCTTGATAACGTCGAAGCATATTGCAATAAAAATCGACTGCGAGATCCTTTAACAGGAGAGGAAATGAATCCTGACGAAAAATTAATGCGTTCGATCGAAGAACAAATTGGCGTATCGGAAAATGCGAAAAAGGCATTTCGTGAAGAAATTTTAATTCGTCTTTCAGCGTTTGCGCGAAAGGGGAAACGATTCGACTACGATTCGCATGAAAGATTACGAGAGGCGATTCAAAAGAAGATGTTTGCTGACTTAAAAGATATAGTGAAAATTACAACTTCAACGAAAACACCGGATGAATCGCAACTGAAAAAGATGAATGAAGTCATTGCTACATTAATCGATGAGCATGGCTACAATTCAACTTCCGCAAACGAATTACTACAATACGTAGGCAGCCTCTTAAATCGTTAAACTTTTGAACGGAGTGTCCAATGCTTTTTGGGCGCTCTTTTTTCTTACTCAAATTATGTACAAAAACTTTCAATACAGTCATAACATATAAAAAGTGAATGTTGTTCGCTTTGTGAAGCCCCTGGCAGATGTCAAACAATGAAAAGATGGAGGAGGATGAAAATGAGTGAAAATCAGCATAACCGATTTGTCGTTTCAAAAGAAAACTGGTCACTCCATCGCAAAGGCCATCAAGATCAACAACGCCATATGGAGAAAGTAAAAGAAGCGCTAAAAAATAATTTGCCTGATTTAATCACTGAAGAAAGCATTGTCATGTCGAATGGTCGTGAGGTTTTGAAAATTCCGATTCGGTCATTAGATGAATATAAAATTCGTTATAACAATGATAAGTCCAAACACGTTGGTCAAGGGAAAGGCGATAGTAAAGTCGGCGATGTAGTGGCACGAGATGGAAGTCCAGCACAGCAAGGAGCGGGGAAAGGGAAGGAAGCAGGCGATAAGCCGGGAGAAGATTACTATGAGGCAGAAGTAACGTTTGAAGAAGTAGAGAACATGTTATTTAAGGAGTTAGAGTTGCCAAATTTAGAGCAGAAAGAAATGGCAGATATTACGACTGATAAAATTGAATTTAATGATATTCGGAAAAAAGGACTAATGGGGAATATCGATAAGAAACGCACAATTCTTTCGGCTATTAAACGTAATGCGATTAAAGGAAAGGCAGCGATTAGCCCTATTCATAATGACGATTTACGATTTAAAACATGGGATGAAGTCGTGAAACCAGAATCAAGAGCAGTCGTGCTTGCGATGATGGATACAAGTGGTTCCATGGGCTATTTTGAAAAATATTGTGCAAGAAGCTTCTTCTTTTGGATGACCCGATTTTTACGTTCGAAATATGAAACTGTTGAAATTGAATTTATCGCCCATCATACAGAGGCAAAAGTGGTAACAGAGGAGGAATTTTTCACGAAAGGAGAAAGTGGCGGAACAATCTGTTCATCGGCTTACGCAAAAGCGTTAGAACTTATTCAAGCGAAGTATAGCCCGGTAAAATACAATATTTACCCAGTCCACTTTTCAGACGGAGAGAATGTGTCAGCGGACAATGAAAAATGTATTAAATTAGTACAGGAGTTAATGGGGGTTTCTAGAATGTTCGGCTACGGGGAAGTGAATCCTCATGGCAGATATTCTACACTAATGTCCACTTATAAAAGAATCGATAACCCGAAATTCCTTCATTATGTTTTGAAACAAAAAAGTGATGTGTATAAAGCATTAAAAACATTTTTCAAAAAGGAAGATGCTTTCGTTTGATTAGAAAGTCTAAGGGGGATGTAGATGGAAAAAGAACTACACCGAGCCATCGATGAAATAACAGAAATTGCGGCCGGCTTTGGACTTGATTTTTATCCAATGCATTATGAAATTTGCCCAGCCGATATTATTTATACGATCGGGGCATATGGCATGCCTACACGATATACGCATTGGAGCTTTGGGAAACAGTTTTACAAAATGAAGCTTCAATATGATTTAGGTTTGAGTCAAATATACGAGCTTGTCATTAATTCCAATCCTTGTTATGCTTTTTTACTTGATACGAATTCGTTAATCCAAAACAAATTAATTATCGCCCATGTGTTAGCCCATTGTGATTTTTTCAAAAATAATATTCGATTTTCGAATACGAGACGAGATATGGTCGAAAGTATGTCCGCAACAGCAGATAGAATCGCCCAGTACGAACTACAGTATGGGAAAGAGGAGGTCGAGAAATTTTTAGATGCCGTATTATCCATCCAAGAGCATATCGACCCATCGATTTTAAGACCGAAGCAGTTAATTGAAAATTATGATTTAGAAGTAGAAGACGAAGAAGTAGCGGCTCAAAAAACATCGTATGATGACCTTTGGAATTTAGATAACGAAGCACCAAAAGAAGATGTACCGAAGCGAAAGCGAAAACCATTCCCGCCGAAGCCTGAAAAGGACTTATTGCTATTTATTGAACAATTTAGTCGGGAATTGGACGATTGGCAACGAGATATTTTAACGATGATGCGAGAAGAAATGCTGTATTTTTGGCCACAGTTAGAAACAAAAATTATGAATGAAGGTTGGGCATCTTTTTGGCATCAGCGTATACTGCGAGAGTTAGATTTAACAACAACTGAAACGATTGAATTTGCGAAATTAAATGCAGGTGTTGTGCAACCATCTAAGACAACAATCAACCCGTATTATTTAGGGCTGAAAATTTTTGAAGATATTGAGAACAGGTATAATCATCCGACAGAGGAAATGAAAAAGGCAGGGGTTTTGCCAAACTCGGGTCGAGAGAAAATTTTCGAGGTACGCGAAATTGAATCGGATATTTCCTTTATTCGCAACTATTTAAAAAAGGAGCTAGTAGAGCAAGAAGATCTTTATTTATTTGAGAAGAAGGGCAATGAATATCGAATTACAGATAAAGATTATGAAAATGTCCGCGATCAACTCGTTTCCATGCGCGTAAATGGTGGCTTCCCTTATATTGTGGTAGAGGATGGCGATTACAAGAGGAGTGGCGAACTCTATTTAAAGCACGGCTATGAAGGAACCGAGCTGGACCCAAAATATTTAGAGCACGTGTTACCTTATATTTATCAGCTATGGGGACGCCCTGTTCATTTAGAAACGTGTGTAGAAAATAAACAAACGATTTACTCCTATGACGGGAAGAAAAGTTCGCGTAGTGTAAAATAAGATAAACAAACGAAGAGGCGTCCAAGAAGTTATTCCTGAACGCCTCTCTTCTATTTATTGATCTTCGATAACGATATAAGTCATTTTCACTGGTCCGTGAACCCCTACTACAAGGATCATTTCGATATCTGCTGAATTACTTGGTCCTGTAATGAAATTCACACATGAAGCGACTTGCTCACCATTTTCAATTGCATCATGTATTTTTTTAGCAGCTTGTGTCATACGTGGTACGATTGTGCTTTTAGGTATGAGTATAATGGAGTTTTCAGGTAAGAAGCTAACAGAACGCCCGCGATGTTTCCCGCTATATAAAACGGCCGTACCCGATTCGGCAAGCGTCATTTCACTAATCGTCATGCCCACTTTTGCCTGCTCAGCCAATCGGATGTTGTCAACCCCAGCCTCTTCATGCCAATAATGAAGTTGAATGTTTTCACTTGGCCATTGTTTATCCATAAGTGTGTCTAGCCCAAATGTTTGAAAACGCTCATCTTGCCAAGCGACAACGGATCCTGCACCGTATGATTTGACAACATCGTTCACGACAGTAGGTAATGTATTGGAATGGGTCACGAGTATATTCGTATGAATGTTTTTACATTGTTCAATTAATACTTCTAACAGCTCATCTTGACTTAAGCCCGCTAGCACTTGATGTTGCGGTCCGTATTGCCATGTAGGTTTTGGGACAGTCGTTAAACGTTCACGCCCAAGTTTACTCGCAATGTTCGTTAAAAACTGATCGCGATTATGAATCGTTCCGTTCATGTTATTTGCCTCCTTTCGTGCGCTCTTTCATCCATTGACGGAAGTTTTCTTTATTCGGGGCAGGGAAGTCACGTTCCTCTGTCCAAGCTTTTAGTGGTCCTGGGCCGTTTGTAATTTTATCGCCTTTTGTGAAAGGAGACATCACGGGCTTCGCCATTTTATTTGCCAAGCCATATAATCCTGAAGATGCACTACCAAAACCAAATGCTTTCATTATCATTTTTTCCGAGAAAGGTGTTCGTCCTTCCTGTTCCACAATGACTTGACGGTGTTTATGGAGTAATTGATGGAGCGGAATTTTCACCGGGCAAGCGTCTGTACAAGCGCCACATAAGGTGGACGCATAAGGTAATTCTTTATAATCGTCATAGCCACCTAAAAGAGGAGAAAGTACTGCGCCTACTGGACCTGAATAAATCGAGCCATACGTATGCCCCCCAACGTGACGATACACAGGGCAAACATTGACACAGGCAGCACAGCGAATACATTGTAAAATCGGTTGGAACTCGCTACCTAAAATATCGGAGCGCCCATTATCGACAATGACTAAATGGAATTCTTCTGGTCCGTCTGAATCTCCTTCATCGCGTACACCAGTTAATGTTGTAATATAGCTTGTTAGCTTTTGTCCAACCGCACTTCGTGTCAGTAAGCTCACGAGCACTTCCATTTCTTGAAACGTTGGTACGATACGCTCCATTCCCATGACGGTAATTTGCGTTTTCGGTAAGGCAGCAACTAAATCTGCATTTCCTTCATTCGTTACAAGTGTAATGGAACCACTTTCGGCGATGGCAAAGTTACAGCCCGTAACGCCGATATCGGCTGTTAAATATTCTTGGCGTAATTTTTCTCGTGCATGAAGCGCCAGTTCTTCCGGCTTGGATGTTTTATCATAGCCTTGTTTCTCTTTAAATACATCGCGAATTTGTTCTTTATTTTTATGCAGTGCAGGTACAACGATATGGGAAGGTGGCTCATGATCATCCACCTGTAAAATATACTCACCAAGGTCTGTTTCAATCACTTCACAACCGATTGCCTCGAGCGCTGCATTCATATGAATTTCTTCTGTCACCATCGATTTGGATTTGACAATTTTCTTCGCTTGTTTCTCTTTCGCTACTTGTTGAATATAGTGAAATGCTTCTTCAGCGGTTTGCGCAAAAAATACATGACCACCACGTTTCGCGACATTTTCACTTAGCTGATATAAATAATAATCTAAATGATTGAGTACGTGCTGGCGAATTTCTTCACCGTGTGAACGCCATTCCTCCCAGTTTCCGAGGGTTTCTGCTGCTGCTAGACGCCGTGTTTGGAAACGTTCCTGTGCAGCTGATACCGCACCACGCATAAACGTATCAGATAAATTATCTGTCACACGTTCTTTAAATGGTTTATCACTCGTTTTCATCGACATTGCCAATCCCCCCTTAGCGATTATTTAATACTTCTGCAATATGCATTACTTTAATAGGTTTCCCTTCACGACCGATACGCCCACCGATATTCATCAGGCATCCTGCATCTGCCCCAATTAAATAATTCGCCCCTGTCGATTCGACATCTTGCACTTTCTCATCAACCATTTGTCCGGAAATGTTCCCCATTTTCACAGAAAATGTTCCGCCGAAGCCACAACAACGGTCCTTACCTGGTAACTCAACAAAAGTTAAGCCTTCCACATTTTTTAACAATGTCAACGGTGCATCTTTCACACCTAACAGTCTCGTCATATGACATGAGTAGTGATACGTTGCAGTACCGTTTAATCTCGCTCCGACATGTTCCACTTTTAAAATGTTAACGATAAAGTCCGTTAACTCATATGTTTTATTTGCAAGTGCTTGTGCTTTTGGTGCCCAAATCGGGTCTTCTTTAAAAATTTCTGGGTACTCTTTCAACATATAAGCACAGGAACCCGAAGGCGAAACGATATATTCCGCATGCTCAAATGCAGTCATCATTTTTTTCATCGCATTCTTCGTTTCTTCAACATAACCGCTATTGTATGATGGCTGCCCGCAACAAATTTGATTTTCTGGAAAATCAATGTCACACCCTAAACGTTCAAGCAATTCGACAGTTGCTTTTCCGACATTCCCTTGGAACATGTCGACTAAACATGTAGCAAAAAGAGTAACTTTCAAAGTTTCCACCCCTTATTATATTCGTATAATTCAACAGGTCATCTGATGACTTAAGTGTTTGATAAGTATATTACTACAGAAATCAACAAAAAAGAAAGCGCTTTAGGCGGAATTTTCAAAAAAATGAGCCATCCTACTTGTTGGACAGCTCATTCGGTGGTCGCAAACACTCCGTCTCACAAATGTTTTTAACCGTTCGTTGATTCGAAATATTGTATTAAAGTGGCACGAACATTTTCTAAATGTAAATCCATACATTGCTGTGCTAATAGTTCATTGCCTTCTTTAATAGCCACATAAATGCTCATATGTTCTTCAAATAGTTGCTCACTCGTTGTAATTTTGGAATATAGCCAAATGCGGCGAGTTTCACGCATCGCTTCAATCATCGTTTCAGACACTTGGTTGAGTAGATTGACGAGCATAGGGTTTTGAGATGCTTTTGCAATAGCGGAGTGGAATTGGAAATCTGTTTTTTCACCGAGTTCTTCATTACCGTGTGCATGTTTCATTTGTTCTAAAATGATTTCTAACGTAGTGAGATCTTCTTCAGTACGATTTTTAGCAGCATAGCCAGCCGTCCCTACTTCAAGGATTTTCCGCACTTCCAGTAAATGTTCGATGTTTTGTTTTGTTAATTGAGGGGCATATGGAAAAATAATTTCTTGCTTTGGTGTTTCTTTCACAAATGTGCCAGACCCTTGCTTCATTTCAATCAGTCCCATCGCTTTTAAAGCAGAAAGTGCTTCCCGAACAGCGGGTCGACTTACCTGTAATTGTTCTGCCAGTTGTTCAACGGAATCTAATCGATCCCCTGGCTTTAATTCGCCTGAACGAATAGAGTGTAGTAGCATGTCCGTTATTTCTTCGTAAATCTTTTTCGTTTTAATTTTTTTATAGGCCAAAGTTACACCTCTTTGTTATTGACATTGTTTTCATTATACATGAAGTTGCTTGTGAAATTTGAAAATAAAAATTTTGAGGAAGTTAGTAGTGTAAGCACAATCGGTTGTCATAAGTCAGCATTGTGAAAGAAATTTATGTAGAAGCGGTTAACTCCAATGCAACAGGAAAGAGGGGAGAATCCTGTGACGATTGCGATACACTTATATCAGCTATGAACATATGAAATTTAAGCAAAGTTACCTAGTATTATACTTTCGACTTTTTTATAAAAACCCTCTATACTGATAGCATTCGAATACTACAATATTGAAGGAGCATCTATGTCGAACTACACACATATTTTTCAAGGAACTGCTTTTTCGAGCAACTCTCCAAAGGAACTTCACATATTAGAAAATCATCTTTTTTGTATCAATGCAGAGGGCATGATTGAAAAGGTGGTTGCACCAGCAGATGAAGATTATGACACATTACTAAGTATGTATGAAGGGAAGGACAACTTCCATCGTTTAGAGGAAGGGCAGTACTTCCTTCCAGGATTTGTTGATTTACATGTGCACGCACCCCAATGGGCACAATCGGGAACAGCATTAGATATTCCGCTTTTCGATTGGCTAAACACTTATACATTCCCAATCGAATCGAAATTTTCAGATGTATCGTTTGCTAAGAAGGTATATGAGGATGTTGTCAGTACTTTATTAGCAAATGGTACAACAACGGCCCTTTATTTTGCGACAGTGCATAAGGAAGCCAGTATTTTGCTTGCTGAAATTTGTGCGAAAAAAGGACAACGGGGATTAGTCGGAAAAGTCGTGATGGACGATCCAGAACAGAATCCAGCCTATTATCGCGATGCTGATACGAAGACGGCGCTAGTAGATACAGAGGAATTTATCGTAGCGGTAAAGGAATTAGCGAAGTCCGTAAAGCAAGGTGTTTACCCTGTTGTGACACCGCGTTTTATCCCAAGTTGTACAAGTGAAGGGCTACAAGGCTTAGGGGAATTAGCGGCTAAGTACGATACGTATATTCAATCGCATTGTAGTGAAAGTGATTGGGCGCACCAGTATGTACAAGAGCGCTATGGTAAAAATGATGCCTTTGCCTTACATGATTTTGGGCTTTTACGTGAAAAATCAGTCATGGCGCATTGTAATTTCTTAGATGATGCCGATGCCGACTTATTTGCACAAACAGGAACGGCGATTAGTCATTGCCCAATTTCCAATGCGTATTTTGCCAATAGCGTCATTCCGCTTGCGCATTTCCATGAAAAAGGGGTTGAAATTGGTCTTGGCTCCGACATTTCAGGTGGTTTTTCTCCTAGTCTGTTTGATAATATTCGTCAAGCGGTCATGTCCTCTCGTATGTTAGAGGATGGGGTGAACCCAGCGCTTCCTGCAAATGAGCGCGGTGTACCGAATGCACGCATTACCGTAAATGAAGCCTTTTACTTCGCCACTGCTGGGGGAGGAGAGAGCTTAAGCTTACCAATCGGGCGCTTAGCTGAGAATTATACGTGGGATGTTCAAGTGATTGATACGACGATTCCGTCAGCTAGACTACCAATTTACGAGGCGAATGAGCCTTTACACGACATTTTCCAAAAAATGATGTATTTAGCCCGCCCAGAAAACATTCGTGAAGTATGGGTACAGGGAGAAAAGGTGCATTCACGTTAGTCGAAGGTTTATTAAAATAGTGTACATATTACATCCACTATGCTCCATGTAACCTTGCATCTAATTGAATAGCCAAATGGATTGCACATATGCAACAGAACCTTTACTATTTAGGTAAGAGCATTTTCCATTAAAGAAGGTTGTGACAGCTGCCACTGTCACAACCTAGTAGTGCCTAAAAGCGTATAAGGCAAATGCTTAGGTAAAAGGGTAATAGCTACTATTACTCTTTGCCTACTGCTAATAGACGTTTATGTGTTTCTTTTAACTCACCAGCAAGCTCTTCAATCTTCTTGAACGCTTCGCTGCGTTCTTGTTTTTGATGTTCGATTGCTTTTTTAGCTGTCGCTTCCCATTGCTCTTGTGAATTTTCAAGAAGATCTAAGATAGCATGGTTCGGTTTCCACGTGAAGGATTGTACCTTTTCGTTAATGTCCTGTAAACTGTCAAGCCAGTTTGTTACTTGATCTAATTGCTTATTTTTATTCATCTCATTTAAACTGACCTTTACTTTATCTTGCCATTCTTTCGAAGCTTTTTTCGATTCTTCCTCAATTGAATTTAATGTAGACACAGTAGATTTTAGCCATTCTTTTTGACTTTCGACTGCTTGTATAGCTTTCTTCTCTACTTCATCTTGAAATTGGTGAACTAATTTAAAGCTGTTTAACCATCCATCCCAAAGAGTATCCATACTTTTTAGTAATACATCATTGTTCATCATTGTGCCTCCTGTTAATTACCTTTTATTTTTTATAATGAATGCAACGAAGTGCATAACACCCAAAGATTATTGTTCATTTTTCGTTTGTCTAGCAGTTCTCGTATTTCTTCTTTTTCGAACAGTTGTATTTTGTTTAGTTGCATTCGTTTCTGGGATAGTAGTAGTCTGAGTAGTTTTTTTGGCTGCTGAAGCTGTTACGGTTTGTTGTTTTTCTTGAAGTGACTGACTTGGAGTATAAAAAGGATTGTATAGATTGAAAAAATTGTTCAATAACTTTTGGTACTGATTTAAAGAACCTGCCCACATATCTAAATATTGTTCGCCTGCTTCCGTAATGGAATAAATACGTTTTGCTGGCCCACTTGAATTTGTATCCCAAGCGGATGTGACAAGTGAATCTTTCTCAAGCTGCCTTAATAAACGATAAAAATTACCTTGATCTACAGAGCTGATGCCAAACGTCGTTAATTTTTCCATCAATTCATAGCCGTGCGAATTCCACTCACGAAGATGTAATAACATAATCGGAACTAAAAAATTTTTAGGTGCCCCAATATTCGGATTTTTTGCTTTGTCATTACTTTCCTCTGATTTCATGATTTATCACCACCTATAGTTAATTAGCTTATAAGTGTAATTTACACCTACACGAATATTTTGTCAACAATTAACATACATAAATTATTAGTACCAAAAATTACAATTGTGTTTTTGTGTAAAAATAATATTTTTGTCACAATAACATATTGAAAAAATTTACATATGTGGTAAATTTTAATTGTTGGGAAAATTCTAAAAATAGGAGAGGATTTATATTGACCAATAAAACTCCATTTGAAGCTTTCAATTTATGGAAAGATTTGTATGACAAAGCAGAAAGTTCTTGGCGTGATATTATTCAAGAGACGTTAGAACAAAAATCTTTTTCGGAAGTATTAGGGCAAGTACAAAGTCAATATTTACAGCAACAGGAATTTTTTAATGTCATTACAGAGTCTTACTTGAAGCAAATTAATGTCCCTACTCGTGAGGATGTGGCCAATACGGCATCATTAATTATCAATGTTGAAACGAAAGTTATTGATTTAGAAGATCAATTAGATAACGTAACAGAAAATACAACAAAAGAAATTGAGTCTTTAAAGCGAGCTGTCACGAAATTAGATAAAAAATTGGATACGGTCATTGAATTACTTTCTAAACCGAGCACCCCTCCTGCTTCGCCTCCGCGTAATTCAAATAGCTAAGTAAAATATATTTACAAAAAATCGAAGTAAATGATATTTCGAAAAAGCAAATGAATATTAAATTAAGAGGAGAGATTGTTAATGTCAGTATTATTACAAGAAAACCAAGTTGAGATTCAAAAACCATTACTAGGGAAAGTGGCGATTGTGACTGGCGCATCACGTGGTATCGGGGCAGAAATCGCAAAAACTTTAGCCAAAAACGGTGCAAAAGTAGTAGCGACTTATCAACAAGGGACAGAATGTATGCTTGAGGTAGTTCAGCAAATTGAAGAAAATGATGGGACAGTTTTAGCGGTTCAAGCGAATGTAGCCGTTCCAGAAGATACGCAAAAATTAATTGATGAAACAATCAAGCACTTCGGTAAAGTGGATATCTTGATTAATAATGCTGGTATTACGAAAGACCGTTCATTCCGTAAAATGAAAAAAGAAGATTGGGATCAAGTATTAGATGTCAATTTAACAGGGGTTTTCAATACAACAAAACAAGTGATTGAACATATGTTGGAACAAAAATTTGGGCGCATTATTAACATTAGTTCAATCGTTGGTCAGGCGGGGGCATTTGGTCAAACGAACTATGCTGCAACGAAAGCAGGCTTACTAGGTTTTACAAAATCTTTAGCTTTAGAAACAGCAAGCAAAGGGATTACTGTAAATGCCATTTGTCCAGGGTATATTGAAACAGAGATGGTTGCAGAGATGCCGGAAGATGTAAAACAATCAATCGTTTCAAAAGTGCCGATTCCACGATTAGGTCAACCAAGTGAAGTGGCAGAAGCCGTTCTATATTTAGTGCAAGCAAGCTTTGTAACCGGCCAAGCAATTAATGTTAATGGTGGATTATACATGTAAATTTTAGCGCGCCAATAGAAACCATTAACTAGGAGGAGTTCCATGATTAACTTAGATACAAAGCCATTTGAGGAATGGATGGATCGTTTTGCTTATTCCATCCCATTTTCAAGTGATATTGAACGATTCAAACGTGTAAGTGCAGTGCTTACGAAGGATGCTGATCCACAAGTTGGTCAAACACCAAAAGAAGTGGTGTGGACAAAAAATAAAGCGAAGCTATACCGCTTCCAGCCAAATGCGAAAAAAACAAATAAAGTGCCGATTTTAATGATTTATGCACTGATCAATAAACCGTATATTTTGGATCTTTATCCGGGTAACAGCCTCATTGAACATTTAACGGAGCAAGGTCATGATGTTTATTTACTAGATTGGGGTACAGCAGGTTACGAAGATCGTCATATGAAGTTAGATGATTATATCGTCGACTATATACCTCGAGCAGTGAAAAAAATATTGAAGATTTCCAATGCGAAAGAAATTACGATGTTTGGATACTGCATGGGCGGTACAATGACGGCTATTTTCACAGCCTTGTATAATGATATCCTGCCAATTCGTAATTTAGTATTAATGACAACGCCAATCGATTTTGAAGATGCCGGTTTATATACGAACTGGTTAGACAAAGATTATTTCCAATTAGATAAACTAGTTGATACATTAGGCAATATTCCATTTGAAATGATTGACTATGGAAATAAATTGCTAAGTCCAGTTTCTAATACATTAGGGACATATATCAATTTAGCGAATCGTGTGGATAATGAAGAGTCGGTTTTAAATTGGAAATTAATGCAAAAATGGTTGAATGATGGCGTGCCTTTCCCAGGTGAAGCATATAGACAATGGATTGGGGACTTTTATCAGGATAATAAATTAATGAATGATGAATTAGAAGTCCGTGGACAACAAGTAAAGCTAGCTAATATTAAAGCGAATCTATTGAATATTTGTGCTCTTCGTGACAATATCGTTTTACCACAACAAATTAAGCCACTGAATGATAAAGTATCAAGCAAAAATAAGACATTGCATGATGTGCAAACAGGTCACGTTTCTGTATGTACAGGTCGTCGTGCAGTAAATGAAATTTATCCTTATATTGAAAAATGGCTTAAGGAAAATTCACTTTAGTCGTTAAAAAAGAGAGCACTCAATCATTTTGTACGCCAAAATGATTGAGTGCTTCTTTTGTCTGTTTACGTATTTTTTTTTGAAAAAATCAAGGGTAGTAACAGGGGAGATTGCTATAGGAAAGCATCATACTACAAGTAAAGAGACGTTTATGCAGTCTATTTCACTTCCCACAACCCGTTTCCTGTAGTAATTCGCTGAACCCCTTCCTCACATACCCCGTAAGAGCGCCAAGAACATGTTTCACAAACGATGCCAATATCACTTGGGATGACATGTTGTTGGACGGAGGATTCAATGTCTTCCCAACTTACAATTTGTCCAATATGAAGACCGAGCTTTTCTAAAATGACAGCATCTCTATCATAAATATTGTCATCTTGACAATGATATTCGCCAGAGTTAGGATACTTTTCGCATAAATGATCAGGGCCTTTAACAAGCTGCACAAGTGTTTTTGGATTAGCTCTCAATGTTTGATGGATGCGCGTCATATTTTCTACGTATTCTTTAGAGTAGCCCATTCCTCGATACCCTAAAAGGCAAAAAAGGTGATGCCCGCGTAGTTTGTACATAATACTTTCCTCCGTATGTAATGATTTTATGTAAACATTATTGTGTTAGTAGTTAACTTATATTTTATCATACTACTCATAATGAGAAAATTCACAAATATATATTTCCATTTGAGTAACCATTGCTTTCCGCTGCGGCACTCGCTTTCCACGGGCGAGACCAAGCCTCCTCGTCGCTCATCCTTCGCTGCTCCTGTCGCTGCGCTTTCGTCGCAAATAAATTTCCTGCGGGGTCTTGAGGCCAACATGATGTTGGTCACAAAGGCGTTGTCACAGGACGTGACGGTTTTAGCCTTTGTTCTTCTATCGCTTTTCCCGTAGGAAGCTTTGCTCTGTAGCGAAAGGCGTATGCCGTCAGCTACACTCTCGTGCCTCCGCTACAAGCAACTATTGTTTCATAAATAATCGGTTGCTAAAAATAAAGAAAGCTGCTCATTCATTACGGTAGAGGCTGGGCAATTATACTTGCAAATAGAAAGAAATTGATTTCTTTTAGAGAAGAGAACTGGTTTTCTAGCATATCGAGAAGTATTCACTTTTGCCGTAGCGCGCCATAGCCACAGGAGCCAAGATTTTCTTTGCGACGAAAGCGCAGCGTCAGGAGCAGGAACAGGAGATCCAAACAGGCCGTGCCTGTTTTAGCTCCTGTGTAGGCTGTGGCAAAGCGCGGAGGCTATGATACATACCTTGTACTATTGACCTGGTATTTTTAGGATGAGTTTTTGCTCATTACGAGATACCTAGATAAGAGAACATAAATATCTATATGAAAAGGGAGAACTTATGCGATTACGACATGAATTGAAGTGGAGATACTTGTAACATATTTGAAAAGCCTTCTTGCTATTTCAACATTTGTGTAATAGAATGATGGTTAAATTCATAATAATTGAATAAATTGAAATTTTACTAGGGGATCCCTTGATAAGGGCTGAGAAGAAAGTAGTTACTTTTAAACCCTCACAACCTGATCAGATTTGTATCTGCGTAGGGAAGTAGAGTGATGTTGGGGTTTTTTGTGTACTTTTTTGTACATGGATCTTATTCAAACAGAACCACTTTCCTTTTCAGGAGAGTGGTTTTTTTTATTTGTAAAAATCGCCAAAAGGAGGGTGCATGTCTAACATGAAGCTGATGGCAGTAACGGATGATTCGCATACAGTGCTGGAACTGGCAAAGAAAATACTCCAAATTCAGCACAACGTCGACTTTATCCAAATACGAGAAAAGACAAAGACAGTAAAAGAAGTCATGACATTGCTTCACTATTTAGACGAGGGTGGTATTGAAAAAGGGAAGCTTATTTTAAATGATCGATTGGATGTTGCATTATGTAGTGGCATTCAAACGGTGCATTTGCCAGAAAAGGGGTTACCTGTACAAAAGGTGAAGGCGTTATTTCCACATATCAAGGTAGGGAAGTCTGTACATGATTATGAAGGCGCACAAGAGGCGGAGCGACAAGGGGCTGACTATGTGTTATATGGTCATTGCTTTGAAACGAATAGCAAAAAAGGAAAGGCTCCGCATGGTCTTGCCCCGATTCTTCAGATGAAAAAATATTTGAAGATTCCTGTCTTTGCAATTGGTGGGATTAAGTTAGACCAAGTACAGGCATTACAACATATACAAGCGGACGGCATTGCTGTGATGTCCGGTATTTTTTCGGCAGAAAATCCATTCGCTGCAGCAAGTCAATTCGATGAGGTGGTCAAATATGAAAACAAGCTATGAAGTAGCCGTCATTGGTGGCGGGATTATTGGAAGTGCCATTGCTTACTATTTAGCAAAAGAGCAAATCGACGTAGCGGTGTTTGAGGAAAGTCAAATCGGCGCAAAAGCGACAAGTGCAGCGGCAGGCATGCTCGGTGCTCATTCGGAGTGTGAAGGGGATGTCAATGTTTTTTTCCCTTTTGCAAGATATAGTCAGTCTCTTTATTCGAAGTTAAAAGAGGAATTATATGCGTTAAGTGGTATCGACTTGGGGTATAGAAAGGGCGGGATTTTAAAGCTTGCCTTTTCTGATCGTGACAAAAAAGAATTAGCGGCCATGTTAGCGCAACCTACTGTTACATGGCTTGAAGCAGAGGAAGTAAGAAAACTAGAACGAGATGTTTCCCCTCATATAGTAGGTGCAGCATATATCCAAGACGATATTAATGTGTTACCGATTGGTGTATGCCAGGCTTTTGCTAAAAGCGCTCAAGTTCTTGGAGCATCCATTTTTGACTATACAAAGGTGCTACACATCCAAAAACAGCATGACAATTTTCTAATTGAAACAACACGAGGACTTGTGGAAGCAAAGCGCGTTGTGATTGCCAGTGGTGCTTGGAGCACTACTTTCTTTAAGGAGCTAGGTTTACAGCATCAAATGACGCCAGTCAAAGGGGAGTGTATATCCGTTACGGATGAACAAGCTGTTTTAAAGCATACGATTTTCCATGATAAATACTATATTGTTCCAAGAAATAACGGAAAGCTTGTTATTGGCGCAACGATGAAAGAGAACGACTGGACAGAACAAGTAAGTTTAAATGGTATCGAAACATTAATTCAAAAAGCGAAAGAGCTATTGCCTACTAGTGCTCATATGAACATCGATGCTGTTTGGTCGGGATTACGACCACAAACGTTTGATCAAAAGCCATTCATCGGTCATCATCCAGAAGATGAATCCATTTTATTTGCAACAGGGCATTATCGCAATGGCATTTTGTTAGCTCCCGCAACAGGTGAGATGATTGCCAATCTCATTTTGAAAAGAGACGTGAAAAAAGAGTGGATAGAGGCATTTCGACTTGACCGCCAAAAGCCATTAACTGTTTAGGAGGTGATGAAAGCATGTTCATAATTGTAAATGGAAAACAAATTGAACTGCCAGAAACAGTTCAGACTGTTCAAGGATTGCTAGCTCATTACAATTTAGAAAATCGCATTGTTGTCGTAGAAGTAAATCAGGAAATTATCACAAAAGAAAATTATGAGACGACTAGCCTGTCACATGGCGATGTCGTAGAAATTGTTCATTTTGTTGGAGGAGGATGAAATATGTTAAAAATTGCAGATCGTACGTTTCAATCAAGACTTTTATTAGGAACTGGGAAATATCCATCATTTGAAGTACAGAAAAAAGCAGTAGAAGTATCACAATCAGAAATTTTAACGTTTGCTGTGAGAAGAATGAATATTTTTTCAGCGGAACAACCGAATTTTCTGGAGCAACTAGATTTAACGAAATACACGTTACTACCGAATACAGCAGGGGCTAAAACAGCGGAAGAAGCGGTGCGTATTGCCAAACTGGCGAAAGCTTCTGGGTTATGCGACATGATTAAAGTAGAAGTCATTGGCGATGATCGTACACTTTTACCAGACCCGATTGAAACATTAAAAGCGTCTGAAATGCTGCTTGCGGAAGGGTTTATCGTATTGCCGTATACATCGGATGACGTAGTGCTAGCGAAACGCCTTGAAAATCTGGGTGTCCATGCCATTATGCCAGGTGCCTCACCGATTGGATCTGGCAAAGGAATCATTAATCCTCTTAATTTGAAATTTATTATTGAACAGTCCGAAATTCCAGTTATTGTCGATGCAGGGATTGGTGCCCCTAAGGATGTTGCCTATGCAATGGAGCTAGGAGCCGATGCAGTGTTACTGAATACCGCCGTATCAGGTGCAAAAGATCCAGTGAAAATGGCAGAAGCAATGAAACTAGCCGTAGAAGCTGGCAGACTAGGATTTGAGGCAGGAAGAATCGAAGAAAAAGAATACGCTGTGGCAAGTAGCCCAACAACGGGAATGGTGACATCTTGAACAACCGCTATGCACGACAAGCATTATTTTTAGGGAAGCATGTGCAAGAACGTATGCAGCAGGCGAAGGTTCTCATTATTGGGGCAGGAGCACTTGGTTCGGCTAGCTCTGAAATGCTAGCGAGGGCTGGGATTGGGCAGATAACCATTGTCGACCGAGATTATGTGGAATGGAGCAATTTACAAAGGCAACAGCTCTATGTAGAGGAAGATGTTCAAAAGAAAGTGCCAAAAGCGATTGCTGCTAAAAAACGACTGGAGCAAATCAATAGTGAAATTGCTATTATAGGCATTGTTGAGGATGTACATGGGCTCAATATTGAAGAATTAATGAAAGATCATGCCATTGTCGTAGATGCAACAGATAATTTTGAAACGAGCTTAATCGTCAATGATGCAGCGATGAAGCAAGGAATTCCTTATATATTTGGTGCTTGTGTAGGGAGTTACGGGTTAACATTGCCGATTACTCCAGGAGCGACACCTTGTTTACATTGTTTACTCAATCATTTGCCAATAGATGCCATGACGTGTGATACGGTTGGTGTCATTAGCCCGATTGTGCAAGTAACAGCTGCCTATCAGGTGACACAAGTATTCAAATGGTTTGCTGGAAAAACAATGGTACCTATTGTACAATCCATCGATCTTTGGAAAGATGAACGAGCTGAAATCAATGTGCAAAAGCTAAAAAACCCTTCTTGTCCAAGTTGCGGAGAGCAGCCAACGTATCCTTTTTTACAATTTGAAAATCAAATGAAAACACATGTGCTGTGCGGGCGAGATGCTGTTCAACTCAGACCAGGCATTGCACAAACATACTCATTGGAAGAGATAGCGAACAACATAAACGATCAAGTTACAAACCTTGTGTTAAACCCGTATTTGCTATCGTGTCACTTTGAGGATTGTCGAATCGTCTTTTTTGCGGACGGGCGTGCCATTATCCATAGTGTCACGGACCCTAAAATAGCACGAGCGGTGTATAATCGATTTATGCAAATCGGGGTAAAATAATATAGTCATAGATAAACTTGTCGTATCGACTTCAAGATACGTGGTTTATCTATGACTTTTTGTTTAAAGTGTTTATACCATGTCCAGAGATACCTGATATGTGATGCGTACTATTGCTTGAGGGGGATGTTTTTGAAGGTCTCATTGTATGAAGTGCTCTGTTACCCAATGACTAAATGAAATCCAAAGCTGAGTAAATAGCCGATTAGCAGATAAGTTAGCACATTGATTTTCGATGTAGCTCGAATGTTATGTACAATAAATTCAGAAATACTAGTACTAGCGATTAACCCAATGGAAACGCCTATTAAGATCCCTTCAGATACATTACTGAGATTCGTATAATAACCAAGCCAGACAAACACACCAAAGAAAGCGGCAAATCCTGTGAAATAAAGAAGCAATCCGAGAAGTTTTTCCCCTTGTGAGAGCATAATCGTAGTGATGGCAAAGCCTTCAGGAAGATGATGTAGCACGATAGAAGCTGTAAGAGCAATCCCGAGTGTCGCATTACCAAGTAAATTGCCGATCGTGAGGCTAAGTGGAATCGTATGAATCAGTATAGCAATAGTGAGCAAGTAGACAGATTGTTTTTGCAAATTTGTCTGATAGAAAAAATGATGCAATATAAGAAATAGCAGATGCCCAATGAGAAAACCAAGTATAAGGCTTAACAGCTCATACATCTGTAAAGAACTAGGGATAATTTCGAGTAGAAGTAGTCCAATTAAAAACCCGCCACATAGTAGCGATAAATGATGTGTTGTCTGACGAAATAGCGCTGAAAAGAGCCAAGCAATGCCCCCACCAATACTGACACTTAAAAAAATAAAGCCACTCACAATCATGACATTCAATAGTATCCTTCTTTCTATCGAGAGTAATCGAAGACCGATTCTGTAAATTATATGTGCGGGAAATAGGTATATTCTTATGTGTCGTTCCTTGAAAACATATACTTTCCTATCCATCAAAAAGACCAGTACATTTACGCACTGGTCCAAAATTTTAAATCGTGAAATTTTGTATAGCTTTTGTAGTCGTGATGTTTTATTCACCTCTTAGCTTATAACGATGGATACCTGCTTTCATTTGTTCAGCTGTTTCGAGAAGCTGGTGAGCACGACTTGCTACTTCTTGCAGGGAGCTACTGGATTGTTCAGCAGAAGCAGCTGTTTCTTCAATACCTGCCGCCGCTTCTTCCGTGACAGCGGCAATTTCTTCAATTATTTTGCCGACATTTTCACTGTCTGCTGTTACTTGGTTGATACGGTAAGATGTATCTTGAATATTTTGTGTAACGAGATGAATGGCTTGGTTGATTTTATCAAAGGTTTCGCTTGTTACGCGCATCTGTTCAGAGCCTTTCTCAATCTCTGTATAGCCATTTTGAAGCGAGTCTGTGACAGTACGTGTTTCGAACTGAATTTTATCGATAATTTGAGTAATATTGACAACCGAATGAGAAACTTGCTCTGCTAATTTTTTTACTTCAGATGCCACCACAGCAAAGCCCTTTCCAGCTTTCCCAGCCCGAGCTGCCTCAATAGCAGCATTCAGTGCAAGTAAATTTGTTTGGGCTGAAATTTCTTCAATGACCGCAACGAGTTGATAAATTTCTTGTGATTGTTTTCCTAGTTCTTGTACGTTCACAAAAGATATTTTAAAGACATCATTAATCATTGCCATTTGAGAAAGCGACTGATTCATCAATTGTTGACCATGAGTTGTCATTTCAAGAATTTCATCCGATTGAATCGCCATTTTTTGTCCGTTGTCATTAATTTCATTGATGTTTTGTGTAAATGATTCAATCTTACTTACCATTTCACCTGATAGATTTGCTTGTGCCTCCGCACCTGTTGCGAGCTCATTCATAGTCATGGCAATCTGTTCAGACCCCTTACTCACTTCTGTTGTTGAGTATGAAATTTTGTGGCTACCTTGATATAGGTCATCAGCAGTCTGTTGAATTTGCTGCAGTAGTTTATTATTATTTTCGCTGACAGCATTGGTAGCATGCATTAGCACACCAATTTCATCTTTTAAGTTGACTGTAAGTGCTTGATCACTCAAATCTCCATCGGCAATTTTTTGGAGTCGGTGCATAACACGGTTAACGGGTTTGACAATGCTGTTTGTGACATAGAAGGCAATAACTAAGCCGATGATTATGATGGTGATAATGAAGATTACATTGACCAACATAATACTAGTACCTAATTTGCTAATTTCTTCTCCTTGGTTTTCCATTCTTACTTCGCGATTAGCGGTCATTTCATTGTAACCTGACATTAATTCGCGTGCATGTATTTGTGCCTCACCACTTAATAAGGAAATTGCTGCTTCTACATTTCCTTGATCGTATAAAGGAAATACTTGATTTTCGACTGTATTTTGCCACTGCTGGCCTAATTGAATAAGGTTTTTCACTTGCGTGGAATCTGAGTGTTCCATTAACTGTTTTTCTAACTCAATTGTTTGTTGGCTGTATTGTTCAAATTCTTCTTTATAGCTTACATCGCCTGTTAGTACATAACCACGCGCTAATGCAATTTTTTCTGCAATATTGAATGCCATTTTTTCGTCTAATACGAGCAAGTTCAATTCATCTTTAATAACTATGTCAGTTTTTTGATGGATGTACTTCATTGTTAAAATGAGATAGCTTGATAACATTAACATGAGCAATAAAACAACACCAAAACCTGCTAAAATTTTTTGTCTTACTGATTTTAATTGAGTAATACGCATGATAAGCTCCCCTTAAAACTTCCATAAATGACTAATTGTTTATATATCTATACCTACTATTTTATTATAATGCTAATTTAATATTTTTAAATTAGAATAATGTATTTTTTTCCTATTGAAGAAAAAAATGTGCGAAAAAAGTCACAAGATAATGTTGTTGTATAGTATAACGTGATTAGTAAGTACGTTCCCTCACAACATTGCATACGATAATGAGAGAAATGTACGAAAGGGTGGAACAAAATGTACTATGCACCTTGGATGTATTCATATCCAGCTTCTCCTTACATGTCTATGCCGATGTGTAATTGTATGGGACAGCTGAATTATGGGATGACAATGAATGGTACGTACCCATTTGGATTTGACTCATCTACAATGGAAAGAAGTCATATGGAGTTAAAAGATTACGGACCGAACCCGTTTGTCATTAATATACATGAAGCAACAGAACAGAATAACACGTACCGAACGGCTTTATGGACAGGAAAGCATTTGCAAGTGACATTGATGAGCCTTCAACCGGGAGAAGATATTGGATTAGAAATACATCCTCAACTTGACCAATTTATACGGATTGAACAAGGGCAAGGGATTACTCAAATGGGGAAAACAAGAGAACAGTTAAAATTTGTAAGGACTGTACAGGATGATGATGCCATTATTATCCCAGCTGGCACATGGCATAACTTGACGAATACAGGGAATATCCCGCTCAAGCTTTACTCAATTTATGCCCCTCTACAACATCCATTTGGCACGGTACATGTAACGAAAGAAGATGCAATGCGTGCAGACAGACATCATTAAGACCGTTATATCGTGCACGTTCACGACCTAATTCATATGAATGAGTTGGGTTTTTTTATTGTTAAGGAAATTATAAAATGTCGCATGGTGGATAACGGTTGTGGAAAAGAGCATCTACGTCTAGGCGAAAGTGCCATCCCCTCGCGACGCTTTGACTCCCTCCTACATGTAGCAAGCACACTTGTCGGGATTCTCCAGCGCGTGTCGGGGATGAGCAGGCGTTTTAGCGCTTTTGTTCTTTAGTTTTATACGCTAAGGATTTTAAATTTTGAATAGTCTGTATATTTAGTATATGATTATGAAAGAAATTGGCTAATTTAATAGAGTAATAATCGGATTGAAAAATAAGGAGTGTTCTAGGTGAAAGCAGTTGTGCATGAAAAGACAATAGGCTTTGAAGGTCTTACATATCGAGAGATAGAAAAAGTACAGCCAAAAGCAGGGGAGGTGCGAGTAAAACTTAAAGCAGCGGGACTTAATCATCGTGATCTATTTGTCCTTAACCGTCATCAACCGACGGATCCCGCTCTTATTATCGGGTCAGATGGTGCAGGAATCATTGATGCGATTGGTGAAGGGGTATCCGATGTTCAAATGGGTGATGAAGTTGTCATTAATCCAGGACTTGGCTGGAAAGAAAAGAGTGATGCGCCACCTGAAGGATTTGAAATTCTCGGTCTACCGTTTCATGGGACGTTTGCGGAATATGTTGTCATTCCTGCTGAAAATGCAGTACCAAAGCCGAAGCATTTAACATGGGAAGAAGCGGGTGTATTATCTCTCGCAGCACTTACAGCTTACCGAGCATTATTTACGAGAGGACGTGTACAGCCAGGCATGAAGGTACTCATTCCTGGTATCGGTAGTGGTGTCGCGACATTTTTATTACAATTTGCGAAAGCAGCTGGGGCTATTGTGTATGTAACATCGCGCTCAGAAGAGAAGTGTAAAAAGGCGTTAGAAATGGGTGCTGATCAGGCAATTGATAGCAACTCAGATTGGAACGAGGCATTCAGTGGAGAAAAGGTAGACCTTGTCATTGAATGTGTAGGCGCGGCGACGTTTAATAAGTCACTAGAGCAGCTTCGCCCAGGTGGGACAATCGTCACTTTTGGGGCTTCAGCAGGGGATGTGGTGCCACTCGATCTTCGCACATTCTTCTATGGTCAATTTAGCCTTTTAGGTTCAACAATGGGTAGTGCAGAAGAATTTCGTGACATGCTGCAATTTATAAAGCAGCACGGAATCACACCAATTGTCGATGCCATGTATCCTTTGGAGCAGTTTGAACAAGCATTTAAGCGATTAGAAAATGCACAGCAATTAGGGAAAATCGGGTTTGTCATTGATTAAAGGGGTAACTAGGAAAAACTAAAGATTTTCTATACATAGGGGGGAGAAACATGGAAGAAAAAGTGATTAAAGCGATTCAAGATGATTATCCAGATGATTTTGCTGGGTGCTATGGGTGTGGACGATTAAACGAACAGGGGCATCATCTTCGTACAGGCTGGCTTGGCGAGAAAACGATTACGATTTACACACCACGACCAGAGTATACAGGGGGAATTCCTGGGTTTGTGTATGGTGGGGCGCTTGCATCGTTTATCGATTGCCATAGTGCCGGTTCAGCCTCTTTGTATTTGCATCGTCAAAATGGACATGAAATAGGTGACGGGGTGAACCCACCACGCTTTGTAACAAGCTCGTTGCAAGTAAATTATAAACAACCAACCCCAATGGGCGGGCCGTTAAAGGCAATCGGTACAATAGAAGAAATCCATCCGAAAAAGTATAAAGTGTACACTGAAGTATTCGCGGATAATCAACTCGTTGTAACAGGAGAAGTAATCGTTGTGTTAATGCCTAAAACATTTCGGAAGGAAGAATAAAAACTAAAAACATTACCATTATTTCACTCGTATCATAACTACTGTAGCCCGAAAATGCGATAAAGCTTTTCGGGCTTTCTTCATATAGAATAGTTACAATCATCTTAAATGACGGAAACTAGTGAACATAATGATGACTAACATGGCTAACAATATGAATGAAGGGAAGTAACATATTAATCATTTTTAGTAAGAGAAATCGAAATATATTAAAAAGAGGGATCAAATGAGTAAAAATCCACATTATTTTTGGGCCGTGCCATTACCAGATAAGATGAAGAAAATCATTCATGCGGAGATGCTACATGTAAAACATATTTTTCAGTTTAACCGCTGGGTACATATGGATGATTATCATATTACTTTAGTTTTTCTCGGTGCTGTAGAAGAGCAAAAACTGCAAACAGTGATTGATTTAGTAGGTGAAGCTATAACGGAAGGACAAAGCTTTTCTTTGCAAATTACAGGGCTGAATATTTTCGGCAATGAGCAAACACCGCGCATTTTTTGGGGAGCAGTAAACGAGGAACATGCATTATTTCAACTGCAAGCCATTGTGCAGCAACAATGTTTAGATGCTGGATTTACGTTAGATACACGTCCGTATCATCCTCATATTACATTCGCACGGAAATGGTCTAGTGCTGAAAGGTTCGATCAGGAGCTATTAACAAAGTATAATCCCTTTCAAGCTAAGCCATTATCTTTTCATGTAGAAGAAATCGTATTGTATAAAACAAATATGGAACAAATCCCTAAATATGAGCCAGTTATAAGAATCTCCATTAAATAAAAGGTTGGTTTAACGTGAGAATTTGTTCGTATCTTAAGAAACATATTGAATGATAAAATAGTTAAATTAAGGAATAAATTGACTAAGTAAATATGTTATGGTAATTTAAGGGTAATGATAGGTGGATCTATTAAACAATAGAGATGCAAAATTACAGATCTAAGGCGTTAGATGCTAGTATGACTGAACTGTAAAAGTAGATTAGTAATAGTCAGTGATACATCTGTTGATTAGTGAAAAAAGTATGCTATTTTATTTACGGATAAAGGCCGCTTCCTCTTTTAGAAGATGACTAAAATCTACATAGCAAATTGATTGTTCACCCATTCCACAAACTAAAAAATGGATAATCGACATCTATGCTGAAGTTATTATAATTTTCCTGTTAGCCTATTGTTTAAATAGGCTCAGACTGTAGACAAACTCGAAAATTTCGAGTTTGTCTACAGTCTTTTTTCTTTATAAAATAAAATTAAAAGATATTCTTGAAAATAAAATTAGCACTTACTACTAGAGGTGATAGATAT